>JAAWKM010000114.1 GCA_022797375.1 Lachnospiraceae bacterium
CCTGACCTCTTTTAATTTCTCATAGTAGAATTTTTCATGTGCTTTGCTGATAAAAATAATCTTTGCCGCTTTCTCTGCTCCTAACGCTGTACTACTCATACTTTTTTCCTCCTGTTTTGAAATTGAAAAGAGCATTCCCCTATTGGAATGCCCTAATATAAAAAATAGGGACACTTCCATTCAAGTATCCCTATAATCTATCAATCTGTCTGATAGTCACTATTCACTTTCACTGTCAGGATTTTTTGTGTTCCCCGTACCGAGGTCTAATGCCACAACTACGGTTACTTTCTTCACAAGTATCTTTTCCTTATGATTTTCACCGATTTTATTAAAACTGAAAAATGTCACAAAGTGCGTAAATTCAAGGATTTCTAGGTATCTTTCCTTTGTAGTCCTACCACCGTCTCCACATGCCCTGTCTGCGGAAACATATCTACACAGCATACCCTTCTGACATTATATCCATATTTCTGCATCTCACCTATATCTCTTGCAAGGCTTGTTGGTTTGCAAGAGATATAAACCATTCCAGGCACTTTTATTTCTTCACATATTTTTTTCAATGCTTTAGGGTTTAATCCGTCTCTTGGAGGGTCAAGTATTATAAAATCAGGTTTTTCATCAATTTCTTCCAAAACTTTCAACACATCACCTGCTATAAATTCACAATTTCCAAGCCTGTTATATTCTGCATTCCTTTTTGCTGCTTCCACCGCTTCTTCTACTATTTCAACACCCACTACTTTTTTTGCTATAGGTGCAATTATTTGTGCTATTGTACCAGTTCCACTATATAAATCAAAAACTATTTTATTTTCTAAATAATTATTCGTTTCTATATTTTTTATACTATTTTCTGAATTAACATCCATATCAATTTCCCTGGTATTTTCTTTTATATTTTTTTCTGGATTTTCTTCATTTTTCCTTTCTTGTATATCTATATTTTCTTCATTTTCAAAATCCTCTGCACTCTTTTGTGCATCATGTATACCTGTTACATTTCCTGTTCCAGCAGCTGGTTCTCCTAATATATAATTTCTTGCACAATTGTATAGTAATTCTGCACCTTTTGTATTTGTCTGGAAAAAGGAAAACACTGATATCCTGAATTTAAGTCCAAGTATCTCTTCTGTAATCCAGTCTTTTCCAAAAATAATATGTGTTTCATCACTTTTTACTACATCACCAAAGCCATTATTTATAATATGTAGAAAACCTGTAATCCTGCCCTCAAGTTCAAGATGTTGTAACTCAAGTCCAAGTCCATAAAGACAATTCTGGCAATTTTCATATTTA
This sequence comes from Lachnospiraceae bacterium, assembly GCA_022797375.1. Classification (GTDB taxonomy): domain Bacteria; phylum Bacillota; class Clostridia; order Lachnospirales; family Lachnospiraceae; genus Butyribacter. The sequence goes on from JAAWKM010000114.1 coordinate 1,303, forward strand.
TCTGTCTTATCGGAATTATCTTTTTTATTATCTTCAGCTATATTATTTTTATCCTGTTCTTCCAGGCAAATATTATCACCAAGGTTATCTTCTGATGTGTCAACCCTTTCATGTATATCTATATTTGTAATATCTCCTGAAAAATTATGCATATAACTAATATTTTTATTAATTATATTGTTACAGGCCACCTCATTGCCATCTATCCCGCATATGTCTTGTACTTCGCTTTTACTATTTCCACTTATATAATTTTCAAGCCCTGATGTTGTTACAAGTGCAATTAGTATATCCCCTGTTGATGCTGAACGGCGTACAAGCAAATGGCGTAATATACCTGTATGTGTATTTTTATTATAATGTGGTACATTCCTTTTTATAAAATATTCCCTTATACACTCTAAAATTTTGGAATAATCATTATTTATAATTTTACACCCAGATGTATTTATTATATCATGTATGCTGCCTTTTTTATGAAGTCCCAGCGAAAGCGGACCCCCTTTGTATTCGTCACCAAATGAAAATTCCATTTTATTTCTATAACCCCATATACATGGGCTTGGAAATATCCCATCAAAAGTATAGGATTTTTCTCCGGTCACGCTATCAATAAGCTTTAATACCTGGGTTTTCTTTAATTCAAGCTGGGCCTGGTATGGCAATGTCTGGTAACTGCATCCTCCACATATACCAAATTTTGCACATGCAGGTTTTTCTATTTCAGATGAAGATTTCCCAATAACCTCAAGCAGGCGTCCTTTACATTTTCCAGCACGTGCTTTTTGCAAAATATACTTTACTGTCTGGCCAGGAAGTGCACCTTTCACTATAACATGATAATCCTTTACAATACCATCTTTATCCGTTTCTTTTGTTAAGACTACTGCCTTGTCTGGAAAATTAATGTCTATAACAGTACCCTCATATATTTGTCCCTTTCTCATATATCCACCGTCCAGATTTTTTATTTTCTTTTTATAACTTCCACCATATACGTGCCTTTAACTTGCCCTGTGCTCCCTTTAATAAATATTTTTTAATATAAATAATTTTTGCCAGCAAATTAAATACTATTATTTAATGAATTTTTATTATATTATCAACTTTTATTGTATTATTAACTTTCATTTCATTATTAACTTTTCTAATATTATAAATCTAACAAATAAAACTAATTTAAATTATATAATTAATTTTATTTGTCTCATGCGGTTAATTTACAAATTAAAATAAAAACCAAACCTGATGTGTGTTAATTTACATACTACAAAAATTTGTCACAATTATTTTTTTACCTGCTCTTTTAAGTTAAGCAGTAACTAATTAATAATAGAAACATTTCCCAGTACAACTAATTTATTTGCAAATTCACTTATGCTTGCAAGTGCATTTCCCACTTCTGGCTGGTTTAAGTTGCCTTCTATATCTACAAAAAACCTGTATTCCCAGTTTCTGTTTTCTATTGGCCTTGATTCTATTTTAGTCAGGTTTAAACCATTATAATAGAAATTTGAAAGCATATTGTAAAGAGCGCCTGCCTGGTGCTTTATTTCAAATGAAAGACTGATTTTACCTGCATCTGGTAAAAATATTTTCTGGTTGGAAATTATTATAAAACGTGTGTAATTCATGCTTTCATAGTTTATCTGCTCTTTTATTATATCAAGACCAAAAATTCCTGCTGCACGTGTACTTGAGATTGCTGCCTGGGATTTATCTGCATCTTCTGCAACTTTTTTTGCTGCTGCTGATGTGCTTGAATATGTTTTAGTTGAAATCCCTGGATGGTTTTCAAGAAATTTTGAACACTGCATAAGACCCTGCGGATGGGAATACACCGTTTTAATATCTTCAAGTTTTGTTCCAGGCACACCAACAAGCGCCTGTTCAACCTTTATAACATGCTCTGCAACTATTGTTATATCATAATCAAGAAGTAAATCATATATATCTGTAATACCACCCGTTGATGTATTTTCAATTGGAAGCACACCAAACTTTGCTTCACCATTGGCAACTGTTTCCATTACTTCCTTGAATGTACTTTTATTTATTGCTGTTATATCTTTGCCAAATACCTCTTCCATTGCCTGCTCTGTATAAGCACCATGCTCACCAAAACAAACAACCCTTGTATCGGAATCAGTATTAAATGAATTTACCTGGCGGAAAATTTGTTTCATTTCATTTTCAGTTCCAAGAACTTTGTACTGGTATTTACGGCTTATTGACATAATCTGCCTGAACAAATCTTCTATTCCCGTTTTATTAAATTCATTATCTGAAAGTTCTCTTAATGTTTTTAGTTTTTCTTCTTCACGTACAGGGTCATAAACTTTCTTGCCTGTACTTCTCTTATATGCCGCAACATCTGTGGCAACCTGCATTCTTTCTTCAAATAATACCGCAATCTGCCTGTCTATTTTATCAATTTTATCTCTGCTTTCCTTTAAATCAACAACCATTTTACCACCATTTCCTGTTTTTATTTTTTCATTTCTACTTATTGTTTTTTACTTGTTTATTTTCTATTTATTTCTATCTGTTCATTTCCTGCTTGTTTATTTTCTACTTATTTTTATCTGTTCATTTCCTGCTTGTATATTTTTTATTTATTTTTATCTGTCGGTTTTCTGTTTGTATGTTTTTACATTTTTATTTTTTAATCTGTTGTTTTATGTTTGTATATTTTTTATCTATTTATTTTTATTTCTGCTATTCTTACTTATTATTTATTAACCTGCGCATTTTTAACTTATTATTTCTTGATATATTAATATATAATTATCTGTAAAGTTTTCCATAAAAAAACTGCTCCTGGAAAGAAATGTCACCTAAAATTTTCTCATCAGGAATATCATGTCCATCAAGTGATACAATCCATTTATCTTCTACATCATTAAATCTATGAAACACAGCTATTACTTTTCCCTTATATGTATCTAGTGGCTTATTTGTGCCAAATATATAAACATCCTGTTCTGCCCCGTCTCCTGCGAAAACATTTTCTACATAACCATAATTTACTGGATAAACCATTTTTCTGCGTCTTGGATGGTGCGAACCAAGAGGACGGTCAACCCTTCCTGAAACCGTTTTGCCAATAATATTACTGTAATCCGGCTTATATGTACTGTCTGGTGTACATTCTTTAAATGCATAAAAAAAATAGTCCAATTTTTCTACAAATTCACCTTTGTCATACATCTGTTTAATTTCTTCTGGTGATGCCCACCGGCATTCTGCCACTTCCTGCGTAAAAGCATTTTCAAGTGATGGTTCCCCATCATATTCAAAAAACCATACATCCATTATATCATTAAATTTCTTACCATCAATTTCTCCGCGTATCTTACTAAATAATAGTTTTCCGCTTTCTTTTTCCAAATCAATTCCAACTTCTTCTTTTACTTCTCTTATTGCACCTTCAAGACTGTCTTCACCTTTTATAACAGAACCGCCTGTACTTTCCCATATTAATGGATATGTGGGACGGTCTGCTGCCCTTTTTGATATAAGGTATTTACCTTTGCTGTTTTTTATCCAGACATGTACTACCAGATGGTACAATCCATCTGGCAGTTCCCTGCCGCGTACATGTTCCCTTCCTGTCTTTTCCCTGTATTTTGTATATAAATCCCACTTCTCCATTTCTTTTCTCCTTTTATTACAAACAATTTTAATTGTGATTGTAAATTGCTATACTTTCTTTTCCATTTTAGCATAGATAATCTTACCAATGTAACATAATCACTAGAAGGCAGTATTTGCAAGTATTTAATTTTGCCACCTAAAACCAACAGTCCGTTTTGGCATAACTACTATCTTACAGGCCATCTATAATTTGCTAACACAAGAACCCCATGCATGGCAGGTCATTTATATCTGCTCTTTTAGTAAGGCAAATTTTCTATATCTGGTATATTTCTGGCACTTCTGGATTTTATGCATCTTTAAGAAAGGCTACATAACATTTCTTTGTTTCATAAATATCCGCTTTACTTGTAATTTCCCAAGGTGCATGCATATTTAAAACTGCTACGCCACAATCTATTACTTCCATTCCATAAAGAGAAAGTATATATGCAATAGTACCACCTCCGCCAACATCCACTTTGCCAAGTTCCGCCATCTGGTAATTTACATTATTATCATCCATAATCTTACGGAGCGCAGCGAGATACTCAGCATTGGCATCATTTGAACCTGATTTGCCACGGCTTCCTGTAAATTTGCTAAATACCACACCCTTTCCACAGTATGAAGAATTTTTCTTTTCAAATGCATCTGCAAATAGTGGGTCGTATGCCGCATTTACATCAGAAGAAAGCATCCTGCTGTTCTTAAGGCAGCGCTTTAACTTTAATTCCGAATAGTTACCCTCAAGGTTAATAAGCTCTGCAACCGCATTTTCAAAGAAATGTGACTGCATGCCTGTTGCGCCAACACTTCCTATTTCCTCTTTATCAACAAGCAGGCAGCAGGAGGTCTTGTCCACATTTTCCATCTCAAGCATTGCAACAAGCGAAGTATACGCACATACCCTGTCATCCTGGCCATATGAAATAATCATGCTTCTGTCAAGCCCAAGTTCACGTGCCTTGCCTGCTGGTACGATTTCAAGCTCAGCAGACATAAAATCCTCCTCTTCAATACCATAAGAATCTTTAAGGATTTTTATTATATTCGCTTTTACAGCGTCTTTTTCTTCATCATCAAGTGGCATGTTTCCAATTAAAAGGTCAAGTTTTTCACCCTCTATAACTTTAGCTGCTTTCTTGTCCATCTGTTCACCTGCAAGGTGTATAAGAAGGTCTGTAATGCAAAAAACAGGGTCATTTTCTTTCTCACCTATACATATCTCTGTTTTACTTCCATCCTTTTTTACTACAACACCATGTACGGCAAGTGGTATAGTTACCCACTGGTATTTTTTAATTCCTCCATAATAATGTGTGTCGAAATATGCAAGACCACTCTCTTCATATAATGGGTTCTGTTTTATATCTATACGTGGTGAATCAATATGTGCGCCAAGAATGTTTAACCCGTTTTCCATTGGTTTTTTGCCTATATTAAATAAAATTACTGACTTGCACATGCAGGAAGCGTATATTTTATCACCTGCTTTAAGGGGTTTGCCAGCAGTTATTGCATCTTCAATTGAAATATAGCCCTTTTCTTTTGCAAGTTTTATAATCCTGCTGGTACATTCTCTTTCAGTCTTGCAGTCTGACAAAAATTCCTGGTAATTGCCGCAAAGTTTTTCAAGTTCCTTTAAATCTGTTTCATTATAATCTTTCCAAGCATTTTTTCTTTCCATAATGTTTATATCCTCCATTCCATAATACCATTCTTTTCGATTATACACCTGTAAAGCCCCAATGTCTAATATTAATTGGGTTTTTGTGGATTTTCTATATATAAAGTTAAAGAACAAATTTAAATATAACTGCTGACAGTAAAGCAGCAATCACTGCCTGCCTGGATTTTGCAAATATATACTTCCTGTTTGAAAGCCCTGTCCCTATAAGTGCGCTTGATGTCTGGGCTACACTTGACATTCCCCCAAATGCGCAAAATGCACTTGCAAGTATACATTTTATATATAATGGCAGTGATGTACCCGCAAGTACTTCACAGCCTGTAGTTATCTCAAGTATGCCTGCCCCTGCAATTTTAATAATTTCATTAGATGTTACCATATTTTTAAGAAGTTCCGTAAGAATTGAAAATAATATTATATAACCTCCAACTTTAACTAATGTTACTGCAGAACTTAGTATGCTTTCATCCAGTGCCTCTATTAGTGGATATTTTTTTCTTATAGTACTAGTAACTGGCTTATTATCAATTATATTACCTGTCTTATTCCTTTCAAAAAGTGCATTTATAAATGCTGACATGTAAATTATAACTAGCATTATGGCAGGCTGCTTAAGCCCCAGGCATTTTATACCTGTATATTCAAGCATAAACATAGGGCTTGCGTTATTACAGAAACTTATAATGTATTGTGCTTCACTCTTTGAAAATGCACCCGTTTTATACATATCTGAAACAGTCTTTGCGCCAAGCGGATATCCGGAAAGCATACCTGTAATTGCAGGGTAACAGCCGTTTTTTGAAAGCCGGAAAACTCTATGGAACACAGGATAAAACATATTGCTTATAAAACTCGTTACATCTAGTTTTATAAGCATTGTGGACATAATCATAAACGGACATAAAGATGGTATTATAACATTGAACCAGAGCAAAAGCCCGTTTTCTGCACCTCTGCTTGAGATATCAGGGAATAATACAAAAAGCAGCACAAATAAAACTGATGCCGCAATAAAGAACTTTCTCCTCATAAGCACACTTTTAACCTTAAAATATCCTTACTTTATGCTATGATAAAATTATGGGCATTATTCCCTGGCAAGTGACTGCAAATTACTTTTTATAAATTTAATTTTGCATACTGGTACATTCCTGTAATTTACCAGAATTTTTTCTTTTTGAAATAATAAAGGCTGACGGCTACAATTATTATACTAGCTGCTATTGTAACGGGATATGCATACTGGAATTTTATTTCTGGCATATGTTCAAAATTCATCCCATACCAGCCTGCTATCAGAGTAAGTGGAAGAAATATAGTAGTGACGATTGTAAGCATTTTCATAACATCATTCTGTTTTATTTCAATTTCTGACTGGTATACATCTTGTACCTGCATTGCATATTCCCTTAACATCTGTGTTTCATCTGCAAGCTGTTCCATTTTACTGTGGAACATATCAAAGGACTTTATATCATTCTCATTGAAAAAACCATTTTCATTAGCACCAAATTCTTCTGCTACGGCTTTTAACTGTATATAATAATGATAGAAACGTGATATTAACTTTTTTAAATAAAGCATCCTGTAACTGAACTTTTCTGCCCTGCCTTCAAGGACATCTTCCTCGATTACTGCAATATCCCTTTCAATCTTTTCTAAAAATAGCAGGTCTCCATCAATAAATAACATCAAAAAATCATATATAAAACGTCCAGGGCTGTAATTCCTGTGCCTTGGTCCTGCTGCAATCTTTCTGGCAGCGTCCTTTGCCTCACCGTCATCATCAAGTATAATTATCCTCTCATTTGTTATATATATTGCAAATGTTATATCCCTGCTGCCCTTTGTTTTTGATGGGACTTTAAACATCCCAAATATATAATCAAGATGCAGTTCCAGCCTGCATGAATGCATTATCCCAGTCTTGTGCCATATACCTGATTTTTCACGTAATTCCAGACTTTCGTTCCATTCTGCAAACTTTACTACACATAACCCATTATTACTGTCCCAGAAATTTTTCTCTTCTATCTTCTGTATCCCACTGCCAGTAATAATATAGTACACTCCGATACTCCTTCCACAGTAAGATGGTTTTTAATTGCTTTACTTGTTTATTGGTCTTTTATAATATTAAAGCGGCTTTCAAGAAGCACCCAGTTTGCAAGGAAAAGTCTCATTATCTGCCAGTAACCCATACCTCTTAACCCAAATTCCTCAAAAAGTGAAAACTTTGCATTCATGCTCCTGACATCTTCAAACCATACCTCATGCCTTATTCCATCTGCCATATAATTGAAATATGGTGATTGTGCTGTTTCATCAAAAAATATCTGCGCACCATTGGCAGCCGCAATCTCTATAGCTTCAATATTTCCAATAGTAGTTGCTGCTGTTTCACCCTGCACATATGGCAAAGGCCAGTCATACCCGTAATTTGGTATCCCAAGGTCTATTTTATTACGTGGTATCTGGGTTACTGCATATTCTACAACCTGCCTGACTTTGTTTATTGGTGCAACAGCCATAGGTTCACTATATTTATACCCCCATTCATATGTCATAAGCAGGCAGCTATTTGCTGCTGCACCAAGCCCTCCATAGTCTTTACCTTCATATAAAAGCCCTTTCTGTCCTGATGAAGTTTTTGGCGCAAGTGCTACTGAAACCCAGTAGCCATATATATTAAGCTCCCTTGTCATTCTTGCTACAAATGAAGTAAATAAGTCCCTGTCCTCTGCTTTTATATATTCAAAATCAATATCCAGCCCCCGGAAGCCCTTTGCATCCAGCATTCCAAGTGCCTGGTTTATAAGGTTCTCCTGTGCACTATCACTGCTTACAAGTGCAGAAATAAGATTGTTATTAAATCTTCCATATTCATCCATTGGAGTAAGTGTAAGCATAGGTGATGTACCAAATTCCAGTGCCGCATTTATCATTCCTGTATCATCCAGTGAAGGTGGTATTAAATCCCCATCTTCATTAAATCCATAAGAAAAAACTGATAAATCTGTAAGATAAGGAAGTGTTGTCTGCAATACCTTGGAATTAATATATGGGTAGGCATACCCATTTACATTAACATCTCTTTTATATTGCTGTAAACCATCTTGTACAGGTATCAGAAGTGCCTGCCCTACAACAAGCGGGTAAGGATATGAAATCTGGTTTATAAATGCGGTTTCTGTAGCAGGGACATTAAATTCACCTGAAATGCTGTCAATAGTATCACCCTGTTTTACTACATATATTTCCAAAACATGCCTCCATGCCTTAATAAAGCATCTGTTTTTATTAATATATTATGAACAAAATTAAAGGCTGTTCCTGTAATCTGTTATTAAAGAATTTCATTTGATGGAGGAAGGCATGTATGGTTCTTACAAATATAATACGTTGTTTTATTATTTAAAAGAGAATATTCTTCTCCTGCTTCCACAACTTCTATATCTGCAAAAAACGGAATTTCTTGCTCTATACTACTTATATCTATATTATTCTCATCTATATTGTCCTTGTCCATATTATTTTTTAAAACGATTGTAATATGGACAGGCGGATTTTCATATATCATGCCTGCAATTAAGGACATACTGTAACCTGCTGGATAATTTTTTGCATTTGCCATCATAAAGGAAAGCTGCTTTTCTGCAAGTTCCTTATATTTGTTTTCCTTTGTAATCCCATAAAGCCTTGTAAAATTATATGCCATTACAGAATTTCCGCAAGGCATAGCCCCATCATATGTTTCTTTGGGATTTATAAATAATTCGTTATTTCCAGGCTCAATTAGGAAATACCCGCCATTTGCATTACTGGCAAATTTTTTTACTGTTTCATTACAAAAATAACATGCTTTATCCAGGTAACTTTTATCCAGTGTTGAATTATAAATTTCAATTAAAGCTGTGGTATAAAAAACATAATCATCCAAAAAACCATTGCCAGAACATTTTCCATTACAAAAACTTGTATGAAGCACTTTGCCATCATACAAATTTTCTTCAATAAATTGTACTGATTTTACTGCTGCATCTAAATATTTTCTAATCCCTGATGCCCTGTAAAGCATTGAAAATGCGGCTGCCATTAGTGCATTCCATGAGGCCAGATGCTTGTTGTCAAGATGCAGTTTAGTGCGCTTTTTCCTGTAATTATATAGTTTTGTAATTTCTTTGGTATAGTTGTTATTAATAATTCCACTTTTTAAAAGATTGGGAATATTCATGCCCTCAAAATTCCCATCCGCAGTAATATCAAAAACCCTTGCAAATTCCTTTCCATTTTCTTCCCCTAAAACTTTTTTAATTTCATCCAGAGACCATATATAAAACTTCCCTTCTGTTCCTTCACTGTCGGCATCCTGGGCACTATAAAATCCACCGCTTACAGATACCATTTCCCTTAGAATATACTCTGCTGTCTTAACTGCTGTATCAATAAAAATCTCCTCTTTAGAAACACTGTATGCTGCCGAATATGCCATAATTAACATTGCATTATCATAAAGCATCTTTTCAAAGTGTGGAACAAGAAAATACCTGTCAGTTGAATACCTGGAAAACCCATAGCCTATATGGTCAAATATACCTCCCTTACGCATCTGTAATAAAGTCCTGGACGCCATACTGAATGATGTGTTGCTGCTATTCCGGACTGCATAAAGGATAAGGAATAAAATATTTTGTGCTGATGGAAATTTCGGTGCACTTCCAAACCCTCCTGCCTCATTATCAAATGTTTCCGAAAATATATTGAAAGCCCTGTCTGCCATGCTGGCTATATCCTCTGCATTGTCTGCTGTATCTTGCGTATTGCTGTTTTTTTGTGTTCCCAGATGCTTTGTTATCTGTTCTGCAGATTTTAAAAGGCTGTCCCTGTTATTATCCCATTGTTCTTTCACTGTATTAAGCAGGTTATTAAAACCAGGTATGCCATAGTGTGGGTATGGCGGGAAATATGTGCCTGCAAAAAACGGTTTTTTGTCCCATGTCATAAATATATTAAGAGGCCAGCCACCGCTTCCTGTATAAGACTGGCAGACTGCCATATAAACACTATCAATATCAGGACGTTCCTCTCTGTCAACTTTTACTGAAATAAAACTGTTATTTAATAATGTTGCTGTTACAGGATTTTCAAAACTTTCATGTGCCATAACATGGCACCAGTGGCATGTACTATAACCAATACTTAAAAAAACTGGTTTATCTTCTTTCCTTGCCTTTTCAAATGCTTCCGCGCACCAGGGATACCAGTCTGTCTGGTTATCTGCATGTTGTAAGAGGTAAGGGCTGGTTTCATTAACAAGATGGTTGCTCATTCTAGGTAATACCTTTCATATTCTTATTATTTTCCATATTGTGCCCATAAACTGATTATATATGCAGATGTGATGTTTCGTTACTATTCACAGCTACGCTGTTCATAGTAACAAGCAGCGCGGGAAACGCTGAAAATGCACACATTTTGCAAAAAAAAGATTTTGTTCCAAAATCATGCAAAATGGCGCCATAAAACTCGTATTTTTGGCACAAAACATGCCAA
>JAAWKM010000115.1 GCA_022797375.1 Lachnospiraceae bacterium
TTTAAGGCGATACGTGAAAGAACCTGTATTCAAGCCACATTGCGGCGAAACTTATAAACATTTACAAGGCGTTTTGCATCTATAAAATCAATAAAAAATATATAATAATTTATTAATATTTTTTTGATTTATAAACTATAAAATTACATCTATTTAGTTTGTTACATTTCTTTTGGTATAAATTCAAGTTTTAAAACCATTCCCATCTTTTTTAAAGTCTGGATGTTCAAGTTGTTCATCTAAAAAATCTTTGAATTCACTCATAGTTTTTTATCCTTTCTAAGAAATCTTTTCGATATGGTTTAGCTAAATTAATTTCATTTCCAGGTGTTTGTTGTGTTTTTTTAATAAAACCATTTGTAAGTATAATTTTCTTTCCATAATAGAAAAAATATAATACCCTTGTTATATCTGTTCCTGCTTTGCCACGGATTTCAGATATACCATATTGCAAATGTCTGCTGTAGGCTCCCTCAACTGTGTACCCTTTTCTTCCAGTATATCAATTATTCCTAATTATCAATAATAAATATTCTTTGATTATGGATTTTTATAATGTTTTTAAAGATTATAGTTAAGGAAACCAGCAATTAGGACGATATAAATATATAATTTAATTTTAATGCCTATACCACATAATTATAATTATGTGGTATTAATTGTAAACTATTTTTCTGTTATGGCATTTAATAGCAATAGACAAATATAAGTTAAAAATGTTTAAAATACCACATAATAATATTTATATGGTAAAATTGAATATATTTGAGCTTAAAGAATTTATTAATAATCATGTATATATTTGATAATATTTTAAACTTATACTATGAATTAAAAATTTGCTTTTATATACTACATAATTTATATTATGTAGTATATAATTGGATATTGGAAATAAATGTTGAAAAAAATGATATTTTATAAATAAATTATAAAAAATTTAATATTGTGAAGGGATAAAAAAGGTATTTTGTATGTATATAAAAATTGATAATGCAGAAATAAGTGATTTCATTGACAAAGAAATTATATTGTTTGGTGCATCTTCTACAGGAATTAAAGCTTTAGAAGAATTTAAACGTATAGGTGCTATTATTATTGGGTTTTGTGACAATAACAAAGAAAAGCACGGAAAAGAATTTTGCGGATATAAAATATATTCTCCAGAAGATATAAAAGAAATGACAGTAAAAAATCCAGAGCTTTCAATTATGGTTACAAGTACATATGATAAAGAAATTTCAAGACAGCTTAAAGAAATGGGAATATTGAATGTATTTATTGTAAAAATGGGAGTATTGCATGACAAAATGCCTTTTGAAGAATTTTCCAATACAATATTAAATAAAGAAGATGCTAACAAGAAAATAATAGAAATGGTAAACAGCAAAACTCCATTTTTTGTTGGACGTGTTGGTTCTACAGAATTAGAGACAATATGCAATTATAAATATTTTACTGGAAGGATAAATGGTTCAGGTATACCATATACGGATAATATTACAGATATGTTAAGTTTATGGTGTGGCTTTTTCCCAAAAGAGCATGAACTTATGGACCGTTTTTGCAGGCTGTATCTTGAAAAAATCAAAGAGGCAGATTTATTGTGGTGTATGTGGCAGTCTAAATTTGAAGATAAGCTGTATAGAGAGGAATGCCCTGATACAGAATTGTTACTTTATGATGATACAGGATTTCCTGTAAATGAACCAGTGCCCTGGACAAGCGCATTAGAAGGCAAAAAAGTATTAGTGGTACATCCTTTTGAGGATTCAATTAAGGCAAACTATTTGAAAAAGGATAAATTATTTAAAAATAAAAAGTTTATGCCTGGTTTTGAACTTATTACATTAAAAGCAGTGCAAACACTTGCAGATAATAAAACATCCAGATATAAAAACTGGTTTGAGGCATTAGACAGCATGAAGCAAAGTATGGAACATATTGACTTTGATATTGCGCTTATAGGTGCAGGAGCATATGGCTTTCCTCTTGGAGCTTATGCAAAAGAGCTTGGCAGACAAGCATTACATATTGGGGGAATGTTACAGCTTTATTTTGGTATACGCGGCAAACATTATGACCAGTTTATGTATCACAATGAATATTGGACAAGACCTCTTGAGGAAGAAAAACCTAAAGGGTTTGAAAAAGTAGAAGCAGGGAGGTATTGGTAATTATATAAATAGGATAAAAAATTTTATCAGGATTTTAGGAGAGAAAAATGATAGAAAATGGAATGGAATATGTTATATATGGTGCATCTGGTGGTGGCAGGAAGGTATTTTTTACTTTGAAAAATACAGGTATTGATATAGATTTTTTTGTAGATGGAGATTCTTCAAAATGGGGAAGCAAATTTGAAGGAAAAGATGTAAAAAGTCCAGAAGAAATAGATAAAAACAAACATCTTATAATAATAGCATCGGAACTTAGCCAGGAAGTTATAGAAGAAAAACTAACTGGTCTGGGTTTATATAGCAATATTATTATGAAAGAGGAAATACTTTTAAAACATTTACATAAAGTGGAAAAGGCATATTTGCTAGAAGAAAAAGAAGTAACAGTACATAATGAAAAAAGTGTGTTTATTGAATTGTTAGAAGGGACGCCAAAAGGAGCTGGTGGTATGGTATCATGGTCCATGAATGTTGCTTCAATTTTTATGGAAAACGATATATATGCTAGAATATTATCTACAGGAAAATTCCAATTTCCAGAAGGAAAAGAAAAACTTTTCCAGAAAGTAGAGACAAGTTATGGAACTTATTGGGAAGATGTTATTAAACTGGCACAAGTTATGGAAAGAAAACTACCATGTGTAATTATTTTAAATAAACAAATGCAGATGTTATATGCTGCTATTCTTTTGAAAAGAAAGTATCCTGAATATGTAAAAATAGTTTCTGTAGTACATAGTGATGCAATATGTCTATATAAACGTTCTAACATAATAGAAAAATATATTGATATTTTTATTGGTATTACTGAATATATCAAAAACAGGCTCATTCAAAGTAATATATCAAAAGAAAAAATAGTGTATAAGGAAATGCCGATTTTTGATTGTTTTATGAAAAAACGTACATATAGTGAGAATAAAAATAAAATTAAAATTGGATATGCAGGCAGGCTGGAAATAATGCAAAAGAGAGCAGATTTACTTATAGAATTAATAAAGCAATTAGAATTAAAAAAAATCACTTATGAATTTCATATAGCTGGTACAGGTACATATTATAATGAAATCAGGAATTATATAAATAAAAATAAGTTAGGACAAAATATTATTTTATATAACCAGTTGCCTCGTGAAAAGATGCCTTTATTTTGGCATGACAAGGATATTTTTATTGCAGTTTCTGATAGAGAGGGCTGCTGTTTATCCATGATGGAGGCAATGGCTTCTGGTGCAGTTCCGGTTGTTACAAATTTTTCTGTAAGTAATGAATATGTTTCAGTTCCTAAGAATGGATATGTTGTCCCATTTGGAGATATGAAAATGATGGCTGGAAGAATTGAAGAGTTATATAGAAATCCATACATAATAAAAGAAAAAAGTATTGCATGCATGAAGTATGTAAAAACACATTGCAGTTATAATTCATATAAAGAATTTTTACTTAATTTAATTAATAAAAAATGAAAAAGGAGTTTATTATATGTTTTTTAAATTGGAAAAAGGAGATATTAGTGAATTAACAAATAAAAAACTGTTTTTATTTGGTGCTGGGTCAAGAGGTTCTTATTTTTTAGAAGGATTAAATAAAATAGGGGCGGAAGTAATTGAATTTATAGATAATTATAAAAGGAAATGGGGAGAATATACAATAGATGGATATATGATATATCCTCCTTAATATATATTAAAATTTTTTAATGCGAAAGTAATTGTTACTAGTGTATATTTTGAGGTAATAAAACAGCAGTTGCTTGAAATTGGGTGTAAAGACTTTGATATTGTTCATATGGGTGCTGCTTCTGATAAATTATCACAAAATGAATTTATAATTAAATTTTTATCAAAAAATGATTCCAATGATTTTATTTATAGAAAACTTTTGGATGATGAACCGTTCTTTGCCGAGAGAATTGGTGCTAATGAATTGGAGTGCATGGTAGAGTATTATTATATGCTTAATAGAGAAAAAGGTGGAACTTCTTCATATCATGACAATTTAAAACTTGTTATGAAAAGAGGTGCAGGGTTTTATCCAACAGAAGATTCTTATTTAGACAGGATGGTTCAGATATATACAAAGAATTTTCAAAATATGGACTTTATATGGAATATGTGGCTTTCACGTTTTGAGAATATGTTATATATGCGTTTTTATAATATAAGACAAAATATTGGAAAGTATAAAGATACAGCATTTCTATATGATATTGAAAAGCCTTGGACAGAAGCATTGTATGGGAAAAAAGTTCTTGTTATTCATCCATTTGAACAGTCTATAAAACAAAACTATGAAAATAGAGAGAAATTGCATAAAAATAAAAAATTGTTGCTAGAATTTAAACTTATTACTTTTAAACCAGTACAAAGTATTGCAGATGAAATGCCTGGATTTTCTGACTGGTTTGAAGCACTGGAGTCAATGGAACAAAAAATCAGCAATATTGATTTTGATATTGCATTAATAGCAGCTGGAGCTTATGGTTTGCCATTAGCAGAATATTGTAAATCCATTGGGAAGAAAGCGTTATATATTTGGGATGGCTGCAACTTTATTTTGGCATTAAAGGGAAAGCATTTGATAAATTAGGTTTATATAATAATTATTGGACATCTCCTAAGAAAGAAGAACATCCAAAAGGATATGAAAAGGTAGAAGCTGGAAGATATTGGTAAAAATATTGATAAAGTGCTTAAGGAAAGGAAAAAATGTATATTAGATTAGCTGGATATATATTATTTATTTTGTATTTTACATTTTGCCAGATGAAATTTAATTTTCAGGCAGGGTTGAATGGAAAACCTTTTCGGTGGAAAATACATAAAAAAACATTACAGGCTATTTTTGCTGATATGTTAATAGTAGCAGGAATATCATATATGTTTGATACAGGCTATATTTTTTTATTTATATCAGGAATGATTTTAGATATATTAATGTTTGCAGATTTATTATATATGAGATATTACAAAAATCCGCTAACTATATCAGTTGTAGTTCATAATGTAAAAGTTCTAAGAGAGGCAAAAGAAAGTATTTTTAATGTATTAAAATTAAAGGATTTATTAAGGTTTATTGATATTCCTTTTTTAATTTTATTTGTACTATTACTTAGGAAATATGGGATTTATAAAAATACTATACTGAATTTATGTATGGGAGGCTGTATTCTGGTTTTGGGAAGTATATGGTTAATAGTCATTTATCATTATAGCAACAGGGAACCATATAAGTGGAACCGAAAAAGGATAGCGAGGGATTTGGGGATTTTATTTTTTCATGTTGCAGATATTATAAATGAATTGTCTGGAAAATTAAAAAGGTTGCATCATTTGCCAGATGACCAGATAGAGGAGGTCTTAAAAACATTTTCTACTTTGCAAAAAAATATTTTTACGGGTTGTTGCAAAAATAAAAGGGTTATATTAATACAAATGGAATCAATGCAGGATTATTTAACAGGAATGGTTATCAATGGTAAAGAAGTAACACCAGAAATAAACAGTTTAGTAAAAGATAATATACGTTTTACAAATATGTACCATCAGACAAGCGTAGCAAATACGTCTGATGCAGAGTTATTAAGTAACAATTCTTTGTATCCTTCAGCAGATAAACCATCATGTTATGAATACCAGAATAACCGTTTTTTGGCTTTGGGAGAGAGATTAAGCCAGTGCGGATATACAGTAAAAGGCTTTCATGGTAACCAGGCAAGTACCTGGAACCGTCATTTGGTGTACAGGCAATATGGATACCAGTCATTTACGGATAATTCTGATATGGTGAATGATGAAGTGTATCATCTAGGACTTGGAGATTCTTCATTTTTCCGCCAAGTTATTGATATGGAGCATGAAAATTTAAAAAATGAAAAATCATTTATATTTTTAATTACATTGTCTCAACATCATCCGTTTAAACAATTTGAAAATTATGATTTTGATGTTGGTGAGTATGAAGGAACAATATTTGGAAATTATTTAAAGGCAGCCAATTATGCAGATAAGGCAATTGGAGAATTGGTACAAAATTTAAAAGAAACAGGTTTGTACGATGATACATTGATTTTTATGTATGGAGACCATTCTGGAATACCAGAATTATATTGGAAAAATGGTGTATTAAAGGAGAAACTTTCTGAAACAGATTATGAATGGCTTCATATGCAAAAAGTGACAGCGTTAATGCATTTGCCTAAAAGTGTAAGTGAAAAACTTTATGGGAAAGTTCCATCTAAAGTGGATAAAATAGCAGGACAAGTGGATATATTACCCACATTAGTAAATTTAATGGGATTAGACCAGGATTATTTATTAGGTAATGATTTATTAGATAATTCCAAAGATGGTGTAGTTGTTTTAAGAGATGGTACAGTGATAGGAAATGATTTTGTATGTTATGCAGGTGATGATTATTTTTATAGTGTTTCTAATGAATATAATAAACTTGATAGAATAAAAAGGAAAAAGGTATATGAAATGCGTAATATGCTTAGAATATCTGATTTGATTTTAGATTATGACTTAATAAGTTTATTTCTTAAAAAGAATAAAACTAAAAACAAAACTAATTAATAGTATTATAAAAATCGTATAAATATACAAAATATAAGTTTAATTATTGTAATGGAATGATTTGAGCGTCAAAAGGTATTAGTATTACCTTGATGATGATGCTTCCTTGAAAATTGAATATATTGTTGAAAAACGGAAACGATTTCCTGCTTTTCTGTTATAATACTTGTATAAAGTTTACATCTTTGGAGGTATTTGTTATGGCTTTTGTCCTTAATCCATCAGAACAGCAGCAGATGTCGCTTTTCGATTCCTATGAAAACCTGACGGAAAGGGAAAAGAAATTCCTTGAGAAGTCATGGGCAAGGTATTTTTCAGAGCATATTTTCCCTAAAATTGATGAAAAGCCTTACGAAGTCCTTTACAGCGCAAAAGATTCCAGGCCGAATACCCCAGTGAATATCCAGATCGGGGCATTGCTGATCAAAGAGCTTACTGGCCTTTCCGATGATGAGCTGCTCGCCTCGCTGATGTTTGACATCCGTTTCCAATATGCGCTCCATACCACTTCCTTTATTGAGCAGCCACTCAGTGACCGTACACTCGGACGCTTCCGCGCCCGTTGCAATGCATATGAAGAAGAAACGGGTATCGACCTTCTGCATGATACGATCCACAGCCTTTCTGATGAAATGGCACAGATGATGAAGATCGACCAGTCCCTAAAGCGCATGGACAGTCTGATGGTCGCTTCCAACATCAAAAAAATGAGCCGTCTTGAGCTGCTTTACACATGTGTCGCGAACCTTGCAAAGGAAGCCGGCAGAAACTGCACGCTGTCGGAAGGGCTGCTCCATTATACGGAGGCAGATGACAGGAACAGGGTCATCTATAATAACCACAGTGATGAAACCTCCGCAAAAATCGCGGCTGTTTTAAAAGATGCTGCAGCTTTAAAAGAATTCTGCGGCACTGACTATGCGGGTTCCGGCAATTACCAGCTCCGGGTGCGCGTCCTACGTGAGCAGGCTGTGCAGGAGGAAGACGGGACATACCGTCTGCACATGAAGGAAGATGGCGGCATGGGTTCCTCCATCCTGCAGAACCCTGCGGATCCGGATGCTACGTACCGAGAGAAAGTCGGGAAGCAGAACCGCGGGTACGTGGCGAATGTCACGGAATCCATCGATGAAGGAGGCAGCATTGTTACGGATTACCAATACGCACAGAATAACCACAGCGACAGTGCATTCCTGAAAGAAACGCTGGAAGGCATGGAAGAACAGGATGAGGCTGTCACTATCGTGGCAGACGGCGCATATTCAGGAGAAAAAATGCAACGGCAGCATCTGAAAAGAATGTAGTCCTTGTGGCAACATGCTTGGTTGGACGTAAAACGGAGGACATCCTTGCAGGTTTTAAGTTCAGTGAAGATGGCAGCTAGGTATTGGAATGCCCAGGTGGCTTCGCGCCAAAAAGCTGTTCTTATAATAAGGCAACGGGTCATTGTACGATGTCCTTCCACAAAAGCCAGTGCAGCCAATGTCCGTACAAGGATAAATGTCACCCGAAAGTATGCAAGAAAGTGTGCCGTAAGACCGTGTCGGCAAATGCTGGAAAACGTGCGTCAGAACAGCGGAAACGGACAACGGAAGAGTTTATCGGTCAGTCTTGTTACCGCAACGGTGTCGAAACGATCCCGTCCATCCTGCGCCGAAAATATGGGATAGACCATATGTCGGTAAGGTGCCTGCTCAAAACAAAATTTTATTTTGGCTGCAAGATAGGCGCCTTAAATATCAGAAAATTCTGTAAATTTATGCAGCAAGAGGATCAGTGCGCCCTAAAAGCAGCAGAGGCATAAAAATTATATGGAAATACCCCGGCAGATAAGCAACTGAAAACCACATGATCCGTAACCCGCAATCAATTTCAACAATATATTCAATTTTCAAGGTTCCTGTTCAAGAAAAGGGACTTATTATTTACCCTTTTGACGGTCTAATCATGGAATAATAATATTATAGAATGGAGTATAAAATGGAAACAATTATTTTATTTGATACTTCCATAGGAAGCTTAAATAAAGGTGATGAAATAATAATGGAATCAGTTGTTAAACAATTGCGTTATATTACCAGAAATAGATATGTTATGAGGAGCACGACACATTCTCCTGTTATAACAGATAAACAAGGTTTGTGTAATAATAATATTATGGAAACTTTTAATAATGCTAAATATAAATTTATTTGTGGAACAAATTTGTTGTGGAGAAATTTGAATTATGAATGGCCTACTTGGAATGTTAATTCATTAAATTATTTTCCATATAAGGGTAGTATATTAATTGGGGTTGGTTCAGGAAAATATCGTCATGAACCAGATGATTATACTAAAGAGTTATATGATAAAATTTTATCACATGATTATATACATTCTGTCAGAGATGATAATACAGGGGAATTATTAAAGACATTAGGCTTTAATGTGGTTAATACAGGTTGTCCAACTATGTGGGGATTTTCGGAAGATTTTTGTGAAAAAATCCCTTCTGAAAAATCTGAAAAAGTAGTTTTTACATTAACTTTTTATAATATAGATAACTTGTTAGACCAAAAGTTAATTGACATATTATTTGATAGTTATAAAGAAGTATATTTTTGGCCTCAAGGTGTTAATGATTTCCAGTATCTAAAAAAATTAAATTTAAAAAGAAAGTTAAATATTGTATCTCCGGATTTACAATCATATTCAAAATTATTATTAGATAATAATATTGATTATATAGGTACAAGATTACATGGTGGATTATTTGCAATGCAACATAAGAAACGGACAATTATTATTGTTGTAGATAACCGGGCTAGATATATGAAACAGAATTATTCATTAAAAACAATAGAAAGACAAAATATTGATTTATTAAAAGATATTATATTTTCTGATTTTAATACTAAAGTAAACTTAAATTATGAAAATATAAAAAAGTATATATCTCAGTTTGACATAGTACAAGATATATAGAAATGTATATATTTTGACTAAAAGTAGTGTTTGTACAATGAAGATAAAAATAAAATAGTGTAGCAAAAGAGCAGCCCAAATTTCAGCTGTTTCAAAGTTACACTATCATAAAGTTACACTGTCATAAGTAATAATTGAAAAAACTATAGAATTTAGTATAATAGAATACACAGAGGGGAGGAATGTAGAATGGCTCCAGCAAGAAATTTGGATTGTTATACAGTAGAAGATATATATGCCTTACCTGACGGGCAGAGAGCGGAATTAATTGATGGTGAAATATATATGATGGCAACACCAGGCAGGATACACCAGGAACTTGTAATGGAGCTGTCATATAGAATAAAAGATTATGTAAAGCAGCAAAATGGCAGTTGTAGGGTTTATCCAGCCCCATTTGCAGTATTTCTTAATGCAAATGAAGAAATTTATGTAAAACCTGATATATCTGTTATATGTGACGAAAATAAATTAACAAAAAAAGGCTGTAATGGTGCGCCAGACTGGGTTATTGAAATTGTATCACCAGGAAGCAAATATATGGATTATTCTAAAAAATTGTTTAAATATAATACAGCAGGTGTGAGGGAATACTGGATTGTTGATTTTGAGAAAAACAGGGTTATGGTATATAATTTTGAATATGGTACAGTAGGTGATTATTCATTTCTGGATAAGGTTAAAGCTGGAATTTATGAAGATTTTGAGATAGACTTTTCAGATATTAATGTTAGATAATAAATACGTTAATAAAGCTGCTGTACCAGAAATCTTTGTTTTGATGGATAGAAAAGAACTTGCAAAAAGGACAGGAAAAAGTAAGAATACTATATATAAACAAATTTAAGGAACAGCCAGAATGAGGGCTGTTTTTTAATTTATTGTTTTAATCTGTTTTTTATAAAATGTCTGGCAAGCTGCCCTGGGAATATAGAAAAATTTCCATTTCTACAACTTGACATCACAATAATTTCTGTATACACTATAAAATAGTGTTTTTTATAAGGAATAGTTTTATTAAAATAGTTTTAAAAAGCAGTTTTAAATAAGTTTGACTAAGTTCCAGTGTTTGAAATATACACAGAAAGGAAGCATAAGTTATGAATTATAAAGTTGCAGTTATTCCAGGTGATGGTATTGGACCGGAAATTATAACAGAAGCAAGAAAGGTCTTAGACAAGACTGGTGAAAAGTATGGGCATACTTTTGAATACCAGGAGATTTTAATGGGCGGCTGTTCCATAGATGCATATGGTGAACCACTTACTGATGAAACATTAGAAAAGGCAAGGGCATCGGATTCTGTACTGCTTGGCGCTGTTGGTGGTGATGTCGGGAAATCAGGCTGGTATGAGCTGCCTCCTGATAAAAGGCCGGAGGCAGGACTGCTTAAAATCCGTAAGGGGCTCGGGCTTTATGCTAATATACGGCCAGCTGTCCTTTTTGATGAGTTAAGCGGTGCATGTCCCCTTAAGGAAGATATTACTAATGGCGGTTTTGATTTTGTAGTTATGAGGGAGCTTACAGGCGGCCTTTATTTTGGAGAACGCAAAACAATAGAAGAGAACGGGGTTATGAAAGCTATAGATACGCTTACATATGACGAGAACGAAATCAGGCGTATTGCAAGATGGGGATTTGATGTTGCAATGAAGCGTAATAAGAGGGTATGCAGTGTTGACAAGGCAAATGTACTTGATTCTTCAAGGCTGTGGCGTAAAGTTGTGAAAGAGGTATCAGAAGAGTATCCTGAGGTGGAACTTTCAGATATGCTTGTGGATAACTGTGCAATGCAAATTGTGCGTGACCCTAAACAGTTTGATGTTATTCTTACAGAAAATATGTTTGGTGATATACTTTCAGATGAGGCAAGCATGGTTACAGGTTCTATTGGCATGTTATCATCAGCAAGCCTTGGTTCTACAAAGCTTGGGCTGTATGAGCCAAGCCACGGTTCTGCGCCTGATATTGCAGGGCAGGATAAAGCAAATCCGCTTGCAACAATACTTTCTGCTGCAATGATGTTACGTTATTCATTTGACCTTGGAAAAGAGGCTGATGCAATAGAAGATGCTGTAAAGCAGGTGCTTAAAGAGGGTTACAGGACAGTGGATATAATGGATAATGGAAAAACACTTGTAGGTACTAAACAGATGGGTGACCTTGTTGCAGCACATATAAAATAGCATATAAAAGATAAAAATACTAAAAACAGGTATTCTTTCCATAAATTTATTTATGCCAGCTGTGCTGGCATGATGTAAAATAGAAATTGGAATATAGTGTGAAAAATGATTCTAAGACAGCAAAAAACGCTGTCTAACAATCATTACAATTTCACACAAGAAAAATGCAAAAACAGCATTTTTCATTACTAT
>JAAWKM010000116.1 GCA_022797375.1 Lachnospiraceae bacterium
TCCTTGAAAAACTGGATAGTAACTCTTGTCTGTTTCATTGGCTGTAAGCTTCTCACTTTCATTGATTGGCATACGTTAAAAGTGATTGGAGAAGCACAAAACAAAACCATATTCCAATTCAGCGCACAATATTTATACTACATATTTGAAGTGATGCTTGTTACCCTAATTATCATATATGGGCAAAAAGCGGTTGAAACTTTTTTGAAAAAAGAGAGTCCAATTCCTTTCGGTGGAATCATATTGGCTATGACATGGGGAATATTTCATTTTGTATCAAGAGGGGCAGGGATTGAAATATGGAATGGGATTTCTACGATGATATTTTCTGTTCTTAGTGGTGAAATTTACTTAAAATTAAACAGAAGATGGCTGCATAGTTATCTTTTTATTGCTATGGGCTATTTGCTATAAACCGGAATATAAGGAGGCTTTATGGATAATACAGGCAGAAAAACACGTGGAAAAAGCAAAAAAATAATAAGCCGGGGTTTAACCTGCATAGTTGTGGTTTTTCTTGTAATTGTTGCAGGAGCGGTTGCCCTGTTTTGGAATGAATTGCGGACAATTTCTTCCATAACTAAAATTGACGATTATGGCGCATATCAAATGACCTATTATGGTGACTATGGTTTTGATGAGTTTCTGGAAGTTGGCGCACAGAGCGATGCAGACATTGAAAAATTTGTGCAAAGCAGAAGCACCTTATGACAGCCATAAGATAACGCTGAATATTTCAACGGCAACGCGTCTGGTGTTAGATAAGGCAGCAACGGTGGACGAAGCGGTTGAACTGCTCCAAAAATACAATATCTATTTTTCGTACGATATAGCAGCGCATTATCTGATTGCAGATGCAAGTGGGAAGTCGGTGCTTGTTGAGTATTATGATAATGAACTTCAAGTTGTGGAAACGGACTCAAACTATCAGATTGCGTCAAACTTTATTGCCTATAACGGAGTAAATATTGGCGGTGGCGGAACGGAATTTAAAAGATATGACACAGTAGAAAAAGAAATACTGGACAACAATGGTGTATTAAATGGCGAGGAAGCCGTTTCACTTCTTGCAGAGACCGGTGTGTGGGATGGGGATATTGATAAACTGCAATGGTCTGTTGTTTATAATTTGACAAAAGGAGATGTTCATTTTTTCAGTCACAGAAATACGGATAATGTCATAATGTCAAAACTGGAAATGAACCATAATTGACTGTTTCGTTGTATCAAAGAGCCAGACGCATAGATGCAGAGCCGGTGAACAAAGCGGCAAACCGCAGTTTGCCAAAGTAAATATTACCGGCTAAAGAGAGCTTATAAAAATTAAATATTGTTTACATATGGTAGCGGTTATCGTAACAGACAACCCGCTACTTTTTTATTACTATTAACCATCAATTTATCACAGAAAGAATGAGGTATCAGAAATGATTGAAACAAAAGCTGAAGCAAGCAAAGAATTAGAAAAGGCTCTGCGGGAACTGGAACAGGCGGAACAGGAAACAGTGGAAATGCCACCAATGAGCAGTTGGGGATTGTGGTTCATTAGGAACACTGTTCTTTTATAGAAGTTGCATTTAAAAAGACAGAGCCAATGAATTATTTACTGGCTCTGTCTGCTGCCCATTGCCAGGGGCAGGGAAAGACATATCATGTTTACACATTTACAACAATCATTTATAGCTTTTCGTAATGGACTAATTCATTCAACGGAATACGTTGTGTAGCATGACGTTCTGGGTCAGCAGGCTTTCCGTCTGCATATCCTATTGCTAAAATATTGATTGGCTCAAGGGTATCTGGAAGTCCAAATTCCTGTTTGATAACATCAGGCTTAAAATAGCATATCCATACAGACCCTAACCCGGACTCAGTTGCTTCTATCATCATGTGGTCTGTAAGAATTGATGCATCTATATCTACAGTCTTTTTGTTATCAAAAGGACGGGTCCATGCTTTCGTATGCTCGGAACAAACTATAATTGCCAAAGGTGCTCCATAAATATTTGCCGCTTTTCCAATTTTGCGCAACCCCTCATCTTCCTGCACAACGATAAGACGGACAGGCTGTAAATTTGCAGCCGTAGGTGCGGCATGGGCAGCTAATAAAATTTTTTCCAGTTTTTCTGGCTCTACCTTTTTGCTCTTGTAATCACGGACAGAATAACGCGATTTTGCAATTTTTAAAAAGTCCATAAGTATTCCTCCTGTTATTAAACTTGTATTTTAGGTTTTCATGTACTATAATTATACCGCAAACAAGTTTAAAGGCAAGAATGCACTTTTTAGGTATATACTACCCAAAAAGTAAGTTAGGAGAATTTATATGAGTGTAAATTGCAAAAATAGTTATAGCTGTCCCGTAGAAGCTACGATCGCCTTAATTGGCGGGAAGTATAAATCGGTTATTTTGTGGCATCTCATAGGCAAAACCTTACGGTACAGCGAACTACATAAATTAGTTCCCAAAGCAACCGATAAAATGCTGGCGGAACAGTTAAGAGAACTTGAAAGCGACGGACTTGTAAACAGAAAAGTCTATCCTGTCGTTCCTCCCAAAACGGAATATTCTCTAACAGATGCCGGCAATACTCTTGCTCCAGTCTTAGATGCTATGTGTGACTGGGGAACTGTATATTTAAATGAAATAAATAATAAGACAGCTTGCTGCAAATCCCAAAATTAAACGCCAATCTCTGTAAACAGGAAATCCCTCCTCTTGTTTATGGAGATTTTACATCATTTAAGTGGAATTTTCATTTCTGTACAATATATAAAATCTAATTGTACTTGTGGTGGAAAAACTGGGCAATAATGCAAAAAACCTTGGCTTTCTGGAATTAGGGCAATCAATTCAAGACGACCATGAGAAGCAAAAATTAAAAAAATCCCAAACGGCAGATTTTCATCAAACACAATTACGCACTTTCCATTCTTCATATTCCTTTTCGCTTTCCTGTTTTCTTAAATTTTAATTTACTTTCTGAAAGGAACAAACCAATTAAGGCAAGCCCTATTCCTGCCACAGCCATCCATGTAATTTCTTCATTTAACACAATAACAGATGTGACAACGGTGATAACAGGAACTATATAGATATACACACTTGTCTTAACAGCCCCAAGCACTTTGACAGCATAATTCCAAGTAACAAAACAAAGGGCCGATGCACCAAGACCTAAATATATAAAGTTTAGAATATACACTGGTTTTATAAACTTCTGCATATTAAAGCTAAAATCAAAAACAAAAAGGAATGGGAGCATAAAAAGTATTCCGTATACAAATATCCTCCTTGCCGTTTGAATAGTATTATATCCATAACCGCTGATTTTCCGTGTAAGCAATGAATAAACTGCCCATACAAACGCCGCAGCAATTGCCAAAATATCACCAACAGGATCCAGTTCCAGTTCTGAACCACTAAAGCTTATAAGACATATTCCTGTCATAGCGGCAATAAAACCAACAAAAAATTGTGCTTTCAGTTTTTCTTCTGTTTTTAAATATACATGAGATAAAATGGCAGTAAAAAATGGAGCAGCAGAAATAATGACGCCAACATTAGAAGCCATAGTATAGGTTAATGCTATGTTCTCAAGCAGGTAATATAAACATATCCCGCATAGTCCTGCAACAGCAAATGTAAGCTCCTGTCTTTTATCCTTTATTCTTAACCGTTCTGGATAAACGGCTATCAGCACAAGTAGTCCAAGTAAAAATCTAAAAAACAGTATTTCCACTGGCGTAAAATCTGCAAGTAATATTTTAGTGGATATGAAAGTTGTTCCCCATATCACAATCGTAATCAAAGCCGTTATATGCCCTGCCATCGTTTTTTTATCCATGATTTTTGCCGCCCTCCTTGAAAATGCGTTTGTATGCAGAAGGTGACAGACCTATAAACATATGAAAAAAACTGGAAAAATGGCTTTGGTCTGAAAAACCTGTCTGTATGGCAGTGTCAACCAGGGAACCCCCCTGTTCTAACAACTCTTTTGCCTTACTTATCCGGATGGCCTGAAGATACCTGTACGGCGTAACTCCCTTTGACTTGGTAAATGAACGGAGCAATACCTGTTTACTAAGTCCGCTACATTTACAGAGATTATCAAGTGTAATACGCTCTGCAAAATGCTCCGCCATAAATACGCAGGCATTCCCTATTTCTTCACTACACTCTGGAATACAATTCTCAAAAGGTTGTCCGTATTGCTCTATAAACAATGAAATAAGGAGCAATAACATTTCTTCTTTCTCAAATTCTTTCGAGCCGTCCATTATCATCTGATGCAGCGAATGAAGATAACATTGCAGCTCATCATTTTCTATTACGTTCTCAGAAAAGCCAGGCAATGTCCTTTGCCCTGTGATTTCTTCTACTAAGGATAGCATTGTCTCCTTAGAAATATTCAGCCCCCTATAATCCAGTGTCCCTCCGTCGCATTGCACACAACTGTGACTGTCATTTGGATTAAACAGAAGAATGTTTCCCTGTTCCACTATATATTCCTTGTTCTTGCAAGATAAGCAGCGTTTTCCTGTTTCTATAAATCCAATTACATAATAATCGTGAAAATGATTTGGAAATGGCTGCACAATCCCTTCAAAGCGGTATGCTTCGAGATGTAAATCATTATCATAGCATACTGTCCGTACTTCTTTCTGCATTAGTAACACCTCCTTGCACACCTTATTATACTCTGTAAATTTAAAAATTTCTTGTATGATATCTTCATTTTCAAAAATCACAACTATATAAAAAGGACCAAAAGTTAATCATTATATTTTCATATCAATTAATTTTCTAGTTGGATATTCCATAGCAAACCCACTGCTGGACGCATCAGTTATAATAGTTAAAACTGGTCTGTCCACAAGGTTTCCGGCATCATCAGCCAGATAGATACCGCATCTGGGACACATCTTTTCTTAGCTACAAGAACTTACATATCTTGGAAAGTAATATACTGGCACAAATAATTTCTTACACCCACTACTGGTAGAAAAATAGAACTTACTGAAAGAATTGCCCATTATTTGGATACAGGTGAAGTAATGACAGCTTCACCTGTAAATACAAAACATACAATACAAAACAGAAATATCAGCAGGGACGATTTTATTGAACCTAAAGGTGCATTTACCCCTGGCCATATCAATGTACTACATCCAGAGACAGGCAGGTATTATTCTAAACACCAGGAGAGAATACCATCTGCAAAATACACGGATTTGAGTTTAATGTTTATGTGGCGGCTTCAAAATAACAAAGAAGTTGCAACTAACGAAAAAACAGAGAAGTTATATGAGATTATTCAAGACCAGCATATAACTATATCTATATACTTACTTATTTTATTTCTATAATAGATTTATGGAATTCTCTAATATTAAATGTCTACACAAAAAGTTTCAAATCCCATAAAACCAGTTCTCAGATATAGGTATTATAATAAAGCTCAAACCCATGTAAAGCATGTTCATACCCATCTTTTCCTCTGCATTTTTTTAAGGCAATGGTACTGCCTTGCGTAAAATACTCCCATGCCGTTTTCTCAAAAGTAAATATCCGTTTATTACCTTTACATGATAAAGTAACTGTAATTGGGTTGCCTGCTGGATCCCTGCCATTTAAAGTTAAAATACCATTATTAACAGTTCCTTCCAGCCAGTCCAGTTTTGCTAAACGGAACTGGCTGTAAAAAGCCACATATTTCTTACCACTTTTAAAAATATCCAGATATACCTCTCCTGCATCATCAGAAAAATCCCCAATAAATGCTGGTTTAGCCAATACATTAACCCTGCACTTTAATACCTTTTTATTTACTATACATTTTAATGTCCCTTTCCCTGTCTTTAAAGCTTTGATATAACAATATGCCCATGTTTTGCCAGAGTTTTTATCAGTTTCATGAATTTTTATATTTCCTCCTGTCACTCTCCACTTAACCTTCGAATCTGTTCCTTTTAATCCAATAAAAGCATATTGTCCTTTAATAATAATAACTTCCTTACTTGTAAGATGGATTTTTTCAGCCTGTGCATGTTTTACTGGTATTATGCTTAAATTACATAATAATAAACAAACACAAAGCAGGCTTGCAATATATTTACGTTTCATTCCCTTTCAACCTCACTATACTATTTATAACAATTATAAAGCAACATGCTATATGAAAATAGTCACGCTAAATGCACAGAATCAGAGCTGGTTGCTTCTGTAACAGCAAAACTTACGAAAAATCCGTCTGTTTATGACACTATATATAGAACAGTAACCATTACATATAGTCCTGATAATACATTTTCATAAAACTAAACAACGCCATGTTTCTTCTTACAAGAAAAACATATTAGCAGATGTTCATTTAAGAAGAAATATAGCTTGGTTTTATGTTACTGGTAATATTTTACAAATAATTAATTTTATCATAACTGTATAGCTAATTATACCCAACTAAAAATGATTGCCAATTTAAGTTTATAAGTTGTATTAACAAAATTTTCCTTAAAATACTTAGCAGCTCCTCCTAAATTCCCAGAAGCCAGCCAGTACAAACTTCCCTGCTTTCCTAAAATTTTTATTACTATAAAAAAGCAACAACTTTAAGAAAATACACAATCTATTTTATACTCCCCAATAAAAACTCTTTATAAAACATAAAAATGCCTATATGAACTTTCTATAACAAAAAACAAATTAAACGAAATTTTATATATAATGGCATTGTGTTATCATTTTTAATAAATTACTATAAACTATAACAGAATTTATTAACTAATTATATTAAGCCTTACATCATCCACATAAATTCCTGTTCTATTTCTATAATATCCTCTTCATCTAATTGTGAGGCAATATTCCTTATATCATCTATAGAACATTTACCAGTTTTTAAAAGCCTTATAGCCATTTTTTAGCTGTTTCCCTTGCTGCCTCTTTCCTTTCACTTTTAACATAAATATCAAATACCTCTTCCTGGTCAAATAATACCAAGAACCTCCTTTAATATCAACTAAAAATCTTGGAATTCTTGCCACAATATTCTTTTTCAGTTCCCCATTTTCTCTTCCCAACTCCCTGATCTTCTTGTTCATCTCAACAAGTTCTTTTTGTGTTCCAACAATAATTGTATAATCTGATACCAAACCGTCACCAAACAGTGCCTTTTCAACCGGCTTGAATTTGTCAATATATCCGTCCTCAAAAAAACGGTATCCTAAACTTTCAATCTCGTCCCATGCAAGAAACTCTTTTGCAATCAAAGGCGCACTGTCTGTTTCAAGGAATTGTTTTTCTTCATCGGTAAATACGATTTCCTTTTCCGCTTTGTCTGCCGCCTGCGCTTTTTCACCCTCCAGCGTCCTTGTAAATTCCGAAAGTTCCGTAAATCCAAGAGAATCTACAAAGTGCGCGCTGTTCTTCCCGTCCTCATGCAGCACCACAATGTCACTCATGAAAAGGGAATGTCCTTTATAATCTGCCGGGTGGTCTATATTGAATTTTTCGTAAACCGCATTCAGTTTTTCGCTTTGTGCCTGCCCTTGAATGTCCGAAAGCTCCCCCGTATAGACAAGGTTATAATTCCCCGGCTGGATTTCTTTAAAGTCATCTGACAAAAGGTTTCTTTTCAGCAGTTCCGCTGTGCCTGCAAAGTGAAAATCACGAAGCTTCGGATTGTCCTTTAACTGGTAAATACCGTATTCATCCGTACCGCCATATAAAAGCTGTGCTTCCTTCGTTGGTGCGCCCTCCACAAGTTCCTCCTGCATGGAACGAAATTCCCTTTCGTTTTCCCAATCATTTTTTTCTATGCCGAAAATACCCTCATACTCCGTAATCTGTTCACCGCCCCCTATCAATGTTTCCGAACCGTCCTCGTGGAGTTGGTACATGGGAATGTCACGCTCAAACAGTTCCATCACAGTTTCTTTGGTAAGGGTAAGCATTTCCTCCCATGTGTAACCGTATTCGTGCATTTCAAACAATCCGATCATACCGTCAGGAAGCGCATCAATCTCCGCCTGCGCCTTGTCCATCGTTTCCATAAGCAGGAAAATGTCATTTTTCTGCACTGCAATCGACCTTGCAAGGGAAGTGGCAGCATCCAATTTGCATCTGCCATATGTTTAATCCTTTCTTTTTTGCATAGAAAAATACCGCCCTGAATCGTTCCAAGACGGTATTTTTCAAAATAAAAAAGGTGCATGGATTTCTATAATAATACTTTCCATACACCTTTAAGTTACTATATTTACAACCGGACATCATCAGCCCGATTGCTATAAATTATTTCCTTAGAGCAGGCGTAAAAGCTGCACAAGCTCATGCGGTTCCTCTGTACCTGATGCGGTCTGTCTGGTATCAAACTGCGAGAAACGGTTGTTACAATAGAAAGACAAGATTTTTTCCTCATTTTCCGCTTCCAAGAATGTTACCATGCCACCATACATATACTGCCCTTCCTCAATCACCATCCAAGCAAGTTCTATCAGATCCTCTCCCGTAATTTCCTTGTTTCTCCCATCCGCATAATTTTTTCCAAGTTGGGCAATCAGATAAGCTGCCATAGTGTAAGTATCAGATTCTTTATCTAATTCACTGATACGAAGCAATTTCTTTTTTGTAGTATTGCTCACTGTTTTCCCCCTAACAGTCAAAGGTTTTAATGCAAGCGTAAAATAACCAAGCAGACCGCCATCTTTTACTGAAATTACAACATATGTAACCGACTGATTCTTTTTGGTGAATTCTATTGCGCTGTTTTTCAAGAAACGTTCGACATCATGGTTCTTTGGACAGGAAAACCCGGAGAGCAGCTTGACAAGTGCAGGCTCTCCGGCTTCGGGATCATTTCCTAATGCAAGGTACTCACGAATGTTGACTGCATAGAATTTATCACTTATCAGCATTCATTTTCTTCTTTTCTTTCATTTCCCTAAATCTCATCAATTCCCGCAATTCTTCTTCGCCTTTAATAAATTTTACAGCCACAGGCTTTCGGACAGGACGGTTTTTGGCAGATTCTTCAATCGCATTGACAAACATCTCCACCTGTTCCTTGCCAGAAATGACAAAATTTTTTGTAATACTTGAAGTTGCCATAAGAAACACCTCCTTTGTTAGTATGGCTTTTTTACTATACTTCATACTTTCCTGCCTATATTTTATTATTTTATAGTGGTTATTGCAACAAGATTTTTATGTCTACAGCATTTTCTCCTTCTCTTTTGCTTTCCCAATATCCGGCTTTTCTATTCCCGACGCCTTTCTCTTGAACGCTTCCAGTTTTTCTTTCAGCAATACTTTCTGCGCAGGCTTGTCAGCCATTCCAGCCGCCATTTTCAGCCCCTGCGGTTTGCGGTTCTCTGCCACAGATTCCTGCCCTATATTCCCTGTCGGGCAGGGCATTGGCATATTCGCAGCTTTTTCCTCCGTATCTGCTTTTCCGGAAATATTTTCTTCTGGAGGCTGTCGCTTTAACGAATGAAACTTTGTAAAGCAGCAGCCTCACGAGGGCATCTCTGTATCAAATTACGGTATAGTTTTAGTGACTATGCCGTTTTTCTTTATCTGAGTGTTTCTGTTTTAAGCGTTCTTGAAACATATCTTCATATTCTTCAGCAGATAGAGCATCAA
Organism: Lachnospiraceae bacterium; assembly: GCA_022797375.1. Classification (GTDB taxonomy): domain Bacteria; phylum Bacillota; class Clostridia; order Lachnospirales; family Lachnospiraceae; genus Butyribacter. Next base: position 9,647 of record JAAWKM010000116.1, read on the forward strand.
TAATACCAATACCACTATAATAAATATCAACCGAATATACGGTCTTTTCGTCTATCATCTGTTTCTTAGATACCATAATGTAATCAATAAACTCATTGACGATGGCAGGCGTAAGTTCCCTGATTTCCGTATAACGCCTGACTTTCTCCACAAATTCTGACACATTTGCGGTTTTGGCATTCTGCATTTCAATGTCTGCTTTTAACTGGACAAGAGATTCTTTTAAGGTTTTCTGCTCTGCTTCGTAGTTTGCCGACATTGTTGCAAAACGCTCATCGCTCAGTTTGCCCGATACGTTATCCTCATAAATCCGTTGAAACAATATGTCAAACTCATCAATACGCTTTTCGGATTTGGCTAATCCCGCCGTTTTTTGGCAAGCTCTTTCCGCTGTTCCTCGCTTGATTTGTCAAGCTGTTCCTGTACGAATTGTTTTTCAAATACCTGCACATAGAACAGGACACGCTGCAAACTTTCAAGAACCAAGGCATAAACAACCTTTTCACGGATATAGTGGGCGGTACAGTTTGCCGTACTCTTGCGGTAATTGGAACAAAAGAAATATGCCTGCTCCCGGCTATAATTGTTCGTCACACTATAATACAGCTTTTCCCCGCAGCCGGCACAATAGAGTAATCCAGAAAAAATACTGATTTCGCCTGTGCGGTTTGGTCTGCGTTTATGGCTTCTAAGCTCCTGCACGAGTGCCCAAGTTTCGCTGTCAATGATAGCTTCATGGTTATTCTCAAAGATTTTCCATTCTTCTTTTGGTCTGCGTATCATGGTTTTGTCCTTGAATGAGCGTGTGGTAGAACGGAAATTAACCGTATATCCGCAATATTCAAGCCGTTCCAGAATATCCGCAACTGTCCTTGCTGCCCATTTATGTGGAACATCAGGAAGTGCAGATGTCTTTCGCCCTTGTGACTGCCAATGCTCTGTGGGCGTTTGTATACCCTCCAAAAAGAGGATATTGGTCCATATCCCTCAACGTATAAGCGGGATATCCTGTGTACAACTTCGGCAGCTTCTTCATCTATCAACCATTGGGCAGACTTGGCTTCATTCTTTTTATAGCCATATGGAATAACTGTTGTCAGCGGCTTACCCGGCATACCTCTATTTTGGAATACCGCACGCACTTTCTTTGAAGTATTCTTGGCGTGCATTTCATTAAACCAGTCCTGCACTGGAAGGAAATCGCTAAGTCCATCTTTGGTGTCGATATTGTCCATAATGGCAATATACCGAACGCCTAAACGCACAAAATCTTCTTCCAAGAGCTGACCAACGATAAGGTGATTCCTGCCAAACCTTGAATGGTCTTTGACAATAATAGTTTCAATTTCTCCTGCTTCGGCAAGCTCCATCAATTCCATAAATGCGGGTCTTGTGAAACTAACTCCAGAATACCCGTCATCCACAAAAAACTTGGTGTTGTAAAATCCGTTATCCGTTGCGTACTTGCTAACAATAGATTTTTGATTAATAATGCTGTTGCTCTCCCCCTGCATCATATCATCACGGCTAAGCCTGCAATAGAGAGCTGTAATCTTTTTTGACTGTCTGTTCAAAATAAACTCCTTTCCGACAGTCGGATATGATTTTTATAGTGCTTCCATCTTACCATATTGCCGCCTTGTTTCAACGCTTTAAAGTGTGAATTTAAAACTTTTTACACTTCCGTGCTTAATATCCGGTTGACTTTGGTTATCATATCTTCCTTTTGTTCCCTGTCGAAGTAGGTGCAGACAAAATAATAAATACCGTCCATCTCCTTTACAAAATCTAAATTTTTTGGTTTTGATATTTGTTCAAAAAAAGCAAAGCGTTTTTCCTTTGGTAATTCTGCAAGTATATCGTAAATATTGTTGATTGCTTTTCGGATAGCGGCATCTTCAGTAAAATCCTCTTTAATTGTTTCGTCTATATAACTGTTCATCTACAATAATCCTCCTATAAAGAATAGGGTGAAAAAAACTATCCCTCACCCTATAGCCTGTGGGAAAGCTGTACAGATAAAAACAGGAATGGCAGAAAAAGACCAGAAAAAACTTGAAGAAAACTGGAAATACATAAAAAACAACTGGCATGGGATAAGGAGACGTGTAAAAAAGGAAGAAAATATAAATGGAAGCAGTACAGAGAGCCACATAAGCCATGTGCTTTCTTCACGTTTAAGTTCCAGGCCAGTGGGATGGTACATGGAAGGGATGGATAAAATGGCACAGTTAAGGGTTTACTGGAAAAATGGTGGTGGCATGCACAGGCTTGTACAGTACCAGAAGGAGAAAAAATTTAAAGAAAAAACAGAAGAAGAAATATGTTTCAGTGCAACAGAAATGCTTGTATGGGAGAAAAGACACAGAAAAGCAAATGGGAAATACATAGAAGCAT
>JAAWKM010000117.1 GCA_022797375.1 Lachnospiraceae bacterium
AATTTTTATTTAAATAAAGACAATATAAACAAAAATAAGAAAGTGAGGAAAATAGTTATGAATAAAAAATTTATAAGAAATTTTACTACATGTGAAATACAAAGGGTGATTGAAGCAAATAAAAGCGTTGCAGGATTTTTAAAATGTACTAACCCTGATTGCAGTTCAAATGAGAGATATAGCATTAGTGACATTGGATTTGATGCTATTGATTTAGATTACTTTGCTGATATATCTCTTAGGAAGAGAGAGAAGATGAGTTTGGATGAAGAGGAAATAGAAGAAATATTTGAATGCCCAGACTGCGGTGAGTTTATGTCAGTTGTTCTACCATATGATGCTTTTGCAGAAATATATGAGAAAGCACGTTCTTATGAGAGTGATGATGAGGAAGAAGAGGACGAGGAAGAAGACGAAGACGAAGATCTATATTTCTAATATCCAGAACTGATTTTAGATAACAAAAATAAGAAAGAGAGGAAATAGTTATGAATTTTGAAGGAGTTCTTTATAGCCCTATTAATTTTATAATAATGTTTTATTTTTTATATACTAAAAGAAATGGATCATACTCTCTTTCTTTTCACTACGTATATGTTTTTTAATAGTTCATTGCTGTTGTTATTGTTTCATCTCTCCCTACCACCCACCCTATTTATATTTTTGTTATATCTTTATTTTTTTATATTTTTTGACTTCTAAATTCAATTTAACTTATATTTTTTATTTTAAAAAATATATTATTTACATATATACTTTAGTATTATTATATTTATTTATATTCTGTATATTGATAAAGATAAAACATGTGAATATCTACTGAAAAAGTATCATTTTAATTCTATTTCTGCCCATAAAAAATTTGAACATTAAATTAAAATGATACAAAATTACAGTTTTTTGATATATTTTAATAATAAAAATTTTTAAAATATGGGCATTGTATAATTTACCTATATATGATATAATTGTAAATACTTTAATTAATGTATTTACAGGAGGTACAATTATGGCAAGAAAAGTTGGTCTCTTTACTGTACGTGGAGATGACGAAGAACCAGATGAAAAATATATTATACCGGACTCAGATATAGATTTGGAAGATAATTATGTAAATGAACAAGTTTATGATAATAATTATAATGATATATCATATCATCAACCTATAATAAATAATGAATTTATAATAGATGAAATCGAAAAAGATATAATTAAACAAACAATATTACCACAAATATGGATAGATGAAACTGGAACAATTTGTTATACATTAAATACTCCAGATATATATAATACTAGACAGTTACCATTATTAAATGTATATGGTTATCAAACTTATTTATATTCTTCTGAATATAAAAAGTCAAAACAAATCTTAATTGTTAAATGTATTATTATATCTAGTAATACTAAAAATGCTATATGTATTATTTTTAACTACGATAAAAAAATTAAAGGAAAAGATTTTATTCAAACATTAATAGCTAGTGGTATTACGTTACTATCAGCAGGCAGATATAGGAATAATCTTGCAGATGCGCTTTTATCATATTCTATTAACCATGCTGAAAAATTAGAAATTCCTTATTCATATGGGTGGTGGAAAAAGTCTGATTTAAAATGGAAATTTGCTGGCAAAAATGATTTAACGATTAAATATATCCAAGAAAATAAAACAGACCAAATAAAGACAGAAATACCTTGTGAAAATTCCTATGATATTAATGATTATACATCAAATGAACAGAAGTTTTTAATTCTAATATCATTAGCAGTAAATTATCCAGTTCTTAAAGAATATGGCATGGAGTTATCTAAACCACTTTTTGTTGTTGTAGATAAAGGACAAATGAAAGCAGCTATTGATATTTTGGCAGACAGAGATACATCAAAATTACACAGTTCTATAAAAAAAAGGGAGCTAGTTAAAATAATGACTGAAACTAATTCTGATTTTGTTGTATACCCATATATACAATCAAAGAAAAGTGATGAATTTTTATCTGTTATTAATGATATTGTTCTGGCAGGTGAAATAGATGGTAATAAAATTAATGCAATGCCTGTCATTATATCAGAAAATTTTCCATATGGGTATGATATGGAAAACTTTTTCACTGTGTGTATTGAAGGAAGTCTTGATGATATCTATATTAATAAAATTGCTGTTGTACCACCAGATGAAGATCTAGTAATTGTAAAAGATAAAATTGATAATGAAATTGCAAGTTCTTTTTCACATAACGAAAAAGCATTAATGGCAGCAGTATATTTTTTATATCCTAATTTTAAACATGAAATAGTGAATTATCAAACTTTAGCAATAAAATTAATTGAAGAAAATGATAATAATTATGATGCAAATAGTTTGGAATATTTTTTTATAGAAGAGCTGTTTAACTGGCAGAAAAAAACAGGTTTTCATAATATATCCCAGCTTCCATATCCAGCAAACAATGCATTAGAAAATATGAAAAACACTATTTTTTTTGATGAAGATTATGTATATATGCATGAAAACATTTTTAAAGAAATAACGAAAAAATTTGAAAACATTATTAGTATTAACAGGTTAAAAAAGAAACTTGATGATGAAGGCATACTGTATAAAGAAAATACGAATACGTATACTGTTAAAATGTGTTATTATAAAAATGAAATATTAAATAGAAATCGGATGTTACGCTTTTACAGAAGTAAATTATACAAAGGAGAAACTGGTTTTATAGAAGCTTGCCAATACATAGAAGCTTATCAATAAATATAATACATATGCTGTATCTATGGGAATATATACCAGATTATAAATTTTTATTAAGTTATTTGTTTTTATAAGATTTTTAAATTATATATTATAAACATGAAGCTGGTTATATATTGTTTATGCCATATATACAGTATAACAACAGAATACAGCGGTTATTTGAAAGGGGATATGGTGTCAGTGCCATATTCCCTTTCTAGTCTGTCCATAAAACCAGCCAGCTATAAAGCTTTTCCATCCAACATAGATAGTTGTTTCCTGTATGACATGGAATATAAAAGAAAAGCTTAAAAAATATTTTTAAGGGTTTACAGGAGTTTCCCTTTGAATAACCTAAGTACATTGTAAAAGGGGGTGTATCAATACATGGATAAACTGATTAAAATTATTGTTATCGGGGTTCTGACTGCTATTACTACAGCATTGTCACAGAGTGAAGATGACTAAGGCTTATAACCATAAGCCTTAACTTTTAGTATGGTGTTTATCTGTAATTCTGGTAAATTATACCAGTAAGATAAACACTATATTAATTGGATTTAGTACTTAATTTTACATATATGCTTTAAAGCCGTTTATTTGCTTTTTTAAAGCCACTTTAAAAAATAGCCAAGATTTCCTCATTAAGTAAAATAAAATGCAAATTTAAGGCATATACGTGGTTTTAAAGCATATATATTCCATGACTTATACAGATATTACCAAATCTGTAATCCTGGTAAATTATATTTGCAAAAATCTTATAAAAATCCAATGCTGTAATATACAATTATTTATCCAGTTATGCATTTGATATTTGCGCCATAGTCAGACTTAAAACTGGCACGTACAATAAACTGGATATCAGCATACTGTATATTGGCGCAAATATTGGATGCATGGCTGGGGAAATAATTGTATATTATGGCATTAGTGTAATAACGGTTTAAATTTTTAATTCGTAGATTATCTAAGTTGAATATGTATTGTTATTTATTTTTTACATATGTTATTTTTTATAGTTCCCTTTTATAAATACTTTTTAAAATCTTTTTAAAACCTTTTAGGGGGCTGGCAAGCCTTATATAATAAGGGCTGCGGGGTTATTTGGTAAGTAAAATACCCGTTTTGGGTAAGTAAAATACCCGTTTTGGGTAAGTAAAATACCCGTTTTGGGTAAGTAAAATACCCGTTTTGGCAAGGATAAATATTGACATACTTACCAAAATGAGATAAAATATTTTGAGGAGGTAATTTGTATATGAATGAAATTGTAAAATATGATAATTATATGAATAGTTTAAAATTTACTGGATTTACAGTTACAGATTTCAATTTTTTGATAGCATTATGTAGCCGTATGAGAGATAAAAGTACAAATAAAATAAGTTTTAGTTTTTCAGAATTAAGAAATTTAACTAATTATAAAAAATCTAATTCAATACAACAATTTGTATTAGATTTAAAGCATATGAATGAAAAATTAATGAAAATTACTTGTTCCTTAGAAACAGAAACAGAAATTATAATGTTTGTGCTATTTCCAACATTTAGAATTGATTTAGACAACCAGACATTAACTGTATGTGTTAATAAAGATTTTAAGTTTATTTTAAATGATTTAATAAAAAATTTTACTCGTTTTGACTTGAATGAGTTTATTAAATTAGATAGTAAATATAGTAAAACTTTGTACCGTTTGTTAAAACAATACAAGACTACTGGCAGATATGAAACTAAAATAGATGATTTTAGACACAAGATGGTTTGTCCTAAAGCTTATAACAATAAACAGTTCATGCAAAATGTTGTAAATCCATCACTAACAGAATTACAGAATTATTTCACTGGTTTACAATGTACTGTCCAGTATGCCCATAAACGTGGACGACCAGTAGAAGGGTATATATTTACTTTTGAACCAGAACAGCTACCAAAAGCAATACAAGAAGCAGAAAAACATAAGCCAGTAAACCAGTACCAGCAAGAAGAACCACAATACGAACGTAAACAAAACCAGTTTGACCGGTTCATGCAGAGAGGGGTTTCACAAGAAGAACTGGATGAGCTGGAACGCCAGCTGTTGCAGAACTAGATGTGTCAGTATAAGTACGAAAATGAATATTGCAAACAAATTATACATATACGCAGCCACCATAAAGAATAAAATTTCTGGTAGCTGTTTTTTATTGTTTAAGTATTAAAAACATAGTTTATTTGTATCAGTTTTTATATTATTATTTTAATAACATATGTTATTTTTTGTAGTTCCCTTTTATAAATACTTTTTAAAATCTTTTTAAAACCTTTTAGGGGGCTGGCAAGCCCTATAAAATAAGGGCTGTGGGGTTATTTGGTGGAAGTATTATCTGTTTTTGGTGGAAGTATTATCTGTTTTGGTGGAAGTATTATCTGTTTTGGTGGAAAAAATATTGTATTTTCTGCTAAATTTATTTATAATGTTTTTATTACAAGAAGAGGAATACGAAAATGAATGAAATTGTAAAATACGATAATTACATGAATGGTTTAAAATTTACTGGATTTACTACAACTGATTTTAATTTCTTGATGCTTCTATGTAGTAAAATGCGTGATAAAGATGTTGCAGAAATGACTATTTCTTTTGAAGAATTACGTAAAAAAACAGGTTATACAAGGACATCTATACAAAAATTCAGAACAGACCTTGAAAGAATGAATGAAAAATTAATGAGTGTTACTTGTAAATTGAAAACAGAAACAAGAACTTTGATGTTTGTACTTTTTCCCACGTTTGACATAGACGTAGAAAGCCAGACATTGACAGTCTGTGTAAATGAAAAATTTAAATTTATTTTAAATGAACTTCTGAAAAATTTTACCCGTTTTAACTTGGAAGAGTTTATTAATCTGGACAGCAAGTATTCTAAGTCTTTATACCGTTTGCTGAAACAGTTTAAAATTACAGGTAAATTGGATATTACATTAAATGATTTTAGGAATAAAATGGATATTCCAGCATCATATACCAATAAAGACGTAATGAGTAAGGTTATAAACCCATCATTAAAAGAATTACAAAAATACTTCATAGATTTACAATGTATTGCTAAATATGCACGTAAAAGAGGAAAGCCTGTTGAGGGGTATATATTTATTTTTGAACCAGAACAACCACTCGAAGCAATTACATCAGTAGCAGAAAAACATACACCAGTAAACAAATACCAGCAAGCAAAGCCACAATACAAACATAAACAAAACCAGTTTGACCAGTTCATGCAGAGAGGGGTTTCACAAGAAGAACTGGACGGGCTGAAACGTGAACTGTTAAAACATTGAAACCTGGTTTCCCAAGATGCTATTGATATAAATATTTTATTTAATATCAATATATACATATATTCTGTAATATGGATGAAAGCCCCTGTAATGTATTTTATAACCATACCCTATTATATATAATAGGGTATGGCATTTTTATCTCTTAAAAAGGCTGTTAAGCGCATTTAAAGGATATATAAAACTATTTGAAATAATGTGGTCGCAATCCCACTGGTTTTAGACGGTAGGTAGTTCACTATTTCTGGTAAAATATGACAAAAAGTGATACTATATGACAAAAAATGTTGAAAAATAATAAAATATGTGATAGTATTATGTAAAAATAATGAATTTATTTATGATAAAATAGTTTTAGCTTATTCATATAGTGGGCAAGTTTTAGCAAAAATACTAATATATGACAACTATAAATTGCCATATATTAAATAAAAAAAATATTAAAAATGAATATTCTTACAAAAGAGTTATTAAATATTCTTTTATGAAATAAAAAACAGATGATTATCCGTTGACGGTTTGAGCCTGTATCGACCATTATGGGCTATATATTTAAAGAAAATACATAACATAAAAACAATCGCTATTAAAACTCATGGCGGTTGTTTTTGCGTTTACTATCAATAAACCTAATTATGTACACAGACATTACTCCACCTAAAATACTGGTTAGTAAAGACATAATCATATCAAACGCTGTCACGTTATATCACTCCTTTCATAAAAAGGATATCTATATAAACAGAATATTGCTATTCTGACGTGACTCAAACCGCCAAACATTCCGTCCTAGCCCAAGAAAGACAAAAATTGGACAATCATCTGACAATAATATTCTACAAAATATAACTATATCTGTCAATAAAATAATATAAATAATACACAATTATTGTATATTATTGTTGAATTTTTAGTGATTTTTAATACATAAGTGTTCTTAGCAAAATATGTATAAAGCTTAATTATTGTATTGATTATTTAAATAGTTCTTTCTTGATTATATAAAGAAGATAACATGATATTTTTAGAAGATGGTACATATAAAATTTTCTTTAATACGACTAAAACCATATGTGTCAAAAAATGTTAATAAGTATTAGGGTTAATGTTTTATACAATTAAAAATGATAGACAACTAAGAGGTGTGGTGTAAAAGCTATGCCTCTTTTTTTGTGTGACTAACCAGAGTGGAATAAGGAGCTGGAAATATTTATTTTTTGGAAGGGGGATAATCTTTGCCATTTTAAATTTTTTCGTTTTTAGGTGTCATAACTTAAAAGTATTGACACCTAAAACGGGGTGTAGTAAAATCAGGGCATAGAATGGTATCATAACTTTGCACCATAAATAAAGGGGGGTTTTTATGGTTTATGGATATTGCAGGGTTTCAACAAATATGCAGGCAAAAGACGGAAACAGCCTGGAAGTGCAGGAAAAACTATTAAAAGAAAACGGGGCAGAGGAAATATATTCAGATGCTTTCACTGGAACCAAAGCGCACAGACCAGAACTTGACAAGCTTCTGGATAAGCTGCAGCAAGGGGATAAGCTGGTTATTACCAAACTTGACAGGATAGCCAGGAGCGCAGCACAGGGAACAGAATTAATCCAGACATTGTTAGATAATGGGATTACTGTCCATGTATTAAATATGGGGCTGATGGACAATACACCAACTGGAAAACTGATCAGGAACATTATGCTGGCTTTCGCAGAGTTTGAGCGGGATATGATTGTTGAACGGACACAGGAAGGCAAGGCAATAGCAAAGAAGCAGCCAGGTTTCAGGGAAGGCCGCCCACGCCTGTATGGCAAAAAGCAGATACAGCACGCACTTAGTTTACTGCATGACCATTCCTACAGGCAGGTAACAGAGCTGACAGGCATATCCAAATCCACACTTATACGTGCGAAAAATAAAGCAGCACAGAACCAGCCAGTTACTAAATATCAATGACTGGCTATGTAATACCTTTTTTATATCCCTCTGTATGGCTCATATTTGCCTTATTTTGCAAAACTATTGCCTGCCATTATAAAACCTCTCTATGGGGCTTGTCCTATTGCCATAAGACACAAAAAAGGAAGCTGCCTTTTTGACAACTTCCCATTTTTCAATCTTCATAATGTCCTTTACAGGATTTCACAATAATTTGATTGCCAGACATTTCATATACAAGACGGTTTACCTCGTCTATCCGTCTGCTGTATAACCCTGATTTATCATGCTTTAGCAGTTCTGGCTTTCCTATGCCCTGCATTGCTCCGTCCCGATCTATGCTCTTTAGTAGCTTGTTTATTCGTTTTATGGTCTTTTTATCTTGCCCCTGCCATTCTGTATATTGATTCCAGCCAGTATCAGTGAATAAAATATTCATGGTTTCAATTCTCCATAGCTTCCAGTTCTTCCATAGTCTTAACTACTACTTTTCCAGCTTTCAGTTCTTCGTCTGATTTATCCAGCATGGCAAGATATTCAGCGTTTCTCTTTGCTTTCTGCAATGCGTTATATTCTGCTTCATTTATCATGTAAATATTTTCGTTCCGTGGTCGTGAAATCACAACGGTTTCACCCATGCTTATTTTATCACACCATTCTTTAAAGTTATCCCGAACATTTACAGATTTTACTGCTAACATAATTTTAGCCCCCTTTTCCTAAAAATGTACGTTTTTTTGTATTTATTTTTGTACCTCTATTATATTCAAAGTATGCCCACGTGTCAATGAAAATAAAAAGAGAAGTTTTGTTATTACTTCCCATGCGTTTACTATCCACTACTTTATAATCTGTTACAGATTATCTGTAATCTACTTTTTATTTACTTGTTATGCTTTGTATTTGCCTTTTAATGGGCTTTTTATTATTTAGGCATATAATTATAGGCTATGGCAGTAAAACGGGATGTATGGGGCTTCTGCGCTTTTACAAAGCATGTTTCCTGTACACGCTGGTTTTCATATCTGACAGAAAACATTCCCATCCAATGACAGACCATACATAAACAGAAACAGGAAAAATAAAAAAATACAGTTATATATTATAAAGGTGTATAACAGGACATATATATTTGTCACGCTATTATTACCAATAGTTTAAAGGGGATGATGTGAAAGTAGTAATGGATAATGCAGCATGTGATTAAAATTTTTATGAAAGGGGGGAATGGTAATATATGAGGATTACTAGGTACAAGACAGAACTTGATACAGCCAGACATAATATAATTGTGAAAGAATCTGCTATCAATTATGCATGTGACAAGCTTGACAGTCCTGGTGTTATCGTAAAGATGTTCAATGATGTGTTTGGTTTAAACAAGCTTGCAGAAGAATATGTATACCTGGCAGCATTTTCAACAGCGTATAAGGTGCTGGGGGTATTTGAGGTATCACATGGCACTGTTGATATTACACCAGCAAACCCGCGTGAAATCTTTATCCGCCTGCTTTTATCAGGGGCTTCATGTTTTGTAATCTGCCATAACCATCCGTCTGGCAACTGTACACCGTCAAAAGAGGACATAACCTTTACAAAAAGGTTAAAGGAATGTTCTGGTCTTATGGGGATAACGTTTACAGACCATATAATAACAGGCAGTGGTTATTACAGCTTTAGGGAAAACAGCCTTTTATAAAGCATGGGACAGTGTTACAGGTTTAACCACTGTCCAGTATAACAGTTAATAGTGGCACATTTTACAGGATGTGTCTTTTTATTATGCAAAAAAATATATGGAAGGAGGCTGGAAATTATGCCAGCAGAAGTAGAAACAATGTTTTATACCAGGGAGAAACCCTGGCATGGTTTAGGGGTAAGGGTAGAAGATGCACCATCATCAAAAGATGCCATCATTGCAGCAGGGCTTGACTGGAATGTGGTACAGAAAAAAATTTACACAGAAGAGGGGGATGTAATACCTGGGTATTATGCAAATGTACGTGATACAGACAGCCATGCGCTTGGGGTTGTTACAAAACGTTACAAGATTGTACAGAACCATGAGGCTTTTGCCTTCACGGATGCCCTTTTAGGAAAGGGTGTTACATACGAAACAGCAGGCTCTTTAAAAAATGGCAGGAAAACATGGATTCTTGCAAAGCTTCCTAAGCAGTACCGCCTTGCAGAAGATATAACAATGCCATACCTGGTATTCAGTAACAGCCACGATGGGTCGGGTGCTATAAAGGTTGCAATGACACCTATACGTGTTGTGTGTAACAATACACTTAACCTTGCATTGCAGAATGCAGACCGTATCTGGTCTGCAAACCATACAGGTGATATAGAAACCAAGCTTGAAGATGCGAGGATGACACTTTTCATGGCTGAAAACTATATGAATGAACTGGCAAAGGAAAGCGCCAGGTTAAGCCGTAAAAGGATAAGTGATGCAGAAGTGGAAGAATATACAAAGATGCTTCTTCCAATAGCCACAAATGCTACAGAAACAATGGAACAGAATACCAACAGATTACGTGAGGATTTGAAAATGCGCTATTACTTTGCGCCAGATTTACAGGACACAGGGAAAAGCCAGTACCGTTTTATCAATGCAGTTTCAGATTTTGCAACACATGCAAAACCTTTAAGGGAAACTAAACAGTACCATGAGAACCTTTTCCTTAAAACTATGGAAGGAAACCCGCTTATAGACAGGGCTTACAGGTTAATTGCTGCTGCATAGGCAGAAGGGGCAGGAAAAATTCCTGTCCCTGTATTTATTATGGGACAAAAAAAGGGGGAATATTTATGGCAGATAAAAAAATACGCCTTTTGAGGGCAGATGAAATTGAGTGCAGGGTACAGACAGTAAATAAAAACGGTGCAAGCCTCCTGTTATACAAAGATGCCAGGGCTGACCAGAAAATACTTGATGAAACCTTTGGTATTTTTGGCTGGAAAAGAAGCCACCAGTGCATTGATGGGAATTTATACTGTACAGTGGAAATATTTGATAAAGAAACAGGTACATGGGTTTCAAAACAAGACACAGGGAGCGCAGGGAAATCAGATAAAGACAAAGAAAAATCACAGGCTTCAGATTCTTTCAAGCGTGCATGTTTTAACTGGGGGATTGGAAGGGAACTTTACACAGCCCCTTTTATATGGATACCGGCAGGAAGGACAGAAATACAGGAGCATGGCGGAAAGTTTTTCTGTAATGACAGTTTTTCAGTTGCAACTATATCATACAGTGATGAAAGGGTTATAAGCAGCCTTTCCATAATAAACAACAAGAAGAAAGTGGTTTATGTAATGGGGGCAGACAACAGTGTACACCCTGTTTCACCTGTACAGATGGCTTTGCTTAAAAAAGAACTTGCAAGGACTGGTGTAACAACAGATGAAGTAAAGGCAAGATACCATATAGACAGCCTGGAAAATATGCCAGATGATATATATAAAAGAACAATGTCAGTATTGGAAAAAATGAAATCTGCTGGTGTAGCGTAAAACTGTCATTAACTTATAACAACAAAAAGCTTTCTACATGCTGGAATAAAGGCAAAGGCTATGGTATAATAAAAAAATAAGAAAGGAGTTGCAATGGATAGTAAAAAGATACAATGGCATCCAGGTTTTGTAGCAGCGTCCGAACTTGAGTTTTGGGAGGATAAAGATAATTTAGAGTTCAAGCGTGAATATAATCTTAGCACGAAACCATTACAAATAGACCTTTTAATAACAAAGAAAAATCTATCTGCAATGGTGTCAAACGAAATAGGCAAGATATTCAGGAAATATAATATCATAGAATACAAATCTCCTGATGATAGTGTTAATATTGATACTTTTTATAAAGCTCAGATATATGCAGGACTTTACAAGGTATCTGGCAAAGCTGTTGATGAAAGAAAAGCGGAAGATATTACAGTATCAATTATAAGAGAAAGAAAGCCAGCAGAACTTTTCAAAATCTTAAAGAGTAA
>JAAWKM010000118.1 GCA_022797375.1 Lachnospiraceae bacterium
ACAAAGCCTCAGACAACAGACACTGTTTTTGTGGCTGTTAGCTGCTGTTTTTGCAGCGGTCTGTGGATTGTCCTGTGGAGTGGCTGTGAATAGTAACATTAAAATAAGAGTATAAAGTGGCAAGGAATTGCCAATAAAGCTTTATTTTTCTGTTGACGCATAATTTCTATAATGTTAATATATAAATATGTTATAAAAAAGAGATAAAAATCAAGGAAATTTAGTAAAAAATAACAAATTAAGGAGGAAAATTATGGCAAGGTTTACATTACCAAGAGATTTATATCATGGCAAGGGTTCTTTAGAGGCTCTGAAAGGATTCACTGGAAAGAAAGCCATTGTATGTGTAGGCGGAGGTTCTATGAAGCGCAATGGATTTCTTGACAGGGCAGTTGGTTATCTTAAAGAAGCAGGTATGGAAGTAGAATTATTTGAGGGTATTGAGCCTGACCCATCAGTAGAAACAGTTATGCGTGGTGCAGAGGTTATGCAGAAATTTGAACCTGACTGGATTGTTGCAATGGGAGGAGGTTCTCCTATTGATGCAGCTAAGGCAATGTGGATTAAATATGAATATCCTGATATTACATTTGAAGATATGTGCAAAGTATTTGGTATTCCGCCACTTCGCAAGAAGGCACGTTTCTGTGCTATTTCTTCAACATCAGGTACAGCTACAGAAGTTACAGCATTTTCAATTATAACAGATTATGAAAAAGGCATTAAATATCCTATAGCTGACTTTGAGATTACACCAGATGTTGCAATTGTAGACTCAGAACTTGCAGAAACTATGCCTGTACACCTTGTAGCGCATACAGGAATGGATGCTATGACACATGCAATAGAAGCTTATGTATCAACTGCTAACTGTAGCTATACAGACCCTCTTGCAATATGGGCAATTAAGATGATAGAAGCAGACCTTGTAAAGTCATATAATGGTGATATGGACAGCAGGGACAAGATGCATGATGCACAGTGCCTTGCAGGTATGGCATTTTCTAATGCACTTCTTGGTATTGTACATTCAATGGCACATAAAACGGGTGCGGCATTTAAAAACGGACATATAATACATGGCGCTGCTAATGCTATGTATCTGCCTAAAGTTATAAAGTTTAACAGCAAAGATGAAACTGCAAAGAAACGTTATGGTGAAATAGTAGATTATATGGGGCTTGGCGGCAATTCTGATGACGAGAAGGTTGATATACTTATAAACTACCTTCGTAAGATGAATGATGACCTTAACATACCTCATTGCATAAAGAATTATGGTGAGGGTGGTGTCCCGGCAGATACAGGCATTGTGCCAGAAGATGAATTCCTGGAGAAACTGCCTGGCATAGCAGCCAATGCACTTTTAGATGCATGTACAGGTTCTAACCCGCGCCAGCCTTCACAGGAAGAAATGGAGAAACTGCTTAAATGCTGTTATTATGATACAGAGGTAGATTTCTAATTAAAAATTACTACATATTTTGTTATAGACCGGCATAAAAAATTTATTAAACAGGCAGTAAAATATCCAGTTTGTCCTTGTAATATTTATAGATGTGTATTATAATGAAAAGACAAAATTAAAAGGAGGTACTTTAAAATGGCATATGTAATTAGTGATGACTGCGTAAGCTGTGGTGCTTGTGCAGGCGGATGCCCAGTAGGTGCTATCTCAGAGGGAGATGCACATTATGTAATTGATCCTGATACATGCATTAGTTGTGGTGCTTGTGCAGGAACATGCCCTTCAGGTGCAATTTCTGAAGAATAATTTATGCATTAAGGACATAGGGCTGCTGGCTGGATGGCGTAGTTTCATACGCCACATGACAGCGGCTTTTTATCTTGTATAGTTTTACATGGATAATATTGTACTGGCAGGGGATATTAAAGTAAGTATTGCCGCTGTTATATAAAAATTCTGTGCGGGCGCGTTGTCTTTTGCAGAATGGAGGGCGGCTTGCTTATAAATATATACAACGCAGAAAAGGGGATATTATGACTGAGAGAGTATCAGAAGATATGATAATTGCAGATATGCTTAAATTAGACCCTGGCATTGGCCCTATCCTTATGGCGTCAGGAATGCACTGTATAGGGTGTCCGGCTTCACAGGGTGAAAGCCTTGCAGAAGCTGCTGTAGTACATGGTCTGGAAGCAGGAAAGCTTGTTGAAACAGTTAATGAGTATCTGGCTAATAAGTAATAGCTGTTATTGGTTCCAGTCCAGAGTATATTTTTAAATAAAGATGGCATGATTTTAAAAACATGCCATCTTTTATTCTGTGTATATTATAAATATACGTTTTAAAATATGCCATATTACACAATTGGCAGTTAAATGTTATATACCTGCCATAATGGCAGGGCGCGGTACATGAAGCCTGTCAGATTTTAGCCAGCTTCTGTATAGCTTTTGATTTTACCAGTGGTTCAAAATGCTCTTCAAAATATGAAGGGCTTGCATAAGTATTTTTTAAAGGAGTGCCATATTCACCTGTAATATTGCATATTTTATTAAATTCATCTGGTGAATGTCCAGATTTATGCAATATAAGGTAATAAGTTCCTTTAACATTATCTTTATATACGGTGTTATATCCGTTATATATGCTGTCCAGGCTGTATGCTAGTGCAGCTATGTCTTCAAGTTTCTTAAATAAAAATATTTTAATGATATCTGTACTAATTTTGGTATCAGGTGTTTTAGGTCTTGGTTCCATGCCAAGCGCTTCAGATAATGATATAAAATCAGTTTCACGTTCTTCCTGTATGTCTGGGACAAAAGACAATGTACCGCCATCATCTGGAATGTAACCATCATCCAGGCTGGAATCTAAAGAATCTTCTATTTCATATTCATAATCACTGTCATCATACAATTCATCAGGGTTATCTGAAAAACTGGAGAACCGTGTGTCAAGTTCATCAGGGTCTTCAACTTTAGTAATAACTAATACAAGGGTGTCAGGATACATAGGTATAGCTTCTATCATTAAAGGAATATCTTCTGTTTCAAATCCGAATTCATATGAAGCCTGCTGCATCATGTCGCGGAAAAGTGCTTTTGCCTTATCAGTTCCATATGCCAGCTCGCTAATACGGAGTTCGCGGTCGGATAAATCCTGTTTATTTAAAGTACAGCGGATTTGTTTGTCGCTAATTTTTTCTATTCGCACAGGCTCACTTCCCTTCTTTTTAATGTTGCAATAATCGTCAAAATAGTACATATATCCATATTCAGATTATAATTTAAACTACTATATAAGTCAACGTAAAAGATAATTTTTCCGTAGTAAATAGGGTTTGTAAATTGTGATAAGAAATACTAGGAGTTTTTTCAAGTTTCTTGTCTATTAATTTTAAATGTGAGAAGAATGTGAGTTTTTATACAAAATCCAGGGATTTTACTACAAAAAAAATTATTATTATTGTAATATATACCGTAGTTAAAAATCTCCATGATATAATATAATACACACCAGAGAAACGGATTCTAAAAAGAAAGGAGGATAAACAGGCACTTGGTATTATGCCAGGCATATTTTACTTATACCATAGATATTAGGAATCCGGAACTCTTTTATATATAAAGTATTTAGTAAATACATAGAGCGTATCACAAAAATGCATAGCTGTTAATTTATGGGAGGCAGGTAAAATTGGACAGTAGACCAGAGGAACTAAAGGATATCATGTATTCATGGCTTGTATCCGAAATTAAGCAGGCGGAATATGCTGGCATTGAAGTTAAAGTTGATGGCAGACATTATTCCCTTGGCGATATAGACCAGCTTAAACAAGTAATGGAAAACAGTTATTATATGAAAAGCTATACAGGTGATGAGCATGGCAGGATAGTCCAGATAGACTTTGAGCGTATCACAAGTGTCTGAAAACTTAACTTATTAAAACATGAAAGGTTAAACAGCCCTTTAAATCCAGGAACCAGATGTAATTCCTGGTGCAATGTTGTAAGCTGGGACTAGCAGGGGAATCATGCCCGGGATTGCCCCTGCTGTTTCTTTTTGGATATAGGCTTTTATACACAATTATGTGGGTTATCATAGCGGAAAGTACACAAAGGCAATGTCCGTGGCATACTTTCCTGGAATGGCAGATTTTTAGCTGGACACATAGACTGTGCCATATCCTAAATATAAAATAACTGGAAATTAAAAGTAAAAAAATATAAACCACACGTTTTTTCATAATAAGACTTCTTGTTTATCTACATGTAAAGTGTTATACTTATCATAATATAACTATATGAGAAGAAGAGGAAGCTGACATATGAAAAAGAAACAAATTTTAATTCCAGCCGCAGCGTTAGTATTAGTTATTATAATAATTTCTATTATCATAATTTTAAGGAAAAATATGCCAAGTAAGGAGCATATGGCACTTACAGATTATTTCAATGTGGAGGAAGGGAAGATACAGCTTATACTACAGGATGGAGCCAGTGATGAAATGGGATTATATGAGGATGGACAGGTTTATATCAGCATGGATATAATAACAGAAGTGTTTAATCCAAGGTTTTACTGGGATTTTGTAGAGAATAAGCTTTTATATAGCACATCTTCAGCGGTGGTTTCAACAGAAATAAACAGCAATATATGTTATACTAATAAAAGAAAAGAGACTAAAGATTATACAATTGTTAAAATCCATGATGATATTGTTTATGTCGCAATAGATTATATAAAGCAATATACAGCACTTGATTACAAAAAATATGACAATCCAGACAGGGTTGTTATAGAGTATATATATGGGGAAAAGGAAAAATATAGTAAAGTAAAGAAAGAAGCAAGCCTCCGTGTTAATCCAGACAATAAAAGTTTTATTCTTGCTGATATAGAATCTGGCACAAAGCTGCGTATATTAGAGGATAAAAATGAAGAGGGGTTCTGTAAAGCAATTACAGAAGATGGGATTACAGGATATATTATGGATGACAGGCTTGGAGAAGTTACAGAAGAGATGCGGACAACAGATTTCCAGGAGGAAGAATACACACATAATCTTTTAGGTGAGAAGATTAATCTTGTATGGCACCAGGTTACAAACAGAACTGCAAATAATACCCTGCAGGACCTGGTATCTGTTACAAAAGGTGTCAATGTAGTAGCACCAACATGGTTTAAAACAATAGATAATGCAGGTAATATCTCTTCAATAGCAGATTATACATATATGGAACGTGCCCATGCGGCGGGATTGCAGGTGTGGGGATTGTGTGATGATTTTGACCCTGGCATGAAGATAGGTAAGGTTTTAAGTGCAACTTCAAGGAGGCAGAGGCTTGCTAAGAATCTTATGGCAGAGGCTATAAAATATAACCTTGATGGTATAAATATAGATTTTGAAAATGTAAGGAAGGAAAATGGGGAAGATTTTGTACAGTTTATAAGGGAATTGGGTATTATGTGCCGTAATAATGGCATAATCCTTTCTATAGATAATTATCCGCCTGCAAGTTACTCACAATATTATAACAGGACTGAACAGGCAAATGTGGCAGATTATATTATAACAATGGCATATGATGAATATTATGCTGGCTCAGAGGAGGCTGGTCCGGTATCTTCATTTAAATATGTAAAAGATGCTGTGAAGAATACTATAGAACAGGTGCCAGCAGAGCAGGTTATAATAGCACTTCCATTTTATTCAAGGCTATGGAAAGAAACAACGAAAAATGGAAATGTGGAACTTTCCTCTGAGGCGTGTTCCATGAGATATGCCTCTGAGATTGCTTCTGGACAGGGCACAGGAACAGTATGGGATGAAGAAGCAGGGCTTGACTATATAGAATATAAGTCTGGCAGTTCTTTATATAAGATGTGGGTAGAAAATCCTAAGTCCCTTGACTTGAAGATGAAAGCGGTTACAAACGGGCAGGCAGCAGGAATGGCTTTCTGGAAACTTGGAATGGAGATGCCAGAGATATGGGATACAGTGGCAAAATATTGTGGCTGATGGAATAAAAGGAAAACTAGCAGACGTTCTTTAAACAGTATTGCTTACATATATTATATAAGTAATATATTATAAATACATTGAAAGGATGGTCTGGTATAGTGGCAGAAAAACAAGGCAAATCACTGGTAATGCTTATAACTGTATGTGTTCTTTTTATTGCGGGTATAATAACATATATTACCGCAAAAGATGTGTTTGAAGAGGTGTCAGTTAAAGGGGGTAAAAAATATAAAATAGTAATTGATAGTGGACATGGCGGCATAGATCCAGGGAAAGTAGGTGTAAATGGTGCATATGAAAAGGATATAAACCTTGCCATTGCATTATTACTGAAACAGGAGCTTGAGGATAAGGACTGTGAAGTAGTTATGACAAGGGAAACAGATACAGGTTTATATAATGAAAATGATAGTAGTAAAAAAGCCTCCGATTTAAAAAGGCGTGTGGAACTTATGAATAATGAAAATCCTGATGTTATTGTAAGTATACACCAGAACAGTTTTACACAAGAAAGTTCCAGAGGAGCACAGGTTTTTTACCAGACAACATCCACAGAAGGGAAGAAGTTTGCAGAAATAATGCAGAAGCAGCTTGCAGACAGCCTTGACAAAAGTAATAAAAGGGTTGCAAAACCTAATTCTGATTATTACATATTAAAAAATTCCAAAAGTGTTGCAATAATTGTGGAATGTGGCTTTTTATCTAATACGCAAGAAGCACAGATGCTTGTAAGCAGTGATTACCAGAAGAAAGTTGCAGAAGCTGTTGCAGCAGGGATTTTGGACTATCTTAAAACGCCAGGAGCACATAATGAGACAGATTCTGCCGCATGTATGGAATGGAGATATATATGGTAACAAAAATACAAAAAATAAATCCAGAAAATTTTATGGCAAAAGAACTTGAAGATGCATGTGAAATATTAAGAAGCGGAGGGCTTGTAGCATTTCCTACAGAAACAGTTTATGGTCTTGGCGGGGATGCTTTTAATCCTCTTGCATCATCAAAAATATATGAGGCTAAGGGGCGTCCATCTGATAATCCCCTTATTGTGCATATTGCCAGTATGGAGGATTTATATAAAGTAGCAGATGGCATTACAGATAACGGGCTTAAACTTGCGGAAGCATTTTGGCCAGGACCACTTACAATAATCTTTAAAAAGAGGGAAGAAGTACCATTATCTACTACAGGCGGGCTTTGTACAGTTGCTGTAAGGATGCCATCGCATAATATTGCAAGGGAACTTATAAGACATTCTGGTGTCTGTATTGCAGCACCAAGTGCTAATAAATCAGGAAGGCCAAGTCCTGTAAGGGCAGAGCACGTTATAGAAGACCTGGATGGCAGGATTGATATGGTGATTGATGGTGGCAGTACAGGTATAGGTATAGAATCATCAATAGTTGATGCAAGTGGAAGTGGGATTGTAATATTAAGGCCTGGATATATTACGAAGGACATGCTTTTGGATGTTGTGGATAAAGTATCTATAGACCCTGCTATAGAAAGCAGGGTTCCTAAGGAGGGCATAACTGCAAAAGCCCCTGGTATGAAATACCGCCATTATGCGCCGAGGGGTGAATTGTTAATTGTTGAAGGCAGTACATTTGATGTAGCTGGCAAGATTAATATGTTAGCAGAGGAAAAAGAAAAGGAAGGATATAAAACTGCAGTTATAGCTACAGATGAAACAAAAAACTTGTACAGGTGCAAAATTATAAAAAGTATAGGTTCAAGAAAAGATGAAGCTTCTATTGCTGCCGGATTATATAATATATTAAGGGAAATGGATAATCTGGGGGCACAATATATATATTCAGAAAGTTTTGATAATGATATTCTTGGGGGAGCTGTTATGAACAGAATGATAAAAGCCGCCGCATATCATATAGTGCAAGCATAATGCACAGCAAATAGCAGAGAAAGGAGGAGGACATGAAAAGTTATGATAAAGTAATATTTATATGTACAACTAATACTTTTTGTAGTCCGATAGCAGAGGCTGTTTATAAAGAAATAGCCCCAGCATGGCTTCCAGAGGCTGTTTCGCGGGGGATAGTTGTTCTTTTTTCAGAGCCTATAAGCCCTAAAGTAAACGTTATACTTAGCAGCCATGATATAGGGGTAAGTAACCATAAGCATTCAATAAAGCTGGAAAAAGAGGATATAACACAAGATACGCTTTTGCTTGTAATGGCATTTAGTGAAAAAGTTAAGCTTATGGAGGATTTTGGAATAGATAGTAATGTGTATACAATAGGTGAATTTATAGGGGAAGATACTGATATGGTAAATCCATATGGCGCAGATGATGCACAGTATAAAAGCTTTTTTGAGGAAGTGCAGAAAAGGGTTGAAAGAGTAATCCTTAGAATAGAAGCAATTTATCATGAAGAAGGAGGAGAAGACAATGATAGCATTGGGCAGTGACCAAGGAGGTTTTGGACTTAAACAGGAGGTTATAAAGCATTTACAGGAAAAGGGGCTAGAGTATAAGGACTATGGAAGTTATGATGAAAAATCATGTGATTATCCGGTTTATGCAAAAAAGGTAGCTAATGCGGTTGTATCAGGTGAATGTGACAGAGGTATACTTATATGTGGTACAGGGATAGGTATATCTATTGCTGCTAATAAGGTAAAGGGAATACGTGCTGCATTGTGCCATGATACATTTAGTGCACAGGCCACAAGGGAACATAATGATGCCAATATTCTTGCAATGGGTGCAAGAGTAATTGGACCTGGATATGCTTTAAAAATAGTAGACACATTTCTTGAAACAGAGTTTTCAAATGAAGAACGCCATGTTAGAAGGGTAGGCATGATTGAAAATGATTTAACTTGAACATGAATAAAGTTAAATATAGTAACTTGACACCCTATAAGACAAGTTGTACAATTTAGTAAGCACCCGGTGGCATAACTATTTATGGATGGGTTTATGCCATGGTATACTAATACAACATGGATGTAAGGCGCGCACCATGTACTAGGTTATGATTGTGTCACAGCGCCAGTGGCGGAATGGAGACTAATAATGGCAAAGAAAGATATAGACTGGAGTAATATTGGATTTGGTTATATGAAGACAGACAAAAGGTATGTATCAAATTATAAGGAGGGTATATGGGATGAAGGCGCTCTTATAGAAGATGATACTGTGACAATTAGTGAATGTGCATGTGTCCTTCAGTATGCACAGACAATTTTTGAGGGACTGAAAGCATATACAACTGAAGATGGTAAAATAGTCTGTTTCCGGCCAGACCTGAATGCAGAAAGAATGATGGATTCTGCAGCACGGTTAGAGATGCCGCAATTTCCTAAAGAACGTTTTATTGATGCAATAGTTAAGGTAGTTGAAGCAAATATTGGCTATGTGCCTCCGTTTGGTTCAGGTGCAACATTATATATAAGGCCATATATGTTTGGAAGTGATGCAATAATAGGAGTAAAACCTGCTAATGAATACCAATTCAGAGTATTTACTACACCAGTAGGTCCTTATTTTAAAGGAGGCGCAAAACCGATTACAATACGTGTTAGTGATTTTGACAGGGCAGCACCTCACGGGACAGGACATATAAAAGCAGGCCTTAATTATGCCATGAGCCTTCATGCAATAGTAGACGCACATAATAAGGGTTTTGATGAGAATATGTATCTTGATCCAGGTACACGTACAAAGGTTGAAGAAACAGGTGGTGCAAACTTTATTTTCATTACAAAGGACAATAAAGTGGTTACACCAAAATCAGACAGCATACTTCCTTCAATAACACGCCGTTCCCTTATGACGGTTGC
This sequence comes from Lachnospiraceae bacterium, assembly GCA_022797375.1. Lineage (GTDB taxonomy): Bacteria > Bacillota > Clostridia > Lachnospirales > Lachnospiraceae > Butyribacter. The sequence continues at coordinate 9,804 of JAAWKM010000118.1, forward strand.
TAAGGATTACCTTGGTCTTGAAGTTGAGGAAAGGGAAGTATATTTAGAGGAGGTAAAGGACTTTGCGGAGTGTGGGTTGTGTGGTACTGCAGCAGTAATTTCACCTGTAGGCAAGGTTGTATGTAAAGATGGGGAAATCTGTTTCCCTAGTGGCATGGATGATATGGGACCTGTTACAAAGAAACTGTATGATACACTTACAGGTATACAGATGGGAAGAATAGAAGCACCAGAAGGATGGATTAAAGTTATTAAGTAATATTATATAGCGGCATTGCCGCCTGGCAGGGATATAAAAAGCCTTAATATATTTCCAGCTATTATAATTCCTGCCAGAATAACTATATCTGTTTCATTATACGCCATCAACTATTTTCATAAGCAGCAGGCGGTCACCTTTATGTATCTGGCTGGTGGTTAGACCATTTAATTCCATAATGCTTTCAGGTGTAGTATTGTATTCTTTGGCAATATCCCACAGAGTATCATTTTCATTAGCGATAAAGCCTGCAAGCCCTGGCATGTCATTAAATTTTTCTAAATCAAGTGGTTTTTCGGTTATTCCTGTTATGGCATCCTGGTTTTTACTGGTAAAAACTAATGCACATATTGAAATGGTAATTTTTGCCTCTACTTCCTCTTTATCAATCATTATTAAGTTTATCTGGTTAATATCGGACTGTAATTCATATGAATCATCATCAGAAATGCCTTTGATTTCTACAAGGTGGCTGAATGGAATAACACCTTTTGCCATGCTAAGAGGTCTGTCATCATTGTCAGTTATATAAAGTATGTCAAGAGTTACAGCTCCTTCTATCTGTATTCCGTCTTCCGTTATCTCTTGTTCGTCAATCTGGATTGTGCCGCTGCTGCTGCATATTTGCAATATATTGTCATTGTTGTTAATATTAATATGGTCAGAAATCCTGACACTGCTCTGGTTTTTCATTAAGAGTTTTTCATAGTTGATATTTTCTTTGGCAAGCTGTAGGCTGCATGATGTAGAGTATGCATCATCAAGTATCTGCAGTTCATCATCTTCATAAAATTTCATCTGCAGTTTTAATATAAGTTCAATATCAAGGATTCTGTTTTCACCATCTTCGTCAGGCTTAGCTGAAGCCTCCCTGGATGAAACCATAATCTCTATATCAGGAATCATATTTTCATTACAGCCATTACAATTAACGACCCCGTCAAATGGTAGTTCTGTTTCTAAGTATTCAAGACGGCGTTCTTCTATTTCAGGGGTATAAAGTGCAAAAAGCAGCATATCACCTATAATGCGTATGCCATCTTCCACAATTCTTGTCTGTACATTTTGTGGAGTTATTTCGTAATATAGAAGCGTGTCGATAGCAGGTTTTCCTTTAGGGAGTACAGTTTCATCACTTATCCTGAATATATCATTTTTCTGTAAGGCAAGTTGTGTATATGAAATAGTGTTAAATTTTTTATTAAGCCCTTCAGGTGGTATGGCTTCTTCCATTCCCGCCCTTGCGGCATCTTCTGATATAATATCTGTACCTATGGTAATGTTTTTCTGTTCATTCTGGCAGCAGTCCAGGCTTAATATGGCACGTATACTTACTTTTCTTGAATTAATCAGGCTTGCCTGGCAGTCCTCCAGTTCAAAATGGCAGAACACATCATCAGTAGCAGTTACATTATCCATATTAATGGATTCATTAAAAGGAATTTGTCCTTTTATATTATGTATAGGGCGTATATCATCATTACTGGAATATAAAAGTGAAAATGAAAGGTTGCCCCGTACAGTCACTTTTCCCTCAGACGGGCTTATATCAGTAATTTGTATTTTTCCTTGTGTTTTAACAAGTTTTTCAATATCAGGTTTGGTATCAGGTACATTCATATCATCTTCAAGAGTGGCTTGTATATTGCTTCTGCATTTTAATTCATTAGTTTGTATTGTGTGCGTTACAAGTTCCATTAAAAACCTCCGTTTCTATAGATGTGTATTAATAGGCTGGATAATAAATTACTGGAGTGTAAAACCAGGCATTCTGTTGCTGCTAAGATGCTGCTTGTTACTATAAGCACTAAAATGCACACATTTTGCAAAAAACTGTGCAAAATGGCGCTGTAAAACTCGTATTTTTGTCATAAAACATGCCAAAAATCCTCGAATTTAACCGGCT
>JAAWKM010000119.1 GCA_022797375.1 Lachnospiraceae bacterium
TCAACCACTTTGTGGGCGGCTGCTCCTTTTATATACATAATATAACACAGCCAGGCTGGTTTTGCAACATGCAGTTTACAGCCTGGCTTTATTAATAACTTAAAGAGCTGTACAGCTCTTTTTTTAATGGGAAGGAGGGCGCAATGGACACACCAATAACACGCGCAGAACATGAAGAGTTCTGCAGACGCATGGAAGCTGAAAACAAACGTCTGGCAGATGAGGATAAACGCCAGAACCGCCGTATAGATGAACTGGAAGAAAGTGTACACCAGATAGGCGCACTGACGACATCTGTTGAAAAATTAGCTACTAACATGGAAATTATGGTCAAAGAACAGGAACAGCAGGGGAAACGTCTTGAAACGTTAGAAGCCAGGGACGGTGAGAAATGGCGGCAGGTAACAGGCTACATAATTACTTCTGTCATAAGCATAGTCCTTGGCTTTGTTTTTGCACATTTAGGATTTTAAGGAGGAAAAAGTTATGGTAAATGAAAAAAGCAGGAAATGGCTAAAGGCTGCTGGTGTACGTGCTGTAAAGACGGTAGCACAGGCAGCTATTGGGGGCATAGGAGCAGCGACAGCATTAGGCAGCGTAAACTGGACGCTTGTTGTATCAACGGCTGTACTGTCTGGTATAGTGTCAGTGCTTACGTCTGTAGCAGGGCTGCCAGAGGTTAAACAGCAATATTAATTTTTAAGGTATGGTGCTGGCAATATTGCCAGCATTTTTTAGTAAAGAAAGCGGGGACAAGGATGGCAATACATAAAAACCATACACTAGTTAATTATACAAAATACAAGGGGTTAAAACCAGAATGGATAGTAATGCACTATACAGACAACAGGACAGACACAGCAAAAGCAAATACAGATTATTTTAAATCTGTAAACCGTGGTGCATCTGCTAATTATTTTGTTGGCAATGATGGCATTTACTTGTGTGTAAACCCGTCAAAAGGTTATGCATGGCATTGTGGCAAAGACTATAGCAGTGGCAGGGCTAAGTACCATGGTATTGTAACAAACAGGAATTCTATAGGTATTGAAATGTGTTCACAGGGTGGAAGAATATCAGACAAGACCTATAAGAAAACTGTAAAACTGGTTAAAAAGTTAATGAAAAAATACAATATACCAGCAAGCCATGTTATACGCCATTATGATGTCTGTGGCAAACAGTGTCCTGGATGGTATGGATGGCTTCCAGGGAATAATGTTATCTGGCAGGGATTCAAAAAGGATATAAAGTTATAAAATGTTATATTCTTAAAAATTACAAAGAATGCTGATAATTTAGTAAACCTGCCTTGCTTATATACAGATGCAAGTCAGTTAGGCAATTTCCAGAAATATTGTATGAGTTTAGTCTATCTGCTACTAAAAAAGAGACATATAGGGAAGAATAGAAATATTCATTGAAGAACTAAAGAGACAAGAGAAAATGATTACTAAATTTGATAAGAATTTATAGAGTAATTTAACTGAGTGTGTGACAGTTTTTGGTAATGAAGATATCCAATTGATCTTTAAGGATAAGATATAAATAAAGTATAAATCCCCTGTAGTAAATATGCCTACAGGGGATATTTTGTTGATAGACAAACTTTAATCTGCCAAGTTCTTTTGCATAGATAAAATCTCAATTTTGGGGCTTTATCAATCATATCATAAAAAATAAGTTTATACAGAGTTTTATTCTCAATATATATAAACTTATTTTATAAATTGCTTTGTCTACAATCTGACGTGAAATATTATAATTTGCTTCATATCTATTTTTTCTTTTGTAATTATTTATTTTACTCTTGCAGCAATATTGCTGAGAGAATATGCTAATTCCTTTTCTTCTTCCTTATCTCTACGCATATTTTCCCATTGCCTTAAAATCATCATTATAAAGCTTTTCATCACTGGGAAAAACTCTAGACAATCTTCTTCACTTAATTCATGAATGCCTTTACTAATAATTCCGTAGAATATAGTATTATTTACTAGTGATTTGGGAAGATATCTTGCTAGCATCTTTATTTTTTCATCAACATGTGCCTTATTAAACCTTTCTTCCTTGATTTTTTCCTCTTCTATTGCCTTTTTACCAGCAGTTACAATAATACGCTCAAAAATCCTTCTAAGATATACAAAAGAACCTACTCCAATTCCAGAAGCAAATAATCCGATGGCTCTTTTAAGCTCCCTTTCATCTTCTTTGGTCATAACCTTTCTATACTCTTTCAATTCAGGCAATGACAAATCTGCAACAGAAGGATATTGCCCAATCTTTTTCATTTTACTTCCATATGTAAGAACAATATAGTCCAAATTATGTGTATTATCCATTGCACAAAAAAACTTAAATACCATTAATCGGGTATCATTCTCTAAAGAATTATTGGTCCATGTCCAAGGTTCTTCTGGCTCATCTGCAAAATGAGGTTTTTTCATATTTTGAATTTGTTGTTGTTGTAATAATATGATTTCTCTTTCCAAAGGACATCCTTTTATTTCTTTGGCATCATTATCATACCAGTAATATGGAATCATCTCGCAAGAAAACATTCGGCTTTCTCTGCATTCAGAGCAATAAATATCTATTTTTACATGCCCGCCTACCAAATCAGCTAATTCAAAAATATTATCCTTTGTAATCTCTATTTCATCGTACAAGCTTTTATTTACAAGAAAATCCCCAAATACATTATCTATGCTTTTTCTTTCTCTTGATAAATATTCATCAAACGTATTTTTAATAATATGTGTTGTTACTTTTGTCATTTTTCCATCTCCAATCAAATCATTTTGAAATGCTTAAATTAACCTATGTTATCGTATATAATTCGGCGAAAAAATCAGAATCTGTTGAATTCTTCGTATAGATAAAATAATATTAGCCTATCTTCTTGCATTTTCTTTTCGGGTTGCTGTTGCGATTAAATTTATGGTATTTGATATAAATGTTATTACCATTACCATTATAAATATTAAGATATTCTTCAAACTATTTGAAAGGGAATATTATCATGATTGAAATCGTTAATATCGTTGTCACAACCACAACAATAATCATTCTATTTTCAAATTTCTGATTATGTTTCTCGAGTTCGTAAAGTACCTTTACAACATTGCCATATGCAATTTCTTTCATCTTGCTATCTTCAACATATTCTCATGCTAAAATTTTATTAATATTTATTCCATAAATATTGTAAAGTAAAACTAAAGATTCCATAGGTGGCATATAATCACAAGTTTCTCATTTGAGATATCGTCTTATTGGTAATACTGATTCTTTTCCTTATTGCTCTTTTGTTATGGTACTTTCTTTTCTTAAATTCTTTAAGAAAGAGTCTATCTTTTTTATATCCATGAAAGATACCCCCCCCCTTTTTTCAAATTGATGTCCTAATCCTAGCATAAAAGTCACACTTTTTCTTTACTGTAAATAGTGGTATATTTATGAATCTAAAATTAATATTTCCTCCCATACAAATTACAGTTTGTTAAATCTATATTATCACAAAATTATGAATATTTCTATCATGCTGTTTCTGCTAGACAGGGCAACAGCATTTACTTTTAAAAAAAAATATGTAGAATATGAATTATGAGAATAAAAACTTTAAAAGAAGAAATCAAAAATGTAAAAGAACCAAGGCGGACAAGATATGGCAATATACGTCATAAACTTGAAGATATTATCATCATTGGACTGTGTACTGTAATTTGTGGAGGGGAAGATTTTGTCGATATGGAGGAATTATAATTTTTAACAGATTAAAAACAGGACTTATAAAAAATTTATATATTAATTGCGGTTTGCAATGTTAAATAATGGAGGGCATTATATGAATGGTTTAGTAATGATTGAGGATGAACTTGTTCCAGTGTACATAACAGGTACAGGTGAAAAGGTTGTATATGGTACAGAGTTACATAAGGTGTTACAGGTTAAAAGCAATTACAGGGAATGGATTAAAAGAAGATTTAATGAAATTGATGCTATAGAAAATGAGGATTTTGAAGGCGTCGAAATTTCGACAGTGGCTAAAGGAATGAAAAAGAAAGAACATATAATCAAACTTGACACTGCCAAGGAAATGACAATGCTTGAACGCAACGAAAAGGGCAAACAGGTCAGAAGGTATTTTATTAGTATTGAGAAAAAGTATAAAGAAAACCAAAATGGAAATAACCTAAAGTTTCTTATGTGTTTACAAGGCATTAAATTTCTGGCAGATGATTTAAAAATAGCAAAATCAAGCCGCTTATTTATGTATAACAATACATTTAAAGAATTTGGACTGCCTGTAAGTTTCCTTCCACATTATGAAGATAATGGCAGCCGTGAAAGATATTGTGCAACGGTTCTTCTTGAAAGAAACAATTGAAGAATAAAAGTCCAAAAGTTTAATAACATTCTTTTGGACAAGGGGTTTCTTCAAATAAAAGAACGTAAATCCAGTAATGGCAAGATGAAAACATATAAGTCATTGACAGATAAGGGTTTATTGTATGGTGTGAATTTGATTAGTAATAAGAACCAAAAAGAAACACAGCCTTATTATTATGCTGATAAATTTATGGAGCTTTATAACATGGTATTGGAATAATATTGTATAACAGATATAGCGGCTTTGTTCGGACGTATTACGCAGGATATACGCAAAATGCAACGTTGTAACAGACGCAGACCTGTATATATCCATACATTTTAACAGTGGGCGTAGCGACAGAAAAGGGGATAACAAAGTGGGCGGCACAGAGGTACTGCTCACAGAAAATGTATCTGACAAAGGGGATATTGCAAAACGCATCTGTAACCAGATGTCAAGGCTTGTCTATACTAACCGTGGTGTAAAAGTGGCCAGCGGTTTATATTTTTTAAACCATACAAAAGCATCAGCAATACTTGTAGAAGTCTGCTTTGTTGACGATAAAGACGATTACCTGTTATATAAAAGTGACAGGATGGATGTTGCAGAAGCAATAGTAAAAGTTATGTCTAATCATAATAAAGTATACTAATGGATTTAAAAATCTATAGAGATGTTTCCAAAGAATTGGCAAATCCTTCAAAAGAGTTATAATTTGTTTGTATCAAAAATGACAAAAAAATAAAATGATGTAAATAAGCTAACTTGTTAAGAATAAGGTTGGATTCCTGGGTTAAAATTATTGAATTCATGTGATGAAATTAGCTTTAGGGTTTGGGCAGTTGACTTAAGAAACAGAAAGACCGAGAGATTTTCTGTTAAGAAAACCTCTCGGCTATGTAAATTTTATTATTTGACTACAACATTATAATAAAAAGTTCTAAATATATTAATGTAACGCAATTTGTTAAATCTTTTACACCTATAATAAAACAAAAATGTAAATGTTAAAGATATGACAATTAAAATAAATTTAACAAATTGAGGTTGAAAAAAAATGTTTATTAAAACTGTAATAGTCAATAATGCAAAATACAAAGAAAGACTTCTGCTCATGGCGCTAATTGATTGGTCTCTATCAATTCGTGATGTATCAGAATTTTTTAAAATATAAAACTTGCAATAATTATAAACAACATTATCATTATTTTCATTGGGATTAAGTTTCAATTTATTTATTACATAAGCATATACTTCATCTTTTTCAATTTTAGTTAAAAAAATATGAGAGTCATTTGACGTTTTTAATGCTGTTTTTAATAAACCATTATTCCTATGTATAGTTTTTTTTTGAATAAAAGAACTACATTCTTGAAAGATTAATCCTAAAAAATAGCTTAATATCAAAAAAGATAACGTTTCATTTACTTTGAAATTTACATCCATAGGTATTTTGTATACTAATTGTAAGACTAAAATAGAAAAAGTAGAGATGCTAATGCCTGACAGCAAAACCGCAATTAAATCATATACTCCAAGCTTATCTAAAATCTTATTCATTTCAAATTACCTCCTTCATAATACTTAAATAATTACGACAAATATTTTTTATACTCATATTTTTATAATGTTTTCTGCCAACTAAGATTATACAGATAGTGTAACTCTACTCCTAATAAAATAAATACTTTAAAGATTTCTCAATAATTAAGAATATATTATTGTGTAAAGAAATAAACAAAAAATCCTGAAACTATACTAACAACAAGACCTATTCCTATAGACCAAATAATATTATTTTTTATTTTTATTTTTTTTCATATACATTTTTTTGTTTTCCAAATAAAAAATAATCTGTAATTTTTAAAATTCTATTTTTATTAAAAATATATATAAACAAACACAAAAAAATTAAAACAATAGCAATACTAGAAGGAATTATACTAGCGTCGTATTTATGAAAATATTCATTTGATTGTTTATTAATAAGAAAATTTAATTTAAGGTGTATGTCTGAAGAATTTAAAATATCTTCTATTTCTTTTTTATTATATGATAAATCTGGTTCTATAAATACGATAAATAAAAATAATAAAGATAATAAAGATAATAATATATAAACATATATTTCAAATAAATCATTATTTTTAAAAAATATTTTTACAGTTGTAATTTCTTTCTCAACATAGGTTTTAATTTCATTATAAAGCAAAAAAATTCTATCTTTATTAGTTCCAATTATTTTTAAAGAAGTATTTTTTCCTTTTTCAAAACACAGACTAAAATTTACCGTATCCTCGTTATTTATTATAATCTCTAATTTATTGATAATATTTGCGTTACTATTTTCTTCTTTAAATATTTCATTTATGTCTAATGTTTGAAAAATATATGAATTATTTTTAGTTATCTTATATATAAGTTCTTCTTCGGGATATCGCTCTTTAATTTTACTTGATAATATTTGTAAATGTTCTTCTCCTAATATAAAACCATTTTTAAAATCATAGTTTACCTCGCATCCTTTATCAATCATAAAAAATTCTCCTTATGTACAATTTATGCAAAAATACATCATAATTAAAATTAGTATTTATATTTGATTTGACTATTGAAAAGGGAGTATATGATGCCAGATTGATATAATTAGACTATCTGGTGCTTCTATCTTTACTTTTCATTATATAAATAATAATTTATTTTTATATTATAGCATATAATTATTGATTTTTCTATAAAAATATGAAAATTAATCGAAAAAGAATATTTTTTAATATTTATGTTATTAATTTTATTTGACTTTTTTCTTGCTATGGTTATATAATACATGATAATTAATGCAAAATTAATATACTTAATACATGGAATATGATGTATTATTATTTCAAAATTTATACAAAATACACGAAAAATAATGTTGTTGACAATAAATGAAATATAATGCAAAATATAAATAAACAAAAAGGGGTGTTAAGTGTGCTTGTGTATAAAATCAATGTGTTGGAAACATTAAAAGAAGCTGGATATAATACTACTAGACTACGTAAAGAAAAGCTACTAAATGAAAGTGCAATACAATATATAAGAGAGGGAAAACCAGTAGGTGCAAAAGCACTTGACAATATTTGTATGCTTTTGGATATGCAACCAGGAAATATATTAAAGTATGTTGAAAATATAAACATTAAAAATGATGTAAAACAGAATGAGTAAAAACATGGAAAAAGATGTAAAAAGATGTAAAAAATATATTGGTAATACATTAAATATCATGTATACCATAATTAGTCCAAGAGATAAAGGGCTAATAACCAAAAGGCAGATGGCAAGCAAAACCTTGTGGGGAAAGGAGAAAATATGGGCGAGGAAATGACAGAACAGGAAGTTAAACAAAGCCTTATAGACAATTACATCAATTTGTTAAGAATTAAGGCGGCAGAAAACAAAGAACTGGATATACAGTTAGAAGTTGCTAAAATCAAATTAACATCATATAGTATTGATACTGCAGGAATTGAAAAAATGATTTTAAGCTAACAGAAAAAAGGAAAACAGAAGGGCGGGCTTATCACCGCCCCGACTGTAAAAACAGTATATCAGATAATTACATATAAATCAAATAAAAATTCAAAGTTTCAGATTAAGATACAGCCATACTCCGTGAAATTATCGGGCGTGGATTGAAACAAAAAAGAAAATTAATGTATATATTATGAAAAAACAGTAGCTTTTTTGTTGTTGGTTACTGTTTTTTTGTTTATGAATATATTAATAAATGTGCATATACCTTTAAAAAAATAACGTAAAATGTATAGATTATATCTAAATAAGTTATAATCTATCTTTTTATGAAATGCTCTAACCTTATGTTGTAAAATATAAAGGAAGGAGCGATACGTATGATTAGAATCTTACTATCTGCCAAGCTTGGTGAACTTAGATGGACGCAGGCTGATTTAGCAAGGGCTACTGGTATAAGACCAAATACAATTAATGAGATGTACCACGAGTTTACAGAAAGGATAAACCTTGAACATCTGGATTTAATATGTGAGGCTTTAGACTGTGAACCCTCAGAGTTAATTGTAAAAGAGCCAAATAATCTTAAAAAAGTTATACATACCAGAAACGGTTCACTGATTTCACCAGATAAGTAATTCTGCAATATTATTGTTGCAGGAGGAGACGTCCATAAACTGGGCGTCTTTTTTTGTCATTTGGAAGGTGTCTGCTAAAACTTGTGTTTTTAAATGCTAGGGATAATAACAGGATTATAAGATTTCTTGTAATATTTTATATTATATAATATAATTATATAAAGAAATGTAACCAAGGTTTACGGTTCTAATAGCAATATTTATTGTGTGGTTCTGGGGCTATAAATGTAACACTAACTATAGATATGAGGAATTTTAAACTACATATAAAACAAGTGTTTAAAAGCTGTAAAAGCAAATATCGGAATACGTTACAGGATTAAGTATGTGATGTTATTGTGATGTTAAAAGCCAGATAAGACAAAAGTAAACAGAGTAGGATATAACAAAATGAACGAAAAAATGGTATGTTTTAGTAGTGTAAGTTCAGGAAAACACCATTACGAAATCGAGTTCGAGTGATGAAATGGACTTTAGAAATCCAGTGTTTATGCGAATTTTAAACAAATTTGTTTAAGTGATGGCAACGATTTGGCAACATTTATAACATCACGCACTGGATAATTACATCAATGGCATAGAGAAACCTTGCTGATTTTCAGATATGGAAACTGAATATCGGCAAGGTCTTTTTATGCTTATTTCTGTTTTTTCTTTTTGGACGTTTTCTTATCTTCTTTTTCTATCTTAGCTAATTCTTCCATAAGCATATCACTGACCGCCTGTGAGGGGATTTTCGCCCAATGTTTCGAGGTGTCCAGTTTCGGGTACTTGTACCGCCACTGGTCGTATTCCTCTTTGGTAATCTCGTCCTGTTCTAACTTGGCGGCTTGTTCCTGCCATGCGTGGAACATATCGGACATGGACGTATAAGTGGAATAGTCGGACTTGTCAAGGCGCAGGCAGATTTCCCCGTCAATCTCCCCGATTTTCAGTCCATACATATCTTCCAAAGCAAAGAGCGTGTGCATAAGCCCGATATAGGTGTCAATATCCGGCACAGTGAGGGCGTGGGTGCTTATATCAAAGATATGCGCCATTTCTTTTACAAGGTCATGCTTCGGTGTTCTTGCTTCTGATTCGTACTGTGCCATTCGGACATCAGAAGTTTTTCCGAGAAAACCGAGGATTTCACCTAACTGTTTCTGTGTCATGCCTTTTCGGTTGCGGAAAAAGCGGATACGTTTGCCGGTTGCCATAGTAAAACCTCCGTTGTAGTTATGGTGATACAGCCGTGCATAACTGTACTTAAACATATTTGTTGAATTTAGTATAGCATGGGGAAATAGAAATAGCAAGAATAACTTAAATAAAAAAAGTTAAGATTTTCTTGATAACCACTTGGCTTAACGGAATTTATTTAGTATTATATCAATACAACTTAACTAAAAAGAGTTAAGTAAAGAAAGGAGAGAGTAACAGTATGGCAGAAAAATCATTTATGACCGTGGAAGAAGTGGCAACGGAACTTCGTGTATCAAAGTCAAAAGCCTACCAGATTGTAAGGGAATTGAACGCAGAAATGCAGAAGCTGGGCTATTTGATGGTGGCAGGGCGTGTAAACGCAACATTTTTTCATAAAAAAGTATGTTACAGCGAATAGAAGGGAGATGATGGAATGGCTGTATACAAAGACAATGCTACAGGAACATGGCGGGTAATCTATCGCTTTACCAACTGGAAAGGGGAAAGGAAACAGACACAAAAGAGAGGCTTTGCAACAAAGAGGGAAGCACAGGCTTGGGAGCATGAAGTCATGCTTAAACAGGGAGCAAAACTGGATATGACTTTTGGTAGTTTCTTTGAAGTGTACGAAGCCGATAAGAAACAGCGTGTCAAGGAAAGCACTTGGGAGTCCAAAAGCCATGTGATACGGACAAAGATTTTACCGTACTTTGAAAACCGCAAGATTGCGGAGATTGAAGCAAAGGACGTGATTGCGTGGCAGAATGAACTGATGGCATACCGTGATGAGAAGGGAAAGCCCTATTCGGCAGATTATTTAAGGACGATACACGCACAGCTTACAGCGATATTCAACCATGCGGTAAACTTTTATAATCTTCCCTACAATCCAGCAAGGCGGGCGGGAACGATTGGGAGCGAAACCATAAAGGAAATGGACTTCTGGACGAAAGAAGAATATCTGAAATTCTCCGAAGCCATGATGGATAAGCCCCGTTCCTATTATGCGTTTGAAATGCTTTACTGGTGTGGAATCCGTTCCGGTGAACTTCTTGCCTTAACACCCGCTGATTTCGACTTTGAGAAACAGACAGTCACGATAAGCAAAACTTTCCACCGTTCTAAAGGGCGGGATATTGTGACAAGCCCCAAAACCAAAAAGAGCAACCGAACAATCAAAATGCCGCCATTTCTCTGTGAGGAAATGCAAGAGTATATCAAAATGCTTTACGATATTAAGCCGGACGAAAGGTTGTTTTCGGTTACAAAATCTTATCTTAGCCATGAAATGGAACGTGGAGCAAAACAGGCAGGAGTAAAGAAAATAAGAGTGCATGACCTTAGACACAGTGCGGTTTCGCTTTTAATCAACATGGGATTTTCGGTACTGGCGATTGGGGAGCGCATGGGGCATGAAGCGGAAAAGATAACTTACCGTTATGCACACCTGTTTCCTACGATACAGACGGAAATGGCAGAAAAATTGGAAATGGAAAGAATGACAAAGGAGGACTAAAAGCATGGAGAAATCACTTGATTACAAAGGAAGATGGCGCAATCATACGGTGGCGTTTCGGGTATCTGATGAAGAAGCAAAGCTGCTGAATGATTTGGTGGCATTGTCGGGATTGACAAAGCAGGACTACATCACAAGGCGGCTCTTATGCAGGGACGTTGTGGTGCAGGGCAATCCGAGGGTATATAAGGCATTGAAAAATCAGATGACGGCAATCCATGAGGAGTTGAAACGTATGGAAAGTGTAAGCCCAGACAATGACGAGCTGCTCTACACGTTGCAGGTAATCGCAATCACTTTAAATGGTCTGAAAGACCAACTATTAAAAGTCAAGCAGAAAAATAAAAAATTTTTAATGAAAATTAGGCATAGTAAAGAAAGCCTGCACATTTGCAAACTTAACATATCATATGTTATATACAGCTTTATGCTTT
>JAAWKM010000120.1 GCA_022797375.1 Lachnospiraceae bacterium
TGTACAAAAGGAAAAAAAGAAGAAACGTATAATTTTAATTATAATAATTGCATTTTTTGCCATTGTTTTAATTTTGTGTATTACAGTCCTGGTTATAAGGGCATCAGACAGAAAAATAATAAAGCAGATCAGGGAATATGATAAAAAAGCAGTACGGTATACAGAATATGGAAATTATGACAAAGCTCTTGAAGAATATGAGCAGGCGGAAGAAATTGTTAATAAGTTAAATATGGATAACTGGCAGTATACCAGTGAAAAGAAAGAATTGTCAGAAACTGTTTCTGGAAGGAAATTTCTCACAGGGCTTATACAGGAAGCTGAAGCAGCTTTTACAGGACAGGATTACAAACAGGCAGAAAAAATATATAAACAGGCACAGAAAGAGGCAGCATTCCAGGGTTTAGGTGCAGTTGAGGATGAAGCCACAGAAAAACTTGTTGAAACAGATGTATATATACAAGTTTCACAGTATGTTGCATTAGGTGGTATGTATGCTTCTGCGGGGGAATATGAAGAGGCTGTAAAGCAGTATGAAAAAGTATTGGAACTTTTAAATAAAGTAAATAACATTGAAATGCAGGCAGAGATACAGGCAAAAATTTTTGATGCCCATTCTAAGCAAAAACAGGCAGAACAGGAAGAAGAAGAGGCAGAAAAAGCAGAAGAGGAAGCAAAACAGAAAAAAGAAGAAAAGAAAAAACAGGAAAAAGAAGAGAAAAAACAGCATGCAGCAAATAAGCAAATTATACAAATGAATACACTTATTACAAGTGCTGGAAAAGCTTTGGAAGAGGGGCGTACAAAAAGAGCAGAAAAACTTTATAAAGAAGTTCTTTCAAAGTATAACAGTTTCAGTGGTTCTGCGGAAGATGCAGAGAGTGTATATGCAGATATTACTGCATTAGGACAGGCAATTACTGAAGCTAAAGCCAAAGCAGAGGAAGAAGCAGAACAAAAAAAACTTACACTTGCATCAAAATATATATTACAAGCAAAAGAAGCTTCCAGAACTGGAAAAAAGGATAAAGCCATACAATTATATGAAAAGGCTTTGAAGGTTTATAAAGAAATGGATATATGGGATGAAAGGCCAGAAGCAGTTTATGAGGCACTTGAAGAACTGGAAAATGAAGAGAGCTGATTGTATTTATATACCAGATATGGGAGGAAGAGCATGGAACATGTAAAGGAACTTTTACAATCCAGAATAGAAGAAATCCACGACCCAGTGCAGAGAGTCCTTTTGCAAGATGTACTTATAGATGTATTTGGGGAACTTCTGCGTTATAGTGACAGGCGGTTTGCAGGTCTTGAAAAAAAACTTGACAACGAAATACAGGATTTTGCACATCCATATTATATTTATACAGGTGTTTGTAAAAGGGAGCATATTGATAATACCAGCCGTTGCCTTTTTGAAATGGATATGGGAAAAGAATATGGCAAGGGATATCTTGGAAAATTGTTTCTTGCCTGTGCCTATCCTTCAATATGTAATTATCTTAAACATACATATAATGCAAAAGTCTATACAAGCCAGGGGGATTATGAAACTGTTGTATCATTAGGGTATTGCAGGGAATATATAAGAGTTATAGAAAATTTATACAGGCAGTTTAATAAAAACCAGAAACAGTGGCATACAATAAACTGCCCGTTTATCTATAAACTGCTTGCTGTTTCTGACATAAAGGGAATTGTACCAGAAGATGCAGATGTGCAAAAAGTGGAACTGCTGGCAGAAGGACTGGAAAACTCTGTAATAAATGATGTTGCATTTGTATGGAATGTAAAAGAAGAAATATATAAAACCAGAGCCTGGGCAGCACCAGCAGGCAAGGAAGAAGTTTATATACATGAAATTATGCTGGAAGATACAGAGGCAGGATACCTTGCAGTTCCAGAAGAAGAATTTTTCCAGACAGTTTTTTCACAAGACAGTTTATATGTTCATACCAGGAAAAAAGAGTACCAGAATATTAAACTGCTAAAAATAGCATGTATGGATGCAGATAAAGATTTAACAGGATTAATATATCCATTACAAACTAATAAAAGGCAGATGCGGCATGCAGACAGGCAGGCATTATCAGGTCCCAGGTGCCTTTGTACAAAAGGGGAGATAGAACGGATAATAAGTTCATATGAAATATCAGATGAATTTGAATTAATAGATGTCTGTATGGATTTACAAGGAACAGTACCAGCTTTAGATATGAATCCTTTTATTAAAAGCCATTCCCTGTTAAAACCAAAAAGAAAGATAACATTAATCCTGCATCCAAAAGACAGTACAGATATTTTCAAATATGAAAAAATGTTTTTTCTGATTGCAGAATTACAATTATATACAGATGAATATGAGTGGACGGGGGTTTTAAGAGATTAGCATGGAGGACAGAAACCAGATATGGGCACCATATCTTTCATTAATACAAAAAGATGCAAACCCTGGAAAATTACATTATAAAGTAAAAAATAACAGGGTTTCACCTTATCTTGAAATGCAGGCAGATAGTTTGTATGGAAACAGGCATGAAAATGATTTCCAGAATATTGATGTAAATCCATATGTAAGGTTTTTTTCAATATTTGGACCACTTCTTACGCCTGATGATTTAGGTTATGAAGAATTTAACCAGGCACTTTCTGATATTATACTGCATTATCTGGCAGATATTGATTTAAAGGCTGGAATGTGTAAACAGGATTTTTATACAGGTTTTATAGTACAGGATATGGAAAGTGGTGTATTTGGCGGGGCTGGCAGTATGGCTGTATTCACAATGGCAGAAAAGTGGGAAGCTGCAAGGATATTGCTTTGTCTTTATAAAACAGGGGATAGTGTCTGGTGTCTGTCATTAGCAATAAAAAGATTACTTCCAGTATGTGATGTTTTAATACGTGAAGGAGAAGAGTTTGTTTTTCATATGAAAGAACCCTGGGATGAAGCAGACAGTAAAAAGCTTTTATTCCTTATAAGGCTGTTTCTGCCACTGTCATTTCCATATACAATACACTGGGGCATCACATATGGCATAACAGGATATGATGAAACAATGAAACTTGGTGGTTTTGTATTAGCATAAGTTACTATTCAGCCTTAAGGCTTCATAGTAACATAGCGAGGTTTTGGCAATGTTATATGAAACATATAAATTAGGAAAAATAAAGAAAAACCCAGTACACCGTTTTTATACACGTGAAGAACTGGAGTCATATGAACTTAAAAGGCTTAGAAAAATCTGCCATACAGAAAGTATTAAGCCACCTGCAATTGAAATCCTTTATGACAAGAAGAAACTTGTGGAGCTTCTTTATAATTACCTTGGCATAACAAAAAGAGATGCGGTTTCAATATATTTAGAAGAAGGCTGCCGCCGCCTTGAAAAAGCCCTTGCAACAGATGGTATAACAGGTAATGAAGAAACAGGTGTGCCTGTGTGCATGGAAATTTACAAAGGACAAGACGTATTAGGCAGCAAGGAGTTTCCGTATATTGTAACAAGTGGTATGGAAAACGTAGGGGAATATGTGTTTTTGGCAGATGATAAATGCAAGATACAGGCAATACTTACAGCAAAACCAGAAGGCAGCAATAAATATCACCTGGATATTTCAAAAGAAAGAATATCACCAGATATACCTATAGGGCATTTTAATGGCTGGTGTCTTTATTTAATAGAAGGTGCTGGTATGGAAGAAGCTGTCAGGAGATATCTTGGAAAATATAAGAAAAGGAACAGTTTCCATTTTGTCTGCTGCCAGCTCCCGGAAGTTGTTATAAAAGAGGCACCAGTATCAGAAGAACCATTAGTAATTGATTTTGGAACATCATATACAACGGCAGGGGCTGCTTCGGGCAAAGATATGGCAGAAAGGATTTATTTCCAAAATGCTTCTGTCTGTGGGGGTATACATAAAGAAAACTGTACAAGCTGCAGCCTGTGTCCAAGTGTAGTTGCAGTAAAAGAATGTAACAGTATTGAAGATGGCCATATAAGTTTTTGGTTTGGAGAGGAAGCATTGAAGGAATCAGAGAAATACGGTTTTATGGCCAGAAACAGCATTTTTTATAATATAAAACGCTGGGTGTCCTGTTACCATGAAAAAACTATTATCACTGATATTGAAGGCAATACATGTGAAGCAGAAAAACTTTTTATTGTACGCCAGTTTCTTTTATATGTTATAAGGCAGGCAGAGCAACAGAACAGGACACGGTATAAAAAGATTTGTTTCACTTGTCCAGTAAAGCAGAATCTGCTTTTTATGTCTATGTATAAGGAAGCACTTCCTGAATACACTATTATTTCTAAGGATATAGCAGATGAAGCTGTTTCAGTTCTTTACCATTGTATTGAAGACAGTATACGCAATATGGATTATGAAGATGGCGTATTGAGAAAGGCACTGGTTCTGGACTGTGGTGGTGGTACAAGTGATATGGCGGGATGCAGTTACAAGATTACTGATGAAGGAATTACAAGCCATCTGGATATACATGTAGCATTTGCACATGGGGATACAAGTTTTGGTGGAAACCATCTGACATGGCGGATATTCCAGTTACTGAAAATCCGTATGGCAGAATTTTATACTAATTCCCAAGCCGTTCCAATAGGCAGCCTGTTTCCAGGTATATTTCCAGAATTATATGAGGCAGTTGACAGCGAAGGTACAGGGAAAGTATATGAATATTTTTCACATGTATATGATAAAGCAGAAGCTGTAATTCCATCACGTTTTGCAGTTTATAAAAACTGGCAGGAAGGTTTCTATTTAAAAGCAAAAGGAAATTTTTACTTTCTCTGGAATATGGCAGAGGCTGTAAAAAGAAGGCTTTTTGATTACCAGGGTATCTGCCGGCTGCCACTTTGTAATCTTTTCACTGGTTATGGAAGTGAACCGGTTTTTACAGATTTTTACCTTTCTGTACAAAAGAAACCAGATATATGGGAAACAAATACAATATGTCCTGATATTGTTATTGAAAAAGAGGAAATAAACCTTCTCTGGAAACCTGATATTTATGGTTTTTTGAAAAATTTTATTGAGCCTTTATATGAAAATGGGAATCTGATGGATATTGACCACATTATATTATCAGGGCAAAGCAGTAAAATTGAACTTTTCAGGGATATACTTAAGGAATATGTAGCAGGAAGGAAAGCAAAACCTGTAGAAAATAAAGGCTGTGCAAGAAAACTTATGTGTATAGATGGTGCTGTAGCATACCATAAAGATAAAAAAACTGGCAGGATAAGGGCAGTTATAAGCCATGAAGCGGCAAGAATGCCATATTCATTGTCAGCAGAAGATTATAAAGTACCAGGATATGAAAGGACGCTTCTTGAAAAAGGTACACTAATGGGGCATGTCTATGGTTTTATTTCAAGACCAGAAGAAGCAGAAGAAGTTTTATTCTGTCTAAGGGATGGTACAGGGAGAGAAGTTTATAATATTCAATTTTTATTAAGGAAAAAAGATTACATAGAAACAGGATATGAAACACTTTCCATAGATTATCCTTTTTTAAAACAGGATGATTTAGACAGCATAAAAAATGGTGAATTACGGCTTTTCGTTTTTGCAGATAATGAAAACTGGGGCTTTTCAATTCTTGAAACAGCACGCAGGGAAAACCTGCTCTATAGTTGTCCTGCTGGATTTGTCCCATTTGAAACAGGAGCATGGGAAACAGATTTCTTTGATGGGAGGCATTAACTAATGCAGGAATACAGGAAACCACTGT
Organism: Lachnospiraceae bacterium; assembly: GCA_022797375.1. Lineage (GTDB taxonomy): Bacteria > Bacillota > Clostridia > Lachnospirales > Lachnospiraceae > Butyribacter. The sequence continues at coordinate 5,759 of JAAWKM010000120.1, forward strand.
TCCATAAAGGCAGGGTATTAAAGAAAGAAGGGCTTGAGGCATTGCGTGATTTCCCTTCAGGGTTTGCAGAAACTTATATGGCAGGATGGGCGGACGGAATACTGGCAGGATTTGATATTTCATATAAAAAGGGAAATGACGGAAAAGGGCAGGTTGTTGCCAGTGCTGGTGCAGTCTGGCATAAAGGAAATATTATATTGTCAGATGAGGAAATTTTTCCTTTTGAAGAGTTTGACAGGCAGATAATAATAAAACTTTATATTTTACCTGTTTTAAATACGGAGGATTTTGAAATATATCCGTTAGAAATCCGTATGGAAATGGAAGAAGAAAACAGCGGCGGCGGGCTTGAGCTCGGCAGGTTCAGGCTGTCACAAGGAGCAAGGCTTAGAAAAGAATACCAGGATATGCAAGATTTCCATACAGCATATAATACGCTTGATATTACTAATGTACCATATGCAGGACCAGGCGGTATTACTGTTTCACCAGTGCTTCTGAAAGTTTTTGCGCGCATGGTTTTCAGCAGCAGGACAAGCAGGGAAAGTGACATAAGTTTTGCACTTATGTGCCTTGGCAGCCAGCCTGTGCCAAGGGAATGCCTGCTCCAGTACATAAGCCACAGGCTTGGAACTGCATACAGGGAAATGGAACATAGTGAAATTTATAAGTGCCTGGTCCAGATTGCAGGCACAGGAAATGGAGGAAGCCGCCAGACAAGAGGAAAAGAAGGACCTGCTGTATTTTAAAAATAAATATTTGCATGATACCAGGCTTGTACAGTTAATATATGGCATATATGGATGAAAAGGGGAGATAAACATGTGATACTGGATGTAGCTGGGTTTATACAAGGGGAATTTAGATGGACAAAGAAAAATTAAATGAAATTTATAAATTAATAAAAGAAACAGGATATATACAATCTATAAATATATGTAGAGAAATGGGTAATGATAGTACAAAAGAATATAATTTGGAATTGATTCTAAGTACATGTCCATTTTATGAAAGAGATACAAGAATTAAATTAGTATTTTATAATGTTCAAGAATTTAAATTAGGCGGTATTAATAATTTTTACAAGATTTTTTTTGAAATAACAGATGTGTCTGATAGGCAATTAGAGAATATTAGATACTATGTTGATGAAATTGAGTACAATATGGTTTCTTTCTGGTGTTTGGATATTAAATATAGAATTATTTAACCAGAAAGATGGTATTGTATGTATGGTAAGTTGGAAATTTTGTTTACAGCGGCATGGTGGATTAATATGAATGAGGGGTTACAGATATATAAGTTTAACGGTCTTACGGTTTATAAGCAATATTTCTATAATATGACGAGATTAAATTTTATGTATGATAGAAGGCGTTTATTTAGCTTTAATAAAAATGGGATGGAATATAATAGTTACTTTCCCTTTAATATGGTAAAAGAAAAAGTAAAATTTCACGGTTTATATTTGTCAGCTTATAGTGCTATTGATAGTTTTTCACATATGGATTTTGATTTTGATATTGGATTTAATAATATTGAATATGAAATTGAAGAAAAAATAGTTAATCTTTTAAGAGATGAATCTGATGAAATGGAAATAATTTTAAAAATATTTAATTCTAGAGAAAATAAAAATATTATTGATGAAATAAATAATAAATATAATACATTATTTTCCCTTGATGGGCTTTATAATACATACATCATTAAGGCAAAGGAAATAAAAAGTATTAATTTGGTCCAGGAATATATATCTTGTATATTAATTAACAGAAAGGATTTTCAGTTACCATTTGAACAGTGTTCATTTAATCTGGTTGATTTTAAGTGCATCAAACAATTGATAGAAAGATATGAATTAATATTATTCAGGGCACCTATATATGCTAATTATAATATAATAATATATTCTGGTAATAAAGATTTAATTTATAAGCTCAATAATAAAATACTTAAATTAAAAAACTATGAATTTTTTATAGAAAGCATTAATGATATAGAAGATTCCAGAAATTTTTTGTTAGTTTGATTATGTGCATAGAAGATGGAAAATATGATGGAATTGCTCAAAAAAGCAAGGGATAAGAAAATATTTTTAAATAATGAATTTGAAGAATTACTTGCGAAAATCCAGTTAGCTGACAGTAGTTTAAAATTAGACTGGGATGATGGTGCAGGGGAAGAGTGGGCAAGATTTTTTAACCAGAAAGATGGTATTGTATGCATGATGAATACTAATATAGGTGTAGCATTTATTAGAAAATGTTATGAATTTAATAACATAAAACATGTTATAGGCATGTTGGAAATTGTGTTTACAGATGATTATAATTCAGATAAGTGGTTTATTGATTTAAATGATTTAAAACAAAACATACCAGAAATTTACTGGCATGCATCGGAAGGGGCAGTCAACACAAATTGTTTTAGTCTGGATGATTTATACTTTGCAACAGTTTAACAGGTTTTAGTAAATGGTGTGTATAGAGAGATTATTAAGATTGAAAAATATAATAATTATAAAATTAAATGTATCAAAATATATAAATTGTATAACCTGTTTTTTGTTTTTTATAAAGGAAAGGGGAAATTAAATATATTAAATGAATTAGACAAGTATTTAAAAAGTGATATGTTAGAAGATTATTGGTATGATAGTGCATTATTTATATGTGAGGATATTCTGCAGAAATTTTCTTCTGCAGAATGGGATAAGCTGAAAAATATGATTCCTAAAGAGGATATATGCTGGAATATACGTCTTGCAGAGTGTCTGGGAGATATTAATAACCAGTATGCTATAGAATGTATATTGAAAATGCTTAATACAGGTAATGATAATGTATTTATAGCTTGTATTGATGCATTAAGGGATATGGATATATTATTTCTTGGCAAAGATAACATAAAACAACTTAAAGAAAAGGCAGAAATGCTTTTGCAAGAAAGTACATTACCAGTTCAAAAAATATTGGAAGTTTTTATTAAAAAAGCAGATAACCTAAAATAATATAAAAATATATTATTATGTATTTGGCGGGAGATTTTATATGGCAAAATATGTATCTGTTAAAGGATGGCTTGAGTGTGAATATAGCCAGATTAAAGAAATTAAAAAAATTATTGACAATTATAAAACAAGAACAAATATGGGAAGTATATTTAGTAGTGAAAATATGGAATTTTATAATAAAGGATGGCGTTATCCAGAAGAAATAATAAATTGGACAGCTTATGTTTTTTATGGTGCGGATATAAAAGAATCTTATTTAGAATTCATTCAAGATGAAATAAAGGAAATTTTAAAGAAAATTACTTATATAGATGGAATGTTCTTTTTCTATTATGAAGAAGGAGAAATAAAATATTGGAAAATAATAGATTCAAAAATGAAAGAAGAAAAAAATATATTTAATTATTAGTTTTGTGTAAAATTATTTATTGGTTTAAAATTATAGTATATATTAAAATTATGATTTGAATAAGTACAGTAAAAGAGGGTATTAAGGATATGGAGATATGGAAAGAAGTTTACAAAGGAATTATTCCTGAAGATGTATATAAAACATGGATTACTAATTCAGAGGAAGGGGGACTTGATATAGAATTAAGAGGAAATACTTACCATGTTATTATAAAGTTTGGACATGCCAGTGCAATTAGAATTTTGGATGAGGGTATTGTACAAGAAGGAGTATATTCAGATGAGGAAATTTCTAAATATAAAAACGATAATTTTATGAACTATATATATGAGTTAAAGGATGGGGAATTTGGGAAGGAACTAGAAAAAATATCAGCAGGTTTTTTAGATACAGAGGATATAAGGCATTATGTTATTATTACAGACAATTATAATATTGATATTATTACGGAGTGGGAACCAGATTTAAAAGTAAGTAATATACAATAAAATATACTGGAGGTAGGATTTATGGCAGAAGCTTATGTGGTAAATGGAGCAAAAGTAAGCTGCAGCATGGGTGAAATTGAAGCACCATTGCGTACAACGCCAGGGCGTAATGTGAAACTGCGTGGCAAAGACAGGGCAAATATAGCAGATTGTGTACCATTAATAAATGTTGGCCCGTTTGGTTTATGTAAAACGACAGGAATGCCCTGTACACCTGCGTGTGCCATATGGATTAATGGCAAAAATAATGTACTTGTTAATGGAATGCCAGCACTTTTAGATAAATCTACGGCAGTATGCCCTTTGGGGGCAGGAATACTCAAAATAGAAGATGACGGACAATAAATAAAGAGCACTAACCAGGAAAGAAGGTAGACAGATATGGAAAAATACGGGGATGAAAGTTTTATAAATCTTTTGCGCGAAAGCCGTGAAGATGCAGACAGGGATATAAGAAACGGAAAAATCCTTGCGGCTGGTAAAATTCTTGCTTTCAGGGAGCGGGAAATTATTAAAAATCTTCTCTGGATGTGGCTTCCAGATGAATTTGGGCCTTTAAGCAAAGAAATGGCACGTCTTAAATATTTTAACGAAAACCGGCCAGACATTATTTATACCAATGCAAAAACAACGGTAAATGTTACATTCTCATATAAATTTGACAGACTGGAAGAAGGGCATGAGGAAGAAATCAGGGACTATATGGCAGGAATAGTAATGAGGCTGCATCCTGGAATTTTTATTACGGAGAAAAATGTAACAGAAGCAGGAGGACACAGTCTGGCATGGTTTGACTTTGTAACACCTGCTCTTGATACAGATATATATAACCTGATGTTTTTAACATCACTTAAAGGGCGGCTTCTTATGGGAGGGTTTAACTGTCTTGATGAAGACCAGGAAGAATGGAAGGAACTGTTTATACAAATGCTTGGGACTGTCCGTTTTTAAACAGTACAGGCCTGGCATTGTGTTGGAAGGAGTTGATACATATGGAACTACAGGAAGTTGGAAAATATGAGGTGGAGCCATTTGGACTTGAACGTATACTGGAACTGCGGCTTATAAAGAAAGTAAATGAACATGCAAAACTTAGCCTGCGTGGTGTTTTAAAAGAAGGCTGTGAAGACAGCATGGCAGAGGATGACTGGGAAGAAAAAACAATTACATTGAAAGAAAAAGGGAAGACATTATTTTGTGGTGTGGCAACAGATATTGGAATAGTATGTGAGAATGGCGTTTATTATCTGGAAGCAGAGGCAGTATCATGGACTGTAAAGCTTGATTGTAAAAGAAAGAAACGCTCTTTCCAGGAAAAAGGGTTAAGCTACTATGACATTGCAAAAAAGCTTGCTAAAGAGGCAGAAGGGAAAGTGCAATGTTATGCAAAGGAGAAAAAAGTCCAGAACCTGCTTTTACAGTACAGGGAAACAGACTGGGAATTTTTAAAGCGCCTGGCATCACACAGTAACAGTGTGCTTGTTGCTGACCCAAAAGGAAAGAAACCAGAGTTTAAATTTGGTGTGGAAAAAAAGGAAGAGTATAAAGATAAGGTAAATACAGATGAAAATTTTGCTGTAAGGAAAAAAGTATCACGTTACAGGAAAATGTCACTAGATGAAGAACTTGGTTATAAAGAAAAAGATGCTGTGGAATATACATTACAGACTGACCATGCTGCTTTTGAAATAGGTGACATGTTAAAAAGGAATGGAAAAGCACTGTATGTAAAGGAAGCTGACATACATCTGAAAGGTTCTGTATTTACCTGCCATTATGGGCTTGTAACGAAAAAGGGGCTTTCTGTAAAAAA
>JAAWKM010000121.1 GCA_022797375.1 Lachnospiraceae bacterium
AGTATTTTATTAATGGCAGGAGATGGAGAGCTTTTTGAAGAAATAAAGTATAAAGCAGAAGTGTATGGACTAAAAGATAAATGTATGTTTCTGGGGATACGTGAAGACGTGCCAGAATTATTACAGGCTATGGATATATTTGTTTTCCCTTCTCTGTTTGAGGGTTTAGGAATTGTTTTGGTTGAAGCGCAGGCAAATGGTCTTCCATGTGTTGTATCTGATGAAATACCAGAAGAAGCTTTCTTGACAGATGAAATTACAAAAATATCATTAAAAAGCAACGCAAAATACTGGGCAGAACAGATTATGAGATATGAAACATTAAAAAAAACCAGAATATCAAATGTTACCCAGCTTAAAACAGCAGGATATGATGTACAAGATGTAGCTGGTTATCTTTATAAATTATATATTAATAAATATCCAGGAGAAAAATACATGATGAAAAAAGATTATTATATGACAGTTATAGAAAATGCAAGGAATAATGTATTAAAAATTGCAAAAAAAGAGCATAGTAAACTTGATACAGAATATAAAGACAGACAAATCATTATATACGGAAAGGGTTCCAGTGCACAATGGTTATATTCTTTTTTAAGTGAATTAGGGTATGGTGGAAGGGTAGTTGCATTTTGTGATGATTTTATTAAGGAAGAAACAAAAATCTGTAATCTTCCAGTATTACCATATGATAAGATAATAAAAAAGTGGACTAATATTATATTTTATGTATATGGACATTTTAAAAATGAAATATTAGAAAGATTGTATAAGAGAAATGAAAAGCGTATATTAAAATTTTCTACTGGAATTATGGATACAGGTTTATTCCGGCAAATAATGCAGCCATTTACGGAAGAAGATGAAAAAGAAATTACTTTGCCATGCCACAATATTTTATATTTCATGAAAATTTGTTCAGAACTTTACTATCAGGATGAAGTCGCAGAGAAGTTAAAAAAAGTAAAAGAAATGCTGGATGACAAACGTTCTGTTGAGGTTTTTGACAAACGTCTGGAATTTCTGGGTGGTAATATAGAAGCATTATATTCTATGATGGCATGTGAAAAAGGATATTATAGTGAAGATTATTATCATATTACAGACAGTGAAATTTTTGTTGATTGTGGCGCATATAATGGGGATTCACTGACAAAACTTATCAATTATGCAGGAGGAATTAAAAAAGCATTTTGTTTTGAACCAGATTATTCAAATTATTTAAAATTAAATAAATGTGTGTCAGAAATTGAGTGTGGCAAAATTATTACTTATTTGGCAGCGACAGGTGAAACAAATAAAACAGAGAGGTTTGAGTCAAGAGGAACAGTAAGTTCTTTGCTGGGAGCAGGTGATGATATTGTTCATATTGAAAGGCTGGATGATTTATTATCTGGTGAGAAAATCACATTTATGAAATTAGATGTAGAAGGTAGTGAACTGGCAACATTAAAAGGTGCAGAAAATATAATAAAAAATAATGTTCCCAAATTAGCTGTATGCCTTTATCATAAACCAGAAGATTTGTATGAAATACCATTATATTTAAAATCATTAGTTCCTGAATATAAAATTAAAATAAGGCATCATACATATAATATATATGATACAGTTTTGTATGCTTCGGTATAAATATTAAATAAGCTGGAATATATATTTCATATGGTTATTTCTTTATAGTCTTGTGTCTTGAAGCCAGCTTTGTTATTATATGTTATATAACAGGGCAGCAAGTTGGAACTGTGCTACTGGAAAGGCGGGATTATGGCAGAAATTATTTCAGTTGGAAACCAGAGTTTTAAATCCATAAGGGAAATGGGAGCATTTTATATTGATAAAACAAAGTTTATACAAGAATGGTGGGAGAGCGGGGATATTGTAACATTAATTACACGTCCCCGCCGTTTTGGAAAAACGCTTAACTTAAGTATGACAGAGTGTTTTTTTTCAAAGGAATATGCGGAAAGTGACAGTTTGTTTAACGGTCTTGATATTTGGAATAATGCAGAATACCAGAATTTACAAGGAAAGTTTCCTGTGGTTTTTATAAGTTTTGCAGGTATTAAAGCAGATAATTATAAAAAAGCAAGAGAAGGTATTATACATATAATTATATCATTATATGCGAAATACCAGTTTTTACTACAAGGCAGTTTGCTTAATACGCGTGAAAAAGCATATTTTGATTTTGTAAATCCTGGTATGACGGATATAGAAATAGCAATGTCACTTAACAGGATTTCATTATGTATGAACCGTTATTATGGTGAAAAAGTTATTATATTACTGGATGAATATGATACACCATTACAGGAAGCATATTTATATGGTTACTGGGATAAAATGGTTTTGCTTGTCCGTACTCTTTTTAATTATACATTTAAAACGAATCCTTATCTTGAACGCGGGCTGGTTACAGGTATTACCAGAATTAGTAAAGAATCAGTTTTTTCAGACCTTAATAATATTGTAGTTATTACGACAACTTCCAGACAGTATGCAGAATGTTTTGGGTTTACTGAAGATGAGGTTTTTAATGCATTGGAGAAACGTGGGCTTGCCATATGGAAAGAAAAGGTTAAAAACTGGTATGATGGTTTTACATTTGGTGGTAAAAGGGATATATATAATCCATGGTCTGTTACAAGTTTTTTGAAAGAGCAGAAACTTAAAACATACTGGGCAAATACAAGTTCTAATAACCTTGCGGGCCAGCTTGTTAAAGAAGGGACTAAAAGAATTAAAACTGCTTTTGAAGACCTGCTTGCAGGAAAACAGATTATGGCAGAAATTGATGAGGAAATAGAATTTGGCCAGCTTAGGGAAAATGACATGGCAGTATGGAGCTTGCTTCTGGCAACAGGCTATCTTAAAGTGGATAAAGAGCCAGAAGATGAAGAAAATGATGTATATGGGCTTTCTTTGACTAATTATGAAGTAATGAAAATGTTCAATAAAATAATAAAAGGATGGTTCAGCCATACAGATACTGGATATAATGATTTCGTAAAGTCACTTATAGCTGGTGATATTGGTTACATGAACCAATTTATGAATGAAGTATCAGAAAGAATGTTTAGTGTTTTTGATACAGGAAACAAACCATCAGGCAGGACACATCCAGAACGTTTCTATCATGGTTTTGTCTTAGGGCTTATAGTAGACCTTGCGGGAAAATACCATATTAAATCTAATAGGGAAAGTGGTTTTGGAAGATATGATATTATGCTTGAACCATTAAGTGAAGAACTTCCAGCAATTATAATGGAATTTAAGGTATTTAACAATACAAAGGAAAAGAGTCTGGAAGAAACAGTACAGAATGCTTTAAAACAGATTAAAGAGAAAAAATATAATACAGAACTTATAGCACATGGCGTACCTGAAGAGAGAATATATTATTATGGTTTTGCATTTGAGGGAAAAAAAGTTTTAATAGGAAATTAAAGATTTCTGCCATGGACATCAAAAAAACTGTATTTAAGTAATTCTTTCCTTTTGTTTAATATAAACTAAAATCACAGTAAATAATTCAGCTATATGGCTTCACCTCCCGTTTGCTGGAGGTGAAACAGCTATTAAAACATACAATTATTATCTATTATGGAGGAAATAATGGGCAGGCATAAGGAAGGATAAGCTGGTTTAAAGTTTATATATTTTATTTTAGAAAATATTAGTTATAGGAAGTGTTTATAAAATGGTTAAAAATACAGATATACATAAGGTTAATATTGAGAATGGAACATTAGAGAAATTAGTAAAATGTTTTATAAAATCTGCTGAAATAGTATTTATTACAATGGAAGACGGGGAGATGGTAAAGCTTATAGGTGCAGTTACTGAAGGGGATATGAAACGTTTTTTTAGAAATATGGATAAAATATCATTCCGTGAATTAGTTAATACTAATATAAAATACATTATTTATAATAATGAAAAGCAGGTTTATGACGATGCCGGGAAAATATTTAGTGCCAATGGAAAGATAAATAACATACCCATAGTTGATGAATCTGGAAATTTGTTGTTCCAAATAGACAGGTCTTCAAAAAATGCAAATTTATTACAAGCCTTTAGGAATATCTCAGAAGCCACCAGGAATGGTTCAATGGAGTATTTTTTGGAGTCTGTACCAGGAAGAGAAATTATTATTACTGGTGCAGATGAAAGTTTTTTACATAAAACAGAGCAAGTTTTTTATAAACATTATGGAAAATTAATTTCAGAACTGGATATTACAATAAATACAGAAGAAAATATTTCCTTAAAATCTGGTTTTAATAATAAAACCATTATTGTAAGCATGAATTGGTTTAGTTTCATGTATTTGTATAATATGAAAAAAATAAGAACTGATATAATTACTGCATATGAACTTAAAAATTATTATAATTTAAAGGACATAAATAAATATGACAAGGATATTTTAAGTAATTTTATGGATGTTTTCTCTTATAAAGCTGTTGCATTTTACTATTTAAATAGTGATGGTTTTTATTTTATAAAAAATCTAAAGAGTTGTGGTATAAAAGTTTATGATTTAAAAAAGAATACAAGATTTAGTAACCAGCTAATAAATAGAATAGACAGTGGCTTGGATGTTTTTCTGGTTTCTGGTGATAATGAAGAGTATATTGAGAAAATAACTATAATTGATTTATTAATACTTATTAAACGGGTATGGTGGTACAAGCAGTTAAATGGCAGACAGCTGGCTTATGATATATTTATGGAATATTGTGCTGGTTATATAATAAGTTTATATAATAAAGGCTTTAAAGGTTTTTTACAATCAATAGATAGTTATTGGAATTTGGAATTATATCATAATATTAACGGAAAATGTGATATAGAGTTTATTAATAAGTGGGCAGATATGAAAGATGGAAACAGGTATATAATTGATAAAAAAGTTTCCAAAGGCCAGGTCTGCCTTAATTTAGTTATATCAATAAAAGAACATCTGTTACAATGTATTTGTGAATATTTGTTATATAGCCTGATTAAGAAAAAATGTAATAATATATATGTCTGTTCAAGTATTTTATCTTTTCCTGGTATAAAGCATGGAGAAAGAAATAGATATAATTATATTGAAAACAAAGATTTCTTTATAGATAATTTTGAAAAGAATATTACTACAGGAGATGAAGTATATTTAACTGAAGTTATACGGGATACAGCAGGCTGCCAGACAGTAAAGTTAAATGATTTTTACTATAAGTTTCTTAGTAATTACCATTCCAGATATTTTAATACAGATTTATATGGAAACAGGATAGTAATAAATACTCCAAAGGAATGGAATGGAACAATATGGATAATGGGTACTTGCTTTTTCTCTGGATATGCAGTAGAGGACAGACATACTACTGCTTCATTTATACAGTCGTATGTAAATGAGGCAGGCTATAAATACAGGGTAGTAAATCTAGCTTGTGATAGTGGCGGCGGGATGACTTCATACAATAAATTGTTAGAGAAAAATATTACTTCAGAAGATATTGTTATTATTCAGACAAAAGCATTTATACAGGTAAATAATTTTATAAGCATAGATTATAATGAGTTAAATGATTCTTTAACAGAAAAGATATGGTTCTGGGATGATTTCAATCATATGGGATATGCTGGTTATAAATTTATGGCAAAAAAAATTTTTAAATTTATTGAACCTGGTATGGCAAAAGAGGGTTTTAAGTATATTTTTTGTTTAGAAAGTGGACTGGAAGATAAAATAGATAAATATATAATGAATACAAAAAAATTATTAGAAGAAAAGCCAAATTACCAGTTAGCTTATAATATACAAAAGAGTAATTGCAGTGGTATAAGGAAAGCCAAAGCAGGAGCTGTTGTAATGAACTGTAACCCATTTACATATGGACACCAGTATTTAATTGAAACTGCATCACGTCTTGTTGATTTACTCTATGTTTTTGTTGTTGAAGAGGATAAGTCAATATTCACTTTTGAAGACCGTTTTAATATGGTCAAGGAAGGAACAAAACAATATAATAATGTTATTGTAATACCAAGTGGCGGTTTTATGATATCTTCTGTTACATTTCCTGGATATTTTATGAAAGACACTCCAACAGGCAAATCTTATGATGATTTTCTGGATTTGAAAATATTTGCGCATTATATTGCCGTTGCCTTTGGGATAACTATGAGATTTGTTGGTGAAGAGCCATATGACAAGGTAACGGCACAATATAATAATGATATGAAAGTGCTTTTAAAAGAAACAGGAATTACTGTAATTGAAATTCCAAGAAAAAGATTTGGCAGTGATTTTATATCTGCAACAAAAGTACGCAAACTTATAGAGAAAAAAGATTATATTTCTTTAAAAAATTACCTGCCTGAAACCACAATAAAAGAATTAACCAGGTCATGTGTTTTAAAGTAAGCTTTACTAAAATACCAATATATTATAGTATCTCACGTTTATCTGTATAATTTAGAACACAATAAAATTTCCAGTTATATCATTTCACTTTGCCAGAAGACAGCAGGTTCCATATGCCAGGGCAGGTTTATTCCATGACAGGTGCACTTTAACCCCACCGGCATTTAAGCCCCTGTGTGGCAGAAGAAACATAAGTTTCTTTTGGGGCATGGGGGCTTTATGTGCCGTTGCGTGGGTTACTGTAGCGGAAGCGTGCCCTGGAATGGAATAAACCTGTCCTGGCACTGGGAAACCTGCGTCCGTCTGCCAGCACAGAATAACTGGAAATTAAAAATTTCCTTATTGACAAATACAGGAAGCAATGTTAAACTACACTAGTGTGCCGCTTAGTGAGGTTTTATAAAGTTCTGTGTGTAGCACAGACACCAAAACTAGCGAGTAATGATAAATAGGAGGTGCAGATATGTACGCAGTTATTGCAACAGGTGGCAAGCAGTACAAAGTATCTGAAGGTGATATCATTAACGTAGAAAAACTTGCTGTTAAAGCAGGTGAGACAGTTACTTTTGATGATGTTATTGCTGTAAACGATGGGACAATTAAGGCAGGTGCTGATGTGGCTGGTTCAACAGTTACAGCTTCAGTAGTTAAGGAAGGCCGTGCAAAGAAGGTTATTGTTTACAGATATAAGAGAAAGACTGGATACCATAAGAAAAATGGCCACAGGCAGAGTTTTACACGGGTTAAGATTGAAAAGATTAATGCTTAACTACTAAGCCGGTAAGGTGGCAGCATGATAAAGGTTACGATTTACCAGAACCATAGTAATGTTTATTGTGGTTTCCGTATGGAAGGACATGCTGGTTTTGCAGCATATGGCAGTGATATAGTGTGTTCGGCAGTATCTGTGCTGGTTATTAATACTATGAATTCAGTAGAGCAGTTTACAGATGATAAGTTTAACGGGGCTGTGCATAAAGAAGAGGATGTAGTTTCGTTTGATATTTTGTCAGAACCAGTAAGTGAAGCTGCCGGGCTTTTAATGAATTCACTTGTGTTAGGGCTTAAAGCCCTGCAAGATGAATATGGAAAGAAATATATTAATATCAGAATTAAGAAAATTTAGTAAGATTAAAAAAGATTAAGAGAATAATAATCAGGAGGTGTAAGAATATGTTAAAAATGGACCTTCAGTTATTTGCCCATAAAAAGGGAATGGGTTCTACCAAGAACGGCAGGGACTCAGAGTCAAAGAGATTAGGGGCAAAAAGGGCAGATGGCCAGTTTGTACTTGCAGGTAATATTCTTTACAGGCAGCGCGGTACAAAGATACATCCAGGCGTAAATGTTGGCCGTGGAAGTGATGATACATTATTTGCTTTAGTGGATGGTGTACTCCGTTTTGAAAGAAAAGGAAGGGATAAGAAGCAGGCTTCTGTATATCCAGTAGAAGCTAAATAGACTTTTATCTGAATTCTGGCGAGTTTAAAGGGGCTGTTTCTACAGCCCCTTTGTTGCTATACCAGGAAAATGGACTTTATGTTATTATGAAATGGCAAAGCCATGATATATTAATAATTTTATATATGGATTACTGTAATGCAGAAAGAAGGTGGAATTGTGTTTGCTGACAGTGCTAAAATATATATACGTTCTGGCAATGGCGGTGATGGCCATGTAAGCTTCAGGCGTGAGCTTTATGTTGCAGCAGGAGGGCCTGATGGTGGTGATGGCGGCAGGGGTGGCGACCTTGTATTTGAGGTTGACCCAGGTATTAATACTCTTAATGATTTCCGGCATGTGAGGAAATATTGTGCAGGTGATGGGCAGCCTGGCAGCAAGAAACGCTGTCATGGTGCTGATGGCGCAGACCTTGTTGTAAAAGTACCTGAAGGAACTGTTGTAAGGGAAGCAGAAACCGGGAAAGTAATTGCGGATATGTCATATGGCTGTAAGAGGGAAGTTATTTTAAAAGGCGGCAGGGGCGGCAAAGGAAATATGCACTATGCGACCCCGGCAATGCAGGTGCCTAAATATGCGCAGCCTGGAAAACCTGGGCGTGAACTTTATGTAATACTTGAACTGAAAACAATAGCTGATGTAGGGCTTGTTGGTTTTCCAAATGTAGGTAAATCAACATTTTTATCACGTGTAAGCAATGCAAAGCCTAAAATTGCAAATTACCATTTTACTACATTACAGCCAATACTTGGTGTTGTAGACCTTGATGATGCAGATGGCTTTGTTATTGCGGATATTCCAGGGCTTATAGAGGGCGCGTCAGATGGCGCAGGCCTTGGACATGATTTTCTGAGGCATATAGAGCGTACAAGGGTTTTTATCCATATGGTAGACGCAGCATCTACGGAAGGCAGGGACCCGTTAAATGATATAAATATTATTAATAATGAACTTGACAGGTATAACAAAGGGCTGCTTGAAAGACCGCAGGTTATTGCTGCTAATAAGACGGATGTTTTCTATGGAACAGAGGAAGATACAGTTATTACTTTGCTGAAGGAAGAATTTGAGCCAAAGGGTATAAAAGTATTTCCAATATCGGCAGTAAGCGGCAAGGGAATAAAGGAACTTCTATATTATGTAAAAGGCCTTCTTGACAAAGCGGGCAAAGAGCATGTTATATTTGAGAAGGAATATGAAGAGGAACACCAGACATTTGCTGATGAGCCATATACAGTAACTTATGATGATAAAGAGAATGTTTATGTTGTTGAAGGCCCGCGTATTGAAAGAATGCTTGGATATACAAACCTTGATTCTGAAAAAGGGTTTAATTTCTTCCAGAAATTCCTCCATACATCAGGAATTGTTAAGGAGCTTGAGGAACTTGGCATAGAAGAAGGCGATACAGTAAAAATGTATGGCTTACAGTTTGACTATTATAAATAATAATTTTAATTAAGGAGTGCCACGTGAAAGAGATTGCATTAGAAATTCCCATATGCATTATTGCAGCTGCTTTAATAATGATAATACATGAACTGACAAAATCTGTAGTATATCTTTGCGTACGTAAGATACAGGGGCAGGAAGCGCGCCATGATAACAGTATACTAGCTGTGTGGAAATATATTGACCCTTTGGGCCTGTTGCTTTCAGCAACGTGTTTTGTCCCTTTTTCAAAGCCACATTTATTAAGGATAAGGGACAGAAAGACTAATATGGTGCTTGGGATAACGGGTTTTACTGTACTTCTGCTTCTGTTTATTTTAAGCATAGCTGTACTAAGGACGGGATGCCTTGGAATGGAGGCGCTTTTTAGTGCAGGTGGCATGGTTTCCCGTGCCGCTGCCATATTCTGGCAGTATATGGCAATTCTTAGTTTTGGTATGTTTATTGCAAATATGTTCCCTGTTTCTACATTTGATATGGGTCTTGTAATAGCAGGGCTGTCAGCCAGGTACTATCTTCAGGTAATAAAGGCAGATTCTGCAATAAAACTTATATTTATATTAGCTTTGATGTTTGACATAATCCACTATGGCTGTATAAGGCTTCTCAGGCTGATTTTATAATAAAGGAGAAAATACATGGGTATTCCTGTAAAGCTGGATGTATTTGACGGGCCACTTGATTTGCTGTTGCATCTTATAGAGAGAAATAAAATTGATATCTTTGATATACCAATAGTTGAAATTACAGAACAGTATATGGATATTATTTCCAAAATGGAAAATAAAGATATGGATATTATGAGTGAATTCCTTGTGATGGCAGCAACACTGCTTAAAATTAAGTCTAAAATGCTTCTTCCTGCGCCTGTGGATGATGGAGAAGAGGAAAAAGACCCAAGGGAAGAACTTGTGGAAAGGCTGCTGGAGTATAAGAAATACAAGTATGCATCACTTGGGCTGAAAGATTTACAAGTGGGTGCATCTATGCAGCTTTTTAAGGGGAAAACGTTGCCAGAAGAAATAGCTTCTTATAAACAGGAAGCTGACCCAGGTGAACTTTTGTCTGGAATTACACTTAACAGGCTGAAACAGGTTTTTGACAGTGTAATGAGAAAACAGATTGATAAAATTGACCCTGTAAGAAGCAGGTTTGGCGAGATAAAAAAAGAGGCGGTAAGTCTTGGACAGCGCATGTTATATATTGAAGAATATGCTTCTGTACATGGGCAGTTCAGTTTCAGGGCAATGCTTGAAGAAGATGCAGGCAAGACAGTTGTAATTGTTACTTTTCTTGGTATACTGGAACTTATGAAAGCGGGGAAGCTTGAGATAGTACAAGAAAATATTTTTGATGATATCTGGATTACATATAAAGCGGCATCACCAGAATAAGCATATATCTAAGACAATATTTTACATTTGCTATATTAAGCCATTTTAGGCGCATGGGGGATTTTTATGACAATTTCAGAGCTGGAATCAAGGATTGAGGCAATTCTTTTTACTATGGGTGAGGCAGTAAGCACTGGCAGGATTGCAGCAGCTACGGGACAGGATGAAGATACATGCAGGCGTGTTGCCAGAAATATGATGGACAAGTATATGGCAGAAGACAGGGGAATACAGATTATTGAGCTTGATGGTGCATTCCAGATGTGTACAAAAACAGAGATGTATGATACACTTGTTAAAATTGCACATGTGCCAGAAAAGCATGTCCTTACAGATGTTCTTCTTGAAACGCTTGCGATAATTGCATATAAGCAGCCAGTTACAAAAATAGAAATAGAGCATATACGTGGTGTAAAGTCAGACCATGCAGTCAACAAGCTGGTAGAGTATAACCTGGTGTGTGAAACTGGAAGGCTTGATGCACCTGGAAGGCCTGTGCTGTTTGCAACTACAGAAGAGTTTTTAAGGAATTTTGGAATAGAATCAGTTGAGGGGCTGCCAGTTATAACCCCTGATAAAATAGAGGATTTTAAACAAGAAGCAGAACAGGAAGCACAGCTTGGGCTGGATATATAATTTAGTTACTATTCAGCCTTACGGCTTAATAGTAACATAGCAGTGCTTTCAGCACTGGTTATGTACACATTTTGCACAAAAAATGTGCAAAATGGCACTGTAA
>JAAWKM010000122.1 GCA_022797375.1 Lachnospiraceae bacterium
TTGTGGAGTGACAGCTTTCACAGTCCAGTAAAAGATATATACATTCCTGCAAGCAAGCTTGCGGAATGATATATCTTTTACTGGACTGTGAATAGTAACTATTCATCATTTTTGTATACCTAAAACTATATAAAACATTTGACATCCACATTTCCTAATGATATAATAACCCACAAATTTACGTGTGCGCACACGTAAATTTATACAAAACGTGCATTTTAATAATTATACAACCCTGTTATACAAAATTATTATAATATAAAATTATGCAATACAGAAAAACACAGCATATGTATATTATTTTATAATGGAATTTGGAACTGGAGGATTTTTATGTCTGTTACTATACGTGAAATAGCTAATTACTGTAATGTATCAGAAGGCACTGTAGACCGTGCACTTAATAACCGTGCTGGTATAAGCAGCAAGACAAAAGAACGCATCCTTGCTGCTGCAAAAGAGCTGGATTATAAACCAAACCTGCTCGCACAGTGTCTTGCAACTGGAAGCACTAAAACTATTGGCGTTGTATGCGGAGGGCTTTCTAACCGCTTTTTTACTTCACTTATTGAAGCTATTGAAAGAAATGCAGGAAAGAATGGATATTTTATAAGCCTTGTCCTCTCCCACAACTCACCCTCAAAAGAACTTGAAGGTATACATTACCTTGCCAGAAGGCAGACAGACGGGATAATAATGTTCCCTGTCGGATACGGCACAGAATATGAAAAAGAATTAGAACAATTAAATATTCCAATAGTCACCCTATATAACAGGATTTCTAAAAACTTTACACATGTTGATATAAATTGCCGGGAAATTATGCGCAAAGCGGTACAAAGAATTTCAGCCAGAGGATATAACAATATTGTTTATCTGGACATAAAAAACTGTAATAATTCCTGTAATGAAGATATGAACTTCTTTTCACTTGATGAAAGGTGTACCGGCTATAAAGAAGGCATGGCACTTGAAGGGCTGGAATGCAACATTATGGACACTTATAATGAGAACCTGCTGTTGTCCCTTCCGTCTTCTTCCATACGGACTGCTGTTTTATGCCCTTATGATGCTCTTGCAATAAGAACTGCCAGCTTATACCGCAAGCATGGCATACAGATACCATCCCAGATAGGCATTATGGGATTTGATAATATAGATATGCTTGAAAATATTACGCCACGCATTAATTCTGTAGACTGTAATACAGAAAAATTAGGAGAAACTGCATTTTCTATCCTGCTTGAAAAAATTGCTGGCAGATATACAGGCAAAGATGTAACTATAGGATATAAATTTACAGAGGGGGAAAGTTTATAATGGAAGTATTCAGATTTGGTTTAAGCTACTGGAAAAAATACCTTCCAGCAGCAGCTTTTATCCAGCTTTTAAGCTTTATTGCACTGACATGCGATTTGCTTATTCCTATGATTTCAGAAATGTTTATTGACTATGTTATACGGAGTGGCACACCAGACCAGTCAAATATATTCTCTTTTATGTTAAGTGGCAGGTATGGCGGCATACATACAATGGAACTGTTATTCTCGCTTTCTGTTCTGCTTATGTTACTGGTTTCTGTACGCCTGGTTCTTATATATATAAAGAATGTGACCAACCAGAAGTTAGGGCTTGGTCTTGAAACAGACCTGCGTATGGCAACTTTTAAGAAGCTGTCAGACCTTGACAGTATGACAATATCTGACTATAACACTGGTGAACTTCTTACAACCATTAATGCAGATACTATTATGTTTAAAGAAATGTTCTGCCGCATAGTGCCAAATATTATTGACAGCATTGCTGTACTAACTGTAAGCACCATAATGCTTGCGAAAATACATATATGGCTGCTTTTAATACCTGTAATGCTTGCACCTGTGCTTTTTACTGCGCTTATGCGTTTCCGCAGGCTGGCACGTGAGAATTACAAGGCTATAAGGGGAAACAATTCCAGAATGAATCTTACTGTACAGGAAAATATAGAAGCAGTAAGGCTTGTCCGCTCCTTTACTAATGAAAAAGTTGAAAAAGAAAAATTCGATGCTGCTAACGGGGAACTTAAAGCTTCATATATTAACCAGATTAAACTGTCATCAAAATTTGAAGTTATATTCGGGATTGTCAAACAAACTGCATATATAGGGAGTATTGCTGTTAGTGCACTGCTTGTTATAAAAGGTGAGATAATGGTTGGTTTCCTTGTTGCATGTACTAATTATATACTTAAAATTATGGACCACATTACCCAGATAAATAATTCACTTTTCCAGATGCAGCAGCAGCTTGTTTCAGGCCAGAAAATGTTTAACTTTATGAATAAACAGCCACGCATTGGCAATGGTACAAAACCAGTCCAGAACATTGAAAAAACTGATATTTCCCTTAGCCATGTTTATCTTGAAGCAGATGGCAACGCAATCCTTAAGGATATTAACATTGAAATACCTTCTGGTAAGAAAATTGGTATTACTGGCGGTACAGGAAGTGGCAAAAGTGTCCTTTTAGAATCACTTGTAAGAATACATGATATAACAAGCGGTTCTGTAAAGTTAAATGGAATAGAAATAAGTGAGTATGAATTAAGTGCGTTGCGTGACAGGTTCGCATATGTATTCCAGGATGTATTCCTTTTTTCTAATACAATAGACTCTAATATTGCATATAGCGAACCTGATATAGAGCATGAACAGATTGTATCTGCTGCCAGGCACGCACAGGCACATAGTTTTATACAGAACCTGCCAGACAGCTATGACACAATTGTCGGCGAACGCGGGCTTGGTATATCAGGCGGACAGAAACAAAGGATTTCAATAGCAAGGGCACTCCTTAAGGATGCACCTGTACTTGTACTTGATGACTCAACAAGTGCACTTGATGTACAGACAGAGAAAAAACTCCTTGCAGACATTAAAGAAAATTACCCTGATAAAACAATCCTTATATCTGCACACAGGCTCTCTTCTGTAGTTTCATGTGACGAAATACTTTATATGCAGGATGGCATGATAACAGAACGTGGTACTTTTGATGAACTTATGGCACTAAACGGAAGGTTTGCCAAAGTCTACAGGGTACAAGAAGCACAGAATAAAGAAATAATTAATTACAAAGAAGAAGCGGACGCATTTGCCGCCGGGACAGGAGGGTATTAATTAATGGCAAAAAGAAATACTTATTTCCAGGATGAAGTTATAACAAAAAAAGTTGATATAAAACAGCTTGGCAAAATTTTACGCTATGTACTGCCTTATAAGAAAACTGTTATACTTGTAGCAGCATTAATGCTTTTATCCTCATTTGTATCAATGCTTTCACCACTTCTTCTTAAAAAGATTATTAATGAAGTAGTAGTTAATGAGGACTACAGGGAACTTGCTTTTATAATTGCAGGGATGGCTGTCCTTGCAATTATAGAAATTGGCACAACATTTATACACCAGCGCCAGACTGGCATAATGGGGCACAAGGTTATTGCCAGCATACGGCAGGATATTTTCTACAAACTCCAGGAACTGCCATTTGATTACTTTGACTCAAGGCCTGATGGCAAAATTGTGGTACGTGTTACAGATTACATAAATGACCTTGCTAACTTCTTTACAAATTATCTTGTAATGCTGCTTGTATATATTGTTAAAATTATAATCGTAACATTCTTTATGCTTTCAATAAGCCCTGCACTTACAGGAGTTGTACTTGCTGCCGTGCTGCCAATGATGGCATGTGTATTTGCATTACGCTACTCAATAAGGAAGATTTTCCCAACACACAGGGCAAAAATTTCAAACCGTACTGCTTTCCTTATTGAGTCAATTATGGGTGAAAAAATTATTAAAAGCTATAACAGGGAAGAACTTAATACAGAAATTTATAAAGACTTACATTCACAAAGCCTTAATATCTGGTTAAGCATTGTACACCGCAATGAATTTAACACACCTGTTGTTGAAATATTCTGGAATCTGGGTGTTATCTGCCTTTACGGGCTTGCCCTTTCAATGATACTTGGAGGCAGCACATCAATGGATGCTGGTACATTAGTTGTATTTACAAGCTATATGGGGCTTTTTTCAGGCCCAATAACCCAGATTGCATTTATAATACAGCAGCTTGCACAGGTAAGTTCAAACCTTGAACAAGTGTTTGATACTATTGATTATCCTGCTGGCATAGAAAATGCTTCTGATGCTGTTTCTATTAAAAATATCCAGGGTAAAGTTGATTTTAACCATGTAACATTTTCATATGATGAAGATGAACCTGTATTAAAAGACTTTGACCTGCATGTATCTCCTGGAAGCACGATAGCACTTGTTGGGCCTACGGGTGCAGGCAAAACCACTGTTATAAACCTGCTTACCCGCTTTTATGATGTAGATAATGGAAGTGTGGAAATAGATGGTACAGATGTAAGAAACATAAGCCTGCACTCACTGCGCAAAGAAGTTGGCGTACTTATGCAGGACCCGTTCCTGTTTAAAGGCACAATACTTGAAAATATAAGGTATGGACGCCCTGGTGCTACAGATGAAGAATGTATAAATGCCGCCCGGTTTATACATGCTGAAGAGCGCATACTACAGTTTAGTGATGGCTATAACCATAAACTTGAAGAACGCGGGCAGGGACTTTCCGCAGGTGAGAAGCAGTTAATAAGCTTTGCAAGGATTATACTTAAAAACCCTTCTATTATAATACTTGATGAAGCAACAAGCTCAATAGATACAGAAACAGAACAGCTTATAAAACAGGCACTTGACATTATAATAAAAGATAAAACTGCATTTATGGTTGCACACAGGCTTTCAACAATACGCAATGCTGACCAGATACTTTATATTGCAGACCAGGGAATAGCAGAACAGGGGACACATGAAGAACTTATGGAATTAAAAGGGTTATACTACCAGCTTAATTAAAAAACCCTGCTTCTGGCAAATATAAGATAATTTCCAGTTATCTTGTGTTGGCAAACGGACGGTTTCTATGCCAGTGCCAGAATATTCCATACAGAAAAGCATGTCGGAGACATGGCTTTTGTACGCATTCCGCTACGGTAACCCACGCAATGGCACATAAAGTTCCTGTGCCCCAAGAGAAACTTATGTTTTTTCTGTGACACAGGAACTTAAATGCCAGCGGGGTTAAAGTACCCCTTTTATGGAATATTGCTGGTATCTGGCACGTGAAACTAAAAAATCCATGTCCGTGCCAAAAACAGGATAACCATGAAAACCGGCTGGTACTAACAATATTTTACACCCTTTCCTGCTGTCAAACCTGTATCCAATACCGCTGTTCTATAACTCCATCAATATTTATCTCATTTTCAAGTACACCGCCATTATTTATAATACTTTTAGCTGAACCAGTATTTGTTTTATCACAAACCATCAAAACCTTATCTATATTTAACCGCTTACATTCTTCAAGCGCAAGTTTAATCATTTGTGTTGCAATTCCTTTTCTTCTCTCAGATGGACGCACACCATCACCTATATGCCCTCCGTTTAACAAAAGACTGTCATTCAGATAATGTCTTATATTTACTGCTCCCACAAATATATTTCTGTCAGTATCCAGACAAAAATATGTGGAATTAGGAACTATATCCCTGTTACCAGCAGATACTTCTATCATTTTAATATAATTTTTAAAATCATGATAATCATATACGCGGATAGCATATGGAACAATTTTTTCACCTGTTGCATACCATTCATCTAACATATCAAATAACTGTTCTTTGTATTGCTTATCCAGTTTTACAAGTTGCAAATTCATTCTTCCACCTCCTCTGTAAACATTAATTTATCCAGCAGAAAAAGCAGTTACGGCATAAGGTATACCACATGCTGTAACTGCTGCCATGTACATAATATTTTTGTATTATTTTATTTTGCCAGTATACAGCAGGTTCTGCGTGTCCAGGCTAAACATTATTTCATGACAGGGGCACTTTTAGCTCCGCCGGCGTTTAAATCCCGTTTTCAGTGCCACAAAAAATACTGTTTTTTGTGGCATTGGGATTTTATGCGCCGCTGCGTGAGCTAACGTAGTGGGAACGTGCCCTGGAATGAAATAATTTAGCTGGGCACAGAAACTTGCGTCCGTCTGCTGGCAAAAAATAACCAGAAATTTTATTTATATCCAGCTTATTATCCCTGCTGATTTTAACAGAAGTATTATAAGAAGTATTGGTGCAACTACTTTAATCATTGGTATATAAAGCCATTTTCTGCCAAATTTGCAGCCGCTTTTTTCTACTTCATCTATTATAGTCTTTGGTTTTACAACCCACCCTATAAGTATACATGTACCTATTGCAACAACTGGCATAAGCAGGTTATTACTTATATAATCCATAATATCAAGTATCTGTGCAACTGCACCATTAGGGAGTGTAACCTCAAAGTATAACATATTATATCCCAGGCATACCACTATACCAGCAATTAATGCTATAATACCTTCAATACATGCTGCCTTAGTCCTTGAAATATGGAACTGGTCCATAAAGCTTGAAACTACAGCCTCCATAACCGACATTGCGCTTGTTACTGCTGCAAAAAGCACCATTGCAAAGAAAAGGCAGCCTACTATATTGCCTATCTTTCCCATTGCCGCAAATACTTTTGGAAGTGACACAAACATAAGGCTTGGCCCTGATGCCTGCATTCCTTCTGAACCCATAAATGTAAATACTGCTGGTATAATCATTACACCTGCAAGAAATGCCACTGCTGTATCAAATATTTCAATCTGGTTAATAGACTTTGTAAGGTTTGCATCATCTTTTACATATGAACCATATGCAACCATAATTCCCATTGCAACACTAAGGCTGAAGAAAAGCTGCCCCATTGCATCCACAAGCACTGAGAAAAACCCTTTTACAGTCAGCCCGTCAAAGTTTGGCACTACATATACTTTAAAACCTTCAAGCCCTGTCCTTGTAACCCCGTCTGCACCAGTATGCTTTATAGTAAGTGAAAAAACAGCAATAACCACTACTAATAGCAGAAGCACTGGCATAATTATCTGTGAAGAAGCTTCTATTCCCTTATTTACACCCCTGAATATAATAAACGCAACCGCAAATAAAAACAAAAACATCATAACCATAGGCTCTATATCACTTGTTATAAAACCAGTAAAATATCCATCCTCTGCGGCTGCCATTCCATTGCCTGTAAGATATGCAATAAAATATTTCAGCACCCATCCGCCTATTGCACAATAGTATGGCAGTATAATAACTGGCACAATACATGCTACAATGCCAAGCGGTTTCCAGCTCTTATGTATCTTTCCATATGCTGTAAGCGGGCTCTGCTTTGTCTTCCTTCCAATGGCAATTTCCGTACTAAGCAGTGTAAAACCAAATGTCAGTGCAAGAACCAGGTATATTACCAGGAACAGCCCTCCTCCATCCTTAGCTGCAAGGTACGGAAACCTCCATATATTTCCAAGGCCTACAGCACTTCCGGCGGCTGCCAGTACAAATCCTATAGTACCTGAAAACGAATTACGTTCTTTTTTCATATCAAACTCCCTTTCTCTTTATTTAGAATAATAAAGCTATTATAACCCATAGGGAGTTTTGTTGCAACTTCTAATTATTTTCCCTTATTAAAGCATTGGCATGTTCTACTTTAAGCCTTGAAAGGAATATTGTAATTATTAAGTTTATTATCATTGGTATCCATAAATACATAAAATACAGCATATTAATACATGATGATGCCTGTACTGCAGCATTTGGAATATAACCGCTTGCATCAAGCAGCCAGCCTGAAAGCGCTGTTCCAATTCCCCCTCCTATTTTTACTCCAAGTGAAGTACATGAATACATTGTGCCATCAACACGTTTGCCTTTCGTTAAAAATGTATATTCTGAACATTCTGCAATTAAAGCATTTAAGTCACCCTGGAGCGGGCTCATGCCAAGTGATGCAATTCCTGAAAACAGCAGCATAAGTGGCACATTTCCCATATAACCAGCCACAATTACAAGCCCTCTTGCTACTGTAGCAAGTATATATCCTGACAAGTTTAACTTATACATTCCATTAAACTTTTGAACCAGGAAAGGAGTAACCAGAAGCCCTATAATAAGAGGGATATTAATTGCCCATGCAAAAACCCCTAAAAGTGACTTGTCACCAAGTATATAGGTCATAAAGAATATACCCATATTAAGTGTTGCTGTAAATATCTGCATAAGAATATACATTACACAGATAATAATATAATATTTATTTGAAACAAGCATTTTGGCAGCAGTTTTAAGCCCATATTTCTCTTCTTGTACTTCTTCACTGGCAGAATTTTCACTCTCCAGTTCTTCCTCTGGAAGTTCCTTAACAGATAAAACAGATATTGTATTTACAATAAGCCCAATAACTGCATATATTATAGCTACCGCTTTCCATCCTCCGGCGCCTCCCCCTAATAAATCTACTGCTCCAACTGTAATTGTCTGGATTAACAGGCTTGTACCAAAAGCAAACATAAAACGTACTGACCCCATCTGCACACGTTCACTGTCATTCTTGGTAATCAGAGCTGTAAGTGCTGAATATGCAATGTTATTCGCAGTATAAAAAACTGCATTTAATAATGTATATGCAATAAAGAACCATGCATACTGCGCAAAGCTGCTAATACCTGCTGGTATCATAAAGAGCATTACAATCATTGCTGAACAGCCAATATAAGCCCATAACATCCATGGTCTTGCCTTGCCCATTTTACTTCTGGTCTTGTCAATCATTGAACCAAAGAATATATCTGTTACCCCGTCAAATAGTTTCGATACCATCATTAATGTACCAACAATACCTGAACTCATTCCTATTGTATCTGTCAGGTAAATCATTAAAAATGATGATAAAAATGCATACACCACATTTCCCGCAATATCTCCCGAACCATACCCAACTTTATTATACCATTTTAAATATTTCTTTTCCCCCATAAGTAGTTACCTCCTCTTCTGATGTTTTAGATATCCTTAAACCACTACAAATACACGTATTACTGGATACCTGGCACAAGTTTCATTTTGAATGTAAACACCTCCTCACTAAATTTATATTTATCAAGAAGTACAGGCCCGCAGCTGTTTGAGCCTATCCCATTCTGCTTATAATCAAGGCAGAGGACTGTACATCCAGACTCTTCAAGTTCATAATTATGCTTCTTATGTGACAATTCTTCCTGTGTATATGGTGACACATTAATTGAAAACGGCTCTTCTGATACAGCAGTAATACTTTTTCCTCCACCGCTTACAGATACATAACTACAGTCTGCATGGCTGCCATTTTCCTGCGGGCGTATATAATCCTCATGCATGTCCTCTGCCTTTGAGTTATAAATCCCATGGCTTCCTGCCCTGCATTTATCAATATAACTTTCATATGGCCCAATTCCATAATAAGACACCTCTTCCATGCAGTTATCAAGGAAAAGCCTTAAACCAAACCTTGGAAGTTCTGGGAATTCCTTATCTTTCTTCACTTCCATTACAACCGAAACGGCACCAGTATTAAATACCTTCCATGTAGCATCTATATCAAGTATTCTCTGTACTGTCACAGCAGCAACAGACAGTATGCTGTGTATTGTAATGCCATCTGCGTCTGCCCTGTACTCTGTCATATATGCTCTTGTAATACTTTCATCATAGTGTGCTGCATACCATTTTTCTTTAATCCTGATATCATTATCTGTTGGTGCACGCCAGATATTAATTCCAACTGGCTTTGTTATAATTCTTTTGCCGTTATAAACCATTTCTTCAAACAGCCCGCTAAGTTTATTATAAATATAATGCACGGCCCCGTTTTTAATTGATAAATACCTGTCACTCTCTGCCACCTCAAGATACTCTCCTGTTCCAGCCACTGCTTCAAGAAGTTTTACAACATCCTGGTTTCTTCCATCTTTATTTTCTACAGGAACTTCATCAAAACCAAGCATTTGTTTATTATTATTTGAATAATAATAAATTTTCAGGTAACATTTTCCTTTTTCTGGTATTCTTAAACTTAAGTGCGCTTTCCCGTCACAATGTGGTGGTATCTCCCCAAAACCTGCCTGGCCACATGCAGAAATCTTTCCATCACAATTTAATTCATATTTAATATATAAATAATCTTCTAAATTAGTAAAATCCATATAATTATGCAGTAAAAGTTCACCTGTTTCACTGTTAAAACCTGTAACCCTTGCAGGGCGGTGTACATTTTTGCATTCCAGAAGCCCTGTATGCGGTGTACGGTCTGGGTATACAAGACCATCTACACAAAAATTGCCATCATGTATCTTTTCACCACTGTCACCACCATAGTAGTAAACTGTTCTTCCTTCATTTGTCCTGCCCTTATATACTGCATGGTCACACCATTCCCACACAAAACCGCCACAAAAGACATCATTATTATTAATTACCTGGAAATAGTCCTCAAAATCCCCTGGCCCGTTTCCCATTGAATGGCAGTATTCAACAAGAAGGTATGGTTTGTCAGGCTTGCCGTCAATATATTGCTGCATTGCATCAAGTGACGGGTACATCATGCTGTAAATATCTATATTTGAATAATCATATTTCCTTTTATCACTTGTATATAATGCACTTTCATAATGTGTAAGACGTGACGGGTCAAAATCCTTTGTCCACTTAAGCGCCTCTTCAAATGTACATCCATAGGCACATTCATTGCCCATAGACCAGATTATGACACATGGCCTGTTTTTATCACGGTGGACACATAGCTTTGTACGGTCAAGCGTAGCAGGAATAAAGTCTGGATTGTCTGCAATCCTTTCATTCCAGCGTTTGCTTACATTCTCCCACTCTGTATCTTCAAGGTATTGTGTCTGTGTCCCGTGGCTTTCATTATCTGCCTCATCAATTACGAATAATCCATATTCATCGCAAAGCTGGTAAAAATATGGGGCATTGGGATAATGGCTTGTACGCACTGCATTGAAATTATGCTGTTTAATCATTACAAGGTCATCTATAAGCTGGTCCCTGCTAATTACAAACCCTGTAACCGGGTCAGAATCATGCCTGTTTACCCCTTTAAATTTAATCTTCATATTATTTACATACACAACATTATTGCTTATATGGATTTCCCTTATGCCAACCCTGTCTGTAATAACTTCACTTCCACTCTCAATAAGCATTGTATACAGATAAGGCACTTCCGGGTTCCATAGCACAGGATTTTCAATTACCAGGTTACATACATGCTTGTAACTGCTGTCATCCTCTGATGGCTCAAATACACCTGATGCTACTTTTACACTGTTTTTATCAATAATAGTAACTTTTGTATCCGTATAATCCCCATTAAATAAAGCCCTTACCTTAACTTCTGCCTGCCCTCCGTTAATTAATACTGTT
>JAAWKM010000003.1 GCA_022797375.1 Lachnospiraceae bacterium
GCTACGCTGTTCATAGTAACAAGCAGCGCTTTCAGCGCTGAAAATGCACACATTTTGCAAAAAATCATGCAAAATGGCGCCATAAAACTCGTATTTTTGACAAAAAACGTGTCAAAAATCCTCGGATTTAATTGACTGTGAATAGTAACTTGATATTACAACAATAATTATATATAATACACTTAGCTAATCTAGCCAAGTGTATTAACAGGAGGTGCAGATATGACGCAAGTAAATATGTTTGAAGCTAAAACAGATTTGTCAAAGTTAATAAAAATGCTTGAAACAAAGCAGGAAGATGTTATTTATCTGGTAAGAAATGGAACGGCTGTTGCACAGATTACACTGATTCCGAAAAACAAGGGAATAAAACGTATTGGTATAGCTGAGGGAAAATTCAAAGTTCCAGAAATGTTTGATGAATGGGATAAAGAAATTGAAGAAATGTTTGGAGGAGAGATATGAGAATTTTGCTTGATACACATATTCTTCTTTGGGCACTTTCAAATGATACTAAATTACCGAAAAAAGCAAGGGAACTGATTGAAGATCAAGAAAATGAGATTTATTACAGTATTGTTTCTTTATGGGAAGTGGAACTAAAGCACTTGGCACATCCTGATATAATGCCTGTTTCTGCAGAAGAAATTTCTGGATATTGTGAGCAATCTGGATATAAGCAGATAACAATAAAAGAAAACCACGTTTTCTCTATGAAAGGATTAAGACGTGAGAAAAACACCCCACCACATAAAGATCCATTTGACCGAATTCTTATATGCCAGGCAGATGTAGAAAAGATGGTTTTTATCACACATGATTCTCTTATTCCTGGCTATAACAAGTCCTGTATTCTTTTTTTATGATTTATTTGTTGGAGATATTTCAAAATTAAAATTTCTTAGGCAATCTCCCCTATTTTAAACTTATCTCTATCATTTAATAGTGAAATGATGGAGATAAAAATTATTATTACATCAAATTTTTCAACTTTTAGTGTCAAAACTTATAGGTTATGAAACGGATGATGAATATAAAAGTGGGCAATTCACAGCTTCGAAGTTGTAGTTGGAGGGGCAACTACTTTTCGGATGTCTATAGGTAATGTAAAGAGAATGCGTTGTCTGGCAAGTATGTCGTGGATTGGTGCTTTTGGATAGAATAATCATAGAGCAGTATATTTAATATTGCTCTATGATGTTGATTATATGACTTTAGTCTGTTGACTGCGAAGCGAGTTTCTCAACAGAGAAATGAGCCGCAGGAAACACTAAACCACGATAGTGTAACTTTACTTGGGGAATTTTTGTAAAAAATGGCAAATGACACACTCTTTTATGATATAATATAAAAGAAGATGTTTTCCTTGTTACAATTGTCAGACCAGCTAATTTCTTTGACTTAAAGCGTATTAATTGAAAATAAGTAAATTAAAGAAACCCAAATATAACATCATGCTTAAAAAATAATACAATATATATAAGTTATCATATACCCAAGTAAAGTTACACTATCGTAATAATTACACATCCGCTTCATAAAATTTCCAGTTATCTTGTGTTTGCTTAAAAAAGGACACAGGAAATAGGTATAACCTTTCCTGTGTCCTTTTTATCATGCACTTAATAATTTATATCCCAAAATACTATGATGTTTGAGTCAAAAACCGTCATTTCTTAGGAATATCAGCCCTTCCAAACAGCCTGTAAACGCCAACCCACTTCTTCTGGCTCTGGTTACCAGCTTTACGTATATAAATATAACTGCCATCTTCAACATTAGTTAAATTTACTATTTTAGTTGAAACATTTCCTGCTGCTAATACTTTTGCTCCTGTTTGTAGTTTTGTAACATCTGTTACTTCTTCTGCAGAAGCAATAATCTGGTAATCATCACTGCCTATATTAGTAAATCTTATTGTCCCTTTCCATTTTCCATCTGTCCCTTTTGATGAATCTCCATATTGCACTGACACTACTTTTCTACCATCATCAACTATTATAGCATTTACAATGCCAGCACCACCACTTACAGCTTCACCCACAACGCTTGATGTTGCTATAATAGCAGCTCCGCCAAGTTCATCATCTGTAAGAGGTGCTGTAATTTCTAAGTTTATACGCGTCCATTTAGAAGCACATCTTGCTTTTTTAGGCGAAGAACTATTCTCTTTTGCCTTAGTACGGATTTCTAATATACCCGCTGCACCTGATGTTGCAGGATTACTTTCTGTACCAAGTATTGTATCAATCCTGACACCCTTTGTGACACTTGAAGCATTTGTTAATACTACTGTTTCCTTTCCAGTCACCTGGCCGTTTTCCATAACATCAAACTCTTTAAAACTATATACGTTATTCTGGTCTTTAATAAGCACACGGTACTCAGCCGCTTTTGGAAGTGTTAAAGTACCTGCTGTATACTGTACAGAAACAGCAGGCCCGTTTGCCTGTTTAGCAATATTAAGTTTTGCTATCTTGCCTGGCAATGTCCCAGAAACATATACTTCAAGCTTATTATCAAGGTTATTTGCATCATATACATTAGAATAATAAGTATCAGGCTTTAACTCTGTTTCATTTTTTGCACAAGTCCTTATATATAATGATGCTCCCTGGTACTGGTATTCCTCAAAAATATCCTTTTTTACACCATTATCCATTTCTTGTGGTTCTGACCATTTTCCGCCTGGTATCCTGTATTCAAAAGACTTTACTGCTATAGCATCTCTCCTGCTGATGCCAGCTTTATAATCCAGCTCGTGTTTTTCAGCATTATAAGTCAAAATATTAACCTTATCCGCTGCTGGAATTTTAATAATAAATGGTTTATCCATATCACCTGTCATAACTGCAATAAAATTCTCTTTTGTAGCATTCAGTTTAGATAAATCAATTTTAACCTCACCCGTCCCATTAGTATCATGTACATCCCATGCCGTTACCTTAAAAATTGTTTTGCCAGTTTTTCTGTTATAGCCCTTTTTAGCAATACCAAATAACACTTCTTTATCACTTGCTTTTGGCGTTACAATAACCTGTTGTTCCTCTGTATCAACCCTTACAGCATTTATACCAATATCCGCTGAGGCATTAGCAGAGCCTGCGCCAGACCATGCCACTATTGCGGTTGCAATAACAGCTATTCCCTGTAATAATCCTTTTATCCTCATAACATTACCCCCTTTTAATTAACACTCGCCAGAAACACTACCAAATAATACAGATTATTACTTAGAAGCTGTGACACTAGGAATAGTAATTTTAGTTCCAACCTCTTTCCATGCTCCTGCCCATCTTTTAACCTTTTTATCACCAGCCAGACGGATATATATATTCTTTCCATTTACATCGTCCTGTTTAATACTTACTGTCTTTCCTTTGGCTATAGACTTTACGCCTGAAGTATTAGTTTCAGGAATGCTGCTTCCTATAAAATATTCATAAATATCTTCACTCTTATTTGTAAGGAATAAATGTGTGACAGCTGTCTTTTTGCTATTAAGCTTATATCCCGCTTCAATAACAGCCCCTGCTGTTGTTGAAATATTAACTGTTTTTTCTACTGTTGCTGCATTGATATTCTCTGTTTTGGAACTGTCAAGCAGAAGTTCTTTAGGTTTCTCTATTTTAACACGCGTCCATTTTGAAGCACATTTGCCCCTGCCTGTAGTTACAGCACATCTGCGCACTTCTATTATTCCAGATAATGCCTCTGGTACAGAACCGTCTTTGCCCAAAAGCTCTTCAACACTTTTAATCTCCTTTGAACCAATTGCCGCATGTGAAACAATACCTGACTCTTTTATAACACGGAACTCTAAATTTTTATTTATTGTCACTGTAGCCTTTTTATAATCAGCTGGAACAGCTGGACCATTAGCCTGTTTAGCAATATTAAGCTTTATCTCCTTGCCTGGAAGGCTTCCTATATTATATACACTTACATTAATTGCTGCTGCTCCTTTAACAGTATTTATATCTACTGTACCGTCCTTCAAATCTTCATAAGCACTGCCACTTATATCTTTTAGCTTATTAACTCCTGGCACTCTGACATACAAAGTAGCACCCTGGTACTGGTATCCAGAGAAATCCAGCTCTGATATATTATAACGTTCTCCCCATGAATCAGTCAGCCTTCTATATTCAATTTCCTGTATATCTGTACCATCTGCTTTAAACTGGTTAATCTTAGCTGTATGTGCATAAAATGTCACAACATTCCTCTTAGCTGTCTTAGCCAGTTTTAAATAAAGTGGCTGTTCCATATCATTTGTCATAACTGCAATGTAATTGTCCTTTATGACGTTAAGCTTTGATAAGTCTATTTTTATACTATCTTTATTAGCACTACGTTCCTTATCACTCTCATCATATACATCCCATGTTGCCACCTTAGCTTTTTTATTACTATCCACTTTAGCTACACCAGCCATAAGTTCTGGACCATCAAACCTTACATCTAAACTGTTGCTATCAACATCAAATGTAATATCCTGGATACTTACTGCTGCTGACACACCAGCGGAACCAGCACAATACCAAGCTATAGAAGCAAAAGCCGTCAGGACAGTTCCTTGCAATACCCTTTT
Source organism: Lachnospiraceae bacterium (assembly GCA_022797375.1). Lineage (GTDB taxonomy): Bacteria > Bacillota > Clostridia > Lachnospirales > Lachnospiraceae > Butyribacter. Next base: position 4,595 of record JAAWKM010000003.1, read on the forward strand.
AATCTTCATAATAATACCCCCTTTATAATAACTCTGGTAAAACTCTTATAATATATTTTCGGCATTTTACCATAAAATGTGAATAGACAGGCACAATATTAATAAACATTTATTTCAATTCCATATTCATAAAACTGTTCTTTATACACATCCTCCTTCGATGAAGGCACTGTAATACTTTCTAAATCAGCCATTCCATCAAGCATATCAAACTTAATTCCTGTTATGCCATCCGGAAGTTTTAACGTCTTAATTGCAGAATCATAAAATGCTTTATCACCAATAACAACCAGGCTGTCTGGAAGTTCTATACTCTCCATAGAACTGCATCCCCAGAATGCTTCTTCATTAATGGTAGTTATAGAATCTGGAAGTTTAATCTCAGAAAGAGATGTACAGTTAGTAAACATCCCTTGTCCAATAAAGGATAATCCTTCTTCCAGTTTACACTCCTTAAGCCCGTCACAATCTGAAAATATTTCAGCACCCATACTTTCCACAGTTTTAGATATAAAAATATATTCTAATGAATAACAATTACTAAATGCATTGTCAGAAATGCTAGCCAGCGCACCAGAACCCTTCACTTCTTTTAATTCAGAACAGCCACCAAAAGCATCCTTACCAATCTTTTTTACAGAATTTCCTAAATCAACCGTTTTTAATGTATCACATGAATAAAATGCACTATCTTCAATCTCTGTAATATTAGCACCTGCTGTAAAATTTACGAGAGATAAATCAGATTCAAAAGCACTGCTTGCAATTTTTACAACAGGATAATCCTTATTCTCATAATTAATTTTATCTGGTATTTTTATATCCTCTATATCCATGTCACAGCGTCCTGCAACAGTTGCATTCTCATTATCTATCTGGTAATTTACTCCTTCACCTTCAAGGAAACCACTATCCATATTATACGTTACTTCTAAAGAATTTGTAACTTCTTTAACATTTCCTTCCTTAGTGCAGCCAGCCAGGCTGGTTATGGATAATATTAATAAACCTATATAATAATATTTTCTTTTCATCTAATCTTTCCTCATTTCTATGTTATCTTATTTGCCAATACCATTGTACACAAAACAGATGGCTATAACACATCTTTTGTAAAAAACTAAACCATTATATACATGAAGAGAGGACCGTTTTAACAATCCTCTCTTCTTGTTTAAATATAAAACAACCAATAATCTGGCTAAAATATTTAATAAATATATTTGTAATCCCTGCTATATTATAAAACAGACATTATAATAAAATTACAAATAACTAATTATTTGATTTCTGGAAGTGCAACAAGTTCTGCCCACTGTCCAACCCATCTTTTAGCTTTCTTATCACCAGCTACACGGATATAAATCTTTGTATTGCCAGTTGTAACAATATTAGCTACAACATCTCTAGTTCCCTTTGCCTTTAATGTCTTAATATCTTTTGCAGCTGTATCAGCAGTTGGTGCTGCACTCCCTACAAAATACTGGTAAGCAAGTGCTGATGAGTTTGTAAGCTTAACACCATTCTTAGTTTCAACATTTTTAACTTTCTTAGTAGTATATTCTACCTTTATTGCAGTAGCACCACCAGTTGTAACTGTAGCAAGAGCTTCACCAGTTGTTGCAGCAGTATTAGTAGTAATAACACCAGCAACTTCTGTAAATGTCTTAGGTTTCTCTATAAGAACACGTGTCCACTTTGAAGCTACTTTACATTTCTTAACATTAGTATCTACCTTAGCTGCTGTACGTACTTCTAATACGCCTTCTGCATCATTAGCTGCTAAAACTGTAGCAACGTCTAATGTAGAACCATTTGCTTCTACTGCTGCTCCTGATACAATAGAAGAACCAACAACACGGTATTCTGTACCTTTTTTAACTTTTGCTGTACCCTTTGTATAATCTAAAGTAACAGCTGGACCATTAGCCTGTTTAGCAATGTTAAGTTTTGTCTCTTTACTTGGAAGGCTTCCTACAGGTGATACATTATACTCTGTATCTTCAAATTTTACTGAAGGTGTTCCAACTGTAGCAGTTGAACTAGAAGGAACTCTTACATATAATGTAGCACCCTGGTACTGGTATTTTGCTAAATCTATAGCAGATAAAGCTGTGGCAGCTGACCAGTTACTAGTTGCTGTCCTGTACTGTACCTCTGCAGCTGTTCCATCAGTAGTACCAACTTTAGTCTTAACCTCTGTTATTTTTCCTGTTGCTGCATTAAATGCTATTGTATTTTTCTTTGATGCAGCAGCAATTCCAATAAATGTTACTTTCTCATCATTATCTTTAATAGCAATATAGTTATCTACTGTAGTATTTAATTTAGATAAATCAACAGTAGCACTTGTTCCATCATACACATCCCAAGAAGCTACTTTTGCTACACCAGATTTACTTACTTTTGCTACACCAACCATAACTTCTTTGCCAGTACCTGTAACATTTAATACATAGTTACCATTAGCATCTGCTGTAATTCCTGTAGCAGTTGCTGATGCTGATGCATCTGCAGAGCCAGCGCCCATCCATGCTGCGGCTGCAAGGGCTGTTAAAGCAGTCCCCTGTAATACTCTCTTAATCTTCATAATGAATACCTCCTTGTAATTACCTTACATGTTATACGTCCTTGTGTTAATCCATCCATCAGCCAGAATCCCTCTGGCCTGGATAAAATACTTCTATATATGTATTATATAATAGAAATAATATCCTCTATCCAAAGAGTTATACAAAAAGTATTTTAACAGAATAAAAATATGCCTTTACCATACAAAACAAATAACATGCATGATAAGTGCCAGATACAACAATGCCAGATAAGCCTGCTAAACACTATAAACTAATACATTCAAAATACAAACAAAAAACATAAAACTGCCTCACACCTTTTCCCTCAAAAATAAAGCAGAATATGCTATTATACATTTTGTACCAGTATGCATCATTTAATGTCTATAAACCATATTGCAGGTGTTGCCCTTCCACCTGCAATAAGTATATTTATACACCTTATAGTGTATATACATGCAACAGATTATACAGAAGCAGTATAAAAAGGTATATGCTTAAGATGCCAATGCCCCTTGGTATCTCCTGCCACTAAAATCTTTTACCCAAAAATATTAGTTGCAATTACTAGCCTTACATATATTACTGACTAACATGATACAACAATCTGTTAAATATATACTTATCACAAATCCAGCAATACATACACTACAATCCTAAAAGGTGGTACGGCACCCTATACAACTGTATGCAAATATTCCTTTTTGTATGTATATGTTTTACAAATTATACTATACCTGTTATCCTGTACACTGTTGCCTGTTTCACATAATTGTCCTGGACCATACTAATATACCATACAATAACAGTACTATTATGCCAGGCTGAATCTGCATTTGAGAATTCATATATACTATATATAACTCTTGTAAAGTATTTCGTCTATTTTAAAAAAAAGTTTAGCACTTTTTTAAATTTTTTTATTTAATATTTTTCTTCTGCATTTAAAACTTTATAATCTCCAGCCCCTGCCCTTTAATTTATTGCACATCATAAGCCAGCAATAACGCAAATACTCCTTCCAGCACCATTTCTTTCCTCTTCCAGTCTCATATATCCTTGTTTTTATATGTGGATGTTCATCCATATCTTCATAAAGCATCAAATACCATCTTAAAAGCCCTTCCTTCCAGCTAACCGCCTTGTCATCCTCACCTAACTGCTTCATAACTGACCTGAATGTGTCTGTATTTCCCCCACATGCTTCAAGTCCAATTCTGTCAGCCCTAAGTTCTGCTACCTGCCTCCAGTATCTTGGGTCACACATTGTAGACATTATTATACAAATAGCTAATTCTATAAAAGCAATAAAAAATGTTATAATATCTAAACCAGAATACAGACACATAAATGCAAGCTTAAAACCACATATTGCCAGTATGGATAAAATTATAAATGCCTTAATCGACTCCCGCTTCATTCCTGGTGTATCTTTATATTTTATATGGACTAATTCATGTCCGATTACAAACATAAGTTTTCCTGTTTCTTCTTCTAAAACAAATTGTTCTACAAATTCTTTTTGTAAGATAACTGTTGGTGGCGCTATAGATTTTGCAACTGCAGGCTGTTTCAGGTTTTCATCCACTAAAATATTTACATAATCTATCCCTAACTTCTGGCATAAACTGTTAACTGGTTTTTCTAATTTTTTTATCTCTGGTGCCAGATATATGCTATTAATATTCTCCTTTTTCCATTTGCTGGTTATTTTCTGTATAATAGTCCTTATCTTTGTACTAATATTCTTCTTTAATCCATCCCTCTCTGTTGCACTGCCATACAATATTACCATAATACTTATAATAAATATTACAAATGCAATTATAAAAACTTTATTATCTAATGGTAATATACTATATGAACTTACACTAGAAAAATCCATTTCTTTTTTACCAGTAAATATTTTATAAATATCTGTTAAATAAAAATATAACATTACAGCTGCACTGCCTGACATTAATAATATAGCAATAAATTCCCTTTTACTGACATTTATTTTTATTTTTTGTTTCTTTGTTCTGGTTATTCCACCAGCGGTCTTCTCCTCATGTAATTTCTCCTGAAAAAAGCTATAGAACATAAAAAATTTTTGTAAAAATGAAATCAACATAAACCTGTATTTAATTAAACTTTCTATATAGATACTTAACAAAGCAATTCCAGATATAAGACAAAAAAACAGGCTGTTTATGGCTATAGTAAGAATAACACTGCTAAAAGCTGCATATAATATATTTATTACTAAAAAAAACACAGGATAATATGCATAATATAATCCCCTGTTATTATCCAGAAACTGTTTTATGTTTTTATTTTTACTGGCACCCAAAGTATACTGTATATAATATTTTATATAAGATAAAATTTTTATAATACACTTTAAAAAAGATAATTCTATATTATATGATATGGAATTATACACATATATAAAAATTATTAATTCTAAAAATAAACATATAAAGAAAATTATTAAACCCATACCCTTTTTCACACCATCCAAAATTTTTATTAAACTTAAAAAACAATATAATATTTCATGCCTTTTTTTCTTAAAATTTTATTTTCCTCAAAATAATCTAACATTTCTTGTATATAAGTTTCTGGACAAGTACATTTCCCCTCATGGTTAAAACAGCAGTTAAAATCATTATTTGCACACTCTCCCTTGTATCTTTTTAGCAGTTTCTTATTTCCCCCATTTCTTTGTTTAAGTTCTAATATAATACACTTTTCAGCATTTGTTTCATCAAACACTCTGAAAATCTCACCTTTAAGACCCATACGTCCTAAAATATAATCTTGCGCTTCACTTAAATTCTTATCTTTTATTTCATTAAATATAGCACCAATAACCCCACCGTCGAATGAAATATCCTTTTGTAGTTCATATTTAAGCAGAAAACAGACAAATAACACTGTTACAGCCTTAATGCCAATGAACATATCTGCATTTCCAATTACTATACTTTTGCCATTCATTTCCGTCTCAGCCATTTTCTTCCCCACTATCTCTTCATTTCCAAGTATTTCCTGATGTGTACAGATAAATTCCAGGCACTCTTCTGCTATTTCTAATGATAAACCTAATTCTGGAAATACCTTTATCATATCCTTTGCAATACCAGTAACATTCCCTTCTTTAGAAAAATAATTCTGCATATATGTAACTCCTTTAAATTTCCAGTATGAAGATATCCAAAACCATATATAAGCTGGCTCTTTTACTTAAATTAGTTAATACCAGGATAAATTATTATATTATTTTTTCTCTTTCCCTTTCCAGGTAATCACATAATTTTAAACAACTCTGGTAAAACTGTTTGCCAGCTAAGTTTTTACTTTTTTTAATCCGCTCTTCAACCCTGTTAATATCTGACAATAAAATTTTTTTATTATTTTTATTCTTTATTTTAATAGGTTTTAAAATCTTTTCATTTGCCCATATCTGATAAAAAACCGGAGCAGTTTTCCGCCCCAGTATTTCACCAAGTCTTATATACTTAATGAAATCCACTGAAAACAATTTATCAATTTCTTCATTATAAAGGATATTTTTTAACTCTTGTTCATATAAATCAACATACCCGCTACTATGCTTATATTTCTTTAACTCATTTGAAAGGTTTTTCCTTAAATCACCGGCCAGGCCTCCTCTCTTATTAAACTTGTCATAAAAATAATCTGCGTACTGTTCTAACACCTTGCTGTCCAGCTTTTGCTTTTTTATATTAAGGTACATTTCTATATCATTAAATAACCGGACACCATCTCCAGGCTCCATATTTTCATATAAAAACATATCATACATAATTAATGACTGCTTTCTTGTCTTTTCAAACATATATGAAATACTTTTCTCAATTTCTGGTTTTTCCTTACCAATTTCATTATAAGATTCCTTATTCAAATCTACTACATTATTATAATTCCTATAATCAGTTGTTTTCTCAACTATAACCAGATGCATATCATATATGTTTGAAATTCCTAATGAACAATATGTACAAAAATTCACTTTCTCACGCAAGGCATGTGGAATATACTTATAAATTGTAAAAACAACTTCCCTGGCACGTTTATTATAGGCATCTCCTTCCCTGTCCAGAACTACTATTACAGGATTATTTATATATTCCAGCCCCCTGTACAGCAAACGCAAAATTGCATATATTTGTGTCTTTGTCAAAGCATCTTCTGATGGTTCTGTTAAATACCCTTCACCATCAAATATGTATTCCCCCTCGTTTCCTATATCTGGTTCAAAATTAAACATATCAATATTTTTTTCCTTATATTCCATCATATCAATATCTTTAATAAACTTCCTATTTAACATTTTATAAAATGCCATATCTGTCATCTTCCCAGGCAATGGGGTTATCTGGACATGTGTATAATAAGATGGCGTTTCCCGGTTTCCCATTCTCCGCGATTGTACTACAATCATCATTTCATCTGGCAAACTGCCATTTAATGATGAAACAATATAAGAAAATGAAACTGGTTCTGAATCCAGATTACCATATTCTTCCTTTGAAAAATTATAGAAAAAGAGCTCCCTGTTTTTTAATTCATTTAAAATATTTTCTGTTACATTTGAAGATTTTGCAATTACACAATAATTTATCTGGTCATTACCATACAATATCTGCATACACACTCTGCCGGTCCTGCCTTTTATTATTTTATAAAAAATAGTTTTCAATTCCCACAGATAATTCCCTGGCCTTTTTCTGAATCCATGATTTTGTTATATTCTCCGGGGAACTATACTCCAGCATAAATGCCTGGTCAATATTTTTTAACATACTTTCTTTCTCTGCCTTTTTTCTTTCAAGCTTAAAATGTTTATTTACCTGGCCGAACATATTTTGCACTATCTCTTTACCCTTACTATTTTTCTTATAATAAACCTTTGTTTTTCCTGCTGGAATTTTATGTATATGAATAGTAATTGACATCTCAGGAACAATCTGTCCAGCCAGACAGATTTTCTCCCTGTTTCTCTCCTGAAGTATGATAACTTTAATATCAGTGTCTTCTAACTCTTCTGCTATAGCACTTGCAAGTTCATAAGTCACTTCATATTCATAAATATCTAATTTGTCTTTTAACAATTTTTCACCCTTAGTTTCGTCCTGCATATCCTTTTCTTCAGTTCCAAATGGCGAATGTGATGCATCAATTATAACTAATGGCGGTTTTTCATTTAATGTTTCAACTAACTGTGTCCCTTGTATATTCTCTTCATTATCCTGTCCAGTGTTCTCATAATTATTATTTCTTTCTTCTGCACTTATATCTTTATTTTGTACTTTTACCCTTTGCGGAAGAACCAGGCTCCCAATAAACACAAAAACCAGAATAACAATAACAGGCAATATGCCTGAAACCCTGCCTTTCATAATATCCTCCCTCCATACTGTCCCACAAGCTTATGGTAAAATATCAATTGTCATTTACATATCCTGTTAATATATATTATACCAGTAAATTTAAGCCCATAACAATCCATCCTAATAACAAGAACATTATCCCTTCTGTAATTTTATAAATTTTCTTATTCTTATTAAGAGAATTATTTTTTGGTATAAATATACTGCCTATAAACACCAATCCTGCAACTGACATTAAAAGAGCACTATATAGTCCGGTACCTGCTATTTTATATGAAAAAGTTTTTATTAAAAACATTTGTAATAATGCAGCCAGAGCTGGTGGCATCATTATTACTAACATTTCCCAGTTTTGCTGGCATTTTTTTAGTTCTGCCAAATTCATGTCTGATATAATTCTTTCATACTGCAGTTCTTTTTCTGGTATTACATATTCCATTCTGTTATTATGCTTTGCCTCTTTTGTTTCTTTGCCAATAATCTTATCTTTAATTTGCATAATATATTTGTCTGGTACTAAAACATAACCTGAAAAATATTTTTCCCATATATCATTAATATTTCTACTATAATCTTTGTCAAAAAGCAGCATCCAATGGCGGGCATCTAATAAAGAACTGTCCAGTACTTTAATAAATGTATCTTCATCCAGGGACAGGTTTGTCCCTTTTTCTGGTTCAAGGATAAATTCTGCTAACTTTTTAGCATCCCATAGATCCATTGATATTGTAAATTCTCCTTTTCCATCAGAAAAAATATATTTTTCCTTTTCTTTATTATATAACATACCTATAGTGTTTTGTTCTATATCTTGCTCTCCATCACCTAATGTTTCTACATATTCCATAAATAAAAAAACATTTTTAATGTTTGTCCATTTATTAAGGAGCTTACATTTTTTAAAATTTATAATATCTATCCATTTATTAAACCGGGGCATTCCAACAAAATCCATAAGCCAGTCCATTTTATCAAAAATCTTTTTAATATTAGCAGAATCCGCTCTTTCTATCTTTATACGTTTCCTTAAATTTCCGTCAAGCCAGCCTGATAAAAAAACTGCTGCTCTTTCTTGGATATCAGATTTTTCATCTGCCACTTCTCCATGTAACATTTCTAATGCATCACACAATTTATTTTTATTATTTAATAATATATTTTTCCAATGCTCTTCTTTCTGTTTATATTGCTCTTCTTTAAAACGCTCCAGATATTCTTTTATATTATCTTCATATATATAGTCTAAATGTTCATTACACCATTTTTCTTCATCTTCATAGCTTTTCTGAAATACATCAATCTCTGTATTTAATAACCATTCACCAGCTTTCTGTTTAAAAAACTCCTTGTTTTCCAAATCAAAACTATTAAATTTTTTAAAATAACCACTATAATCCTTTTCATAATGCCTTTTTTGGGAAAACATCTGTGAAATACTTTCTTTCTCTTTCTCCTTTCTTTTTTCTTTTCTTTCTTCTATATCATTTTCTTCTTGAATCTTTTTAAAATATATTTCTGACCATTCCTGATAAAATGCATTATAAAACATAGTACCTGGTCCTGTACAAAAATCCTTTATACATTTATTTAGATTATCTAACTTCTGTTTACGGATGTCACTATTACCTATTTTATCTTCATTCTGAAAAACTTCATCAATAAACTTTTCAACATCCCCAACAGAATACTGGCAATTAATAAAATTTAAAAACCTGGCATATCTTTTTAATATTTGTCTGCATTGTTTAAGAGTTTTTATATCTCCATTTAATGCGTTTTTGCAATATATTTTTAAATATGTCCTATTTTCATCTTGTAAATATAATAAAACTTGTTCATTTTCTTTTATATAATTCTTAATTTTATTCCGCAGGTTTTCTAATAAAGCAGAATATCCAGAACCATGCTCTTCAATAAAATTAGTCCAGCTTCCAACAAGTTCCAGAACTTGTTTTTTATTATCCCCTGTTTCGTTATTCCTTATTTTTTTAATATCTGCATCCCATACAGCTAAATTTTTCTTCCATTCACAATATCCACTGACTTCATTGTCTATATTAAAAATTTGGGATAATTGGTTGAAAAACATTAGCCGCTTTTCTTCTGTTTTATATAAAAACCCGCAAACATATTCCCTGTATTCTGTACGGACATTTTTCATTTGCTCTTCAAAATATTCATCATAGTGTATATTCAAGTCCAAAAAATTCTGGAATCCTTCCGGCCGTGTTCCACTTTCTACAAACTGAAGCTTCACTCCATCAGGTGACTGGGAATTTATTGTAATAAAACTGCAAAACCCAAAGCGGCTTCTCCATCCATATGGCATATGGGTATATATATCCAGTATTATCTCTTTCACCCTTTTATTATAATTTTCTTCTTCAGCATCAACTGCCACTGTAACCTTTCCCGGATTACCATCACATCCTGCTAACAAAGAGATAATAGCTTCCCTGGCTTTATCTGTTATACCACAGTTGTACTCATTATCTATGCCATCTTCCAGGCTTCTTCCATCAAAATCATCTAACCTCAGACTGCCATTTGCATATTTCTCTGCTTTATCAGATGAAATGAATTCCATATTACATAACTTATATATGCTTTTATTAGTATAACTGCGCATTCCATCATAGATTTCCATAATATGTACATGGCTCATATAACATGGTGTTATAAATGTGCCCATACGCATAGATTTTGATACCAAAATATGTTTGCTTCCTAATGCCCCATTTAATGTACTAGTTACAAACGATAATGATTCTGGTTCTGTACCATCAGGGTAATTCTTTTTGGTGAAATCATAAGATAAAAAATGGCCTTTCCCAAGTTCCTTCACAACCTGGTCTTCTGTGTCATAAGTCTCTGCCAGTATTCTATAATTAACACCATCATTCCCATATAAAATCTGCATATTCATACCCTTTCTTCCAAATTAAATATATAGTTCACTAATATCACAGTCTTTTTCATACATTTCAGGTTCAGTATTTTTACCAATAAGTTCCCTCATGCCTTTAATAATCCCCTTTTTCGTTTCTTCTTCCTCCTTTAATTCTGTCTTTACAATCCCAATATATCCCCAGTTAGCTAATAACCATATAAATGGAAGTTCAACTAATGATGGCGTACATGGTATACCATCTGGATTTACCTCTTTTAATTCTCTTCCAGTTGCTGCCACAGCAAAATAATTCTTCTTTTTAAATATGTCAAAACTTTCTTCTAACCTGACTCTGCTCCGGTTAACAACATAATCTTTTACAATCTCTTCAAAACTTTTAAATTTTTCTTTTTTAATCTTATTGCCACTAAATAATATATTTTCAAGTTTTGTCATTCCTGATATCATATCAATACTTAATTCGTGACGGAACAAACGTTTATCCCCTTCCAGACCTTCTCCTTTATCTATGACATCACTTTTTGTTAAAATCATTGCAAGTGGTATCTTCTCTATTTCCCTCTGGTCCATAATCATTCTAAGTTTCCTTTTAATATCCGCAATAACCTCTGCTAAATTTTTATTAATTAAATCCTTACCATCACCTGGATGTTTACTACTTTCCAATGCAGGATTCACCTGGGCAGGATCAATGCACATCCAGAATGCAGAAGCATGCCTGCAGATTCTTCTCTTATTTAGAACAAACCTGTCTTCACCATCCCATGCCTCTCCAGGCATGTCTACAAACTTCACAAGTATCCGTTTTTCATCATTTCTTCCGCTCTTAATACCAAATAAAAGTGTAAATAATGATATGGTTGCTAAATTAAATTCATCTGTCTTCTCAAATTTAACTCCCTCCCTGTATTTTTTTAAGATTATTTCATCAAATCTCTTCATTCCATTATCTTCGAATGGGATTCTTGATATTCCAGTTAGTTTATTTTCCCACAGATTATCAACAAGAGCTGCCAGGTATGCTGTTTTTCCTACTCTTGAACTTCCTAACATAACTACTACATATTCTTCATAATTGCCTGCTTCATTCCCTAATTCTTTACCACACTTTGGACATACCATCTGGTATGACTCTATATCTGCTGTACCTCCTATATTCAGATATTCAACTTCATAACATGAATTGAATTCATTACCCTGGTCATCAGTGCTCCTTCTCCATTCAATATTACAATTTAAAATATTATCTTCTCTGTGTTCTGTTAATATATTTATTAATTTTTTTATATTATTTCTTCTCTGGGCCATATCCGTAGATTCCACATTTAACTTTTCAGATAATGATATAGCAATTTCTTCCCAAAAACTATCATCTATAAAATCCAGCCCTTCCCAGGAATCATCTAGCTCTTCATCCAGTTTATCCAGAATATCTACTCCATATGTTATTTCTAAAAATGAAATTACATCTTCACAATCTATTTCTAATGTCAGCCCTCTATCACTTCTTTTACTTGCTTCCTTGTTTAAATCCTCTAATTTATAATACATGCCAATATTAATTCCTTCATATAATCTGCTTATATCCCTCCTCCATGAGCCAGCCTGCATATACATATCCTTTAATGAACAATACTTTTTAACCATAAAATCAATATTTACTGCCATTTCATCTGCAGTTGTTACAAAACCACATTCTGCACAATGTACATCATAATACCCCATCTTTTCTCCTCCTCTATATCTTATATTACATATACCTGATGTTCCTTATTTTATAATTTCATATATCTTAAAAATGCTTATATTTTTATAATCTTGTACATCTTTTCATAAGGACTGCTACAATATAACCTTGGAATATCATTTTTCAAAACAAATACCTTACTTCCTTTTTGTATATCAAACCCTATTGGATATTTTTTATTCATCATTTCTATACAAAGATAATTTGCAGGAACCACTCTATTCTCCTCAACTTCAGTAAACTCTATATAAGCACTGTCTTCTTCCATAGTTTCATGGTAAAAAACCTCAACAGGCTTTCCAAGCATAATATTATCCAGCTTGTAAGAAGCAATTTCATTCCTCATGTCACCTATATCTTTACAAGTAAATAAAAATGAATACAAACCTCTTTCTCCTCTAAGCTCTCTATGAAATGATACCATTTGATTTATACTGTCTTTATATTCATCCACAAAATCAGCCCACCCTGTCCTTCCCATTAACTGGTATTTAACAGAGACCTTTATTTTATGTTCACTATGTCCACACCATTCAACTATAATATCATTATCAATACTATTATTTATTATTTTAATATGATCTATTATCTGCATCTTCATCAACATCTCCATGTATATTTTTCGTTACCAGTAATTCTAAACAATCCATATCATGTATATTTATATACTCAACAGAAAAGATACTCTGATGTGAGTTTTCTATTAATCCAGCTTTAGGAAAATCTATAGATAACAATTCTTTTTCATTAATATTCTCTTCAAAAAAACCTTTATTAATGAAAATATATTCGTGCTCTTCCAGTGGCGGCCTTAACCTGTCATTACGTACAGACCAGAAGTCATTTGCCTCATAATCATTTATCTTGTTTTTTCTCTTCCAGACATTATTTAAAAAAGAAGTAAAAATTTCTTTTGATTTCCTTTTTTGCCATCTGAAAATTTCTTGTGAATGTAAATTTATATTTTGTGTAATCTTCCTTATTATATCCTCTTCTATTGTTCCCATTTTCCAATAACCTGGCAGCCTAAATAGTTCGTTAAACATATCATCATGCCCTTCATCTAAATACGTAAAAGCCTCCTCTTCCCTGTTTCCTAAAAAATATATTATTTTATCCTGTTTATCTTTTATATCTTTTAATTCCTGTTTAAATTCCGGTGTTTTTATCTTATCATACAGGCCTCTCAACGCGGTTAGTTCCCTGTAAATATTTTCCATTTCTGACATTAATAGAAATATATACTTAAAATCATTAAATAATCTTTCTACATATAATTTATTATTCTTGCTTGTATACTTATTTAATTCAATTCTTATCTTTTTGTTATCATCTATTTTTTCATTCAATTCCTGAAAACTCTTTTCTCTTTGTTTAATCATCAATATAATAACATTTTCCAGATATATTTCTACATCTTTACGGGTACCGGGAATATCTGTTTGAAACTTTTCCCATAGATATTCTTTTTGACCAGATATATGCATATCTAAATAATTTAAATCTGCATACTTACGTATTGGATTATTATTTCCATAAACTTTTGTTATCATCTCTTCAATTGTAATAAGGTTTTTTTTCTTAATAACAGGCAATTTATGAATACTATTATGTATTATCCCTTCTAAATTAACTGGCATTCCTTTCATTTCTTTGGCAACTTCCCCTGGATTTATAGTTATGCCACAATCCTGCAAAAAACTCTCCATATATCTGGTATAACTCTGTTCTGACATCATACATCTGTTTTGGTTATTCATAAACTTATAAAATAACCCTGCAATATAATGACGCAATTTATCATTTTCTATATAAGCAGCACATCTCCATGTAACCTGTCTTTTTGGCTGTACATCTATATCTTTTTCATGAAAAATATCCATTGTAATAAGAGAAGCTATTGTTTTTATAGCTTTCTTATATTTGTCTTCTTTTCTTACTAAAAGTTCTTCAGTACAAATAACTGGTATAAACTTATGTTTTTTATAATATATTTCCAATTCCTTTAACCAGCCAGCAGAAACCTCTTCCTGCTGGTTCTGGCTGGATAAATCAAAAACCAGATAATCAGTACATTCAAACTTAAATCCAGTTTCCTCTTGAAAAACCTTATAAGCCATGCTATGAATCATGTCAATTGTTTCTATAGGACAATGGTTATCTGCAATCACCAGTTCCAAAGACGCCTTTGCAAACACTTGTAACCCTGTTACAGATTTTTGTACACAATCATTTGCCATCTTATTCATAAGATATCTTATATCTTTTAGGTTTTCATTCCCTGATAAAGTTATTAACTCAAACTTTTCCCTCCCATGTAGCTTTTCTGATAATTCAGTTTCTAACAAATCACTTAAATCATACATTTGCTGATATTTATTGTATACAATAACAAAAGAGTTACTCTTTAATTCTGTTACTATATTATTGTTTTCTTTTTTTATGACTTCTTCAGCCACCATATTAATTTTCTGACGAATAGTATTCATTAAAACATTTTCTCCATTCTTAGATAAAGGCTGGCATTACTATTTCCTGCATATTTATATCAAAGAATCCAGGGTTTCATATATATACCTTACTTCCTCTAGTCTGTCTCCTAAATAGTTTTTCATATCTAATGAAAGAATTAATTTACTCTCTGCTTCGAGCTTTTTCACAAACTGTTCCTTGTCAGCCCTTCTCTCTGCCATTTTAGAACGGTCTTTTTTCTTCTCCTCTGCAAATTCATCCAAGCGTTCTAAGAATTCTGCATTTATCCCCGCTTCATGCATTGTCTCATTATAATCACATTTCCATAGCTCCATACAGCCGTTATAAATGCTCATTTGCTTTTCTTTATCTTTAAAGTCATCCTCATAACAAAGAATAAATTCCTCACCCTTTTCGTCTGTCAATACAATAATACCACCATAACTACTATGGTCTGCATGCTTCAAAATTCCCATATAAACATAATTGTAATAACGTTCTGCAGCCTTTACTAATTTACGTCTGTTTTCTTCATTTTTATTTGCACTTCCTATTACTTGCATACATTCTGTAAAACAGTGGTATAAACCATCTAAATTTGCTTTTAATGTTATATAATATCTCATAAACCTTTGTAATCCCTGTTCTGGTTCTATATTCTGCAAATATAATCTGTCTATATCCACCATGACACTTCTCAAATTTCTATTCTCATCTAAAAATTCTTTATCAAACCCATTCTTAAATCCTTCCATATCCGGCTTAGGATTATCTTTTAAATAAACTTCATGGCACCATGTCTTCACTTCCTCCATATCCAGGCTGCTATCCTCTGGAATAAAATATGAATAATAACTAAAGTCCGTCTTCCATATAATTCCTATTGATAAATAATCTTTTATCATAGTTTCATACTCTTTTAAATATTGTATTTCCCTCTGGTTTGGAACTTTCAAAAATCCCCTTCCATCCTTGGAAACTAATGGCGGAAGATTTATTAAATCCTCTTTCTCATTTTCAATAATATGGACACCATTTGTATTTCTAACAGATTCCTCATATATACGCTCATAAGTACTTATATCATCCAAAGCATATAAAGGCATGCCACAAATCATATTGATATAACTAATATTATTCAAATCCATACCAGTTGCCTGTGAAATCCCATTTATAGAGGCCTGTTTCCTTATAGCATTTGGAATACTTCCCATTCCGCCTGGTATTGTAATATAAGAATGCCTTACCCATGTTTTCCAATGTGAAAATGTAGTATGCGGTTTTGCCATTAATGCACCTTTTGCCATTAAAATATGAAAAATATTCTCAATTCCCTCTGCAATATTGTCTGCTCCAAAGAAAACAACTGAAAACTTCTCTAATGTCATTTCTCTTAAAAACTTATATTCATCCTCCATAAACTCCATTATCACATTAACTGGACGGAAGTTTTCTGCATTATCTGATTTCATCCAGAATTTTTTAGTGTTAAGCATAGTCTGGACCAGTTTTCCTGCTCTCGCTTTCTTAACAGCATCATTTGGAGCAGCAACCTGCTCCTTAAGCCAGTTCAAAAATAATAATGTTTGTTCATCTTTACGGCTCATATCAAATAATTGTACTGCATAAGACTCACCAATTGGTTTTTTTCTTGCCAGTTTAAAGTTTTCTTCCATAATTTCTCCAAGATATACCAGTATCTCATTATACCGTACAATCTCTTCCAGCTTAACATCTAAATGGGCAATAATCTGTTCTAATGCAGTCTCTGCCATATCAAACACTATATACCTTGTATCGCAATTCATTTCATTTACACATACATCCCTGTAATCTTTTATCCATGCTAATTTAAAAACAGGCTTGTTTCTCTCTAAATATTCCCTTTTTCTTTTATATTCCTCACGCTCAGTATCAATTGTTATTTTGTAATCATGGACACTATTTATATATTCTGTTTTTAAACGTGTTATAATTCCATTAACCGTACTTTCTTCATAAATTTTCCCTTGTAATAATTCTGAAACATATGATACTCCTTTATCAAGCAATACACTCTGCAGTTCCCGTTCTATACTCTCTGTCAGCCCGGCTGTTACAATATTAGCAGAAGCTTCTATTGCATCAATAAAACTACCATTAAATTTCCTCCATGTTGCTTTAATACCCGAATAATAAATACCATTAGTAATTTCATCCTTTAAAGGCAGTTCAACATCTCCAGTTCCCAGCATATTCTTAGCGGATTTTCTAAAAATATCATCATATAATTCCTGTGGTAAAAGGCGGAATTTTGTTAATTCATTTTCTATATCCTGCTGGGATGCTTTAACAGACCATACATCTTTAAAGTCCTGGTACATCTGGTTAGCTGCAAATGTAAACATTTGCTCTAATGGCAGGGAAATAGTACCATAACCTATTGAATTAAAGACAAAACCCGCATCTTTTGGTATTTCTTTATGTATATCTACAGTCGATTTTATTTCTCCAGGGTTATTATCCATAAAAGATTTAACAAGAAACTCATCTTCTGATACCTTGCTCTTTTTTACCAGGCTCATAACAGTATCAGATACAACTCTCATACTTTCTTTATCTGGCTCACCCATACTTCCATCTATTTCACTCTTACCTGTTACTAAAAAACAACTATCAAAAATATCTGATGTAGAACTACGTTCAATCTTAAAACCATCACCATATTTATAACTAAATTTATCAGTTCCTTTCAGGGACTCTAATAACATATAATAATTAATTTCTTTCAATGCAGCATAAGTATTCCTGCACACATTATTCCATCTGGCTTCTGCCCTGGTTACATCAGCTGTATATGTATCTGGCATCATAAGGTAACCAGAAATCTTACACTGCCACCTGTGCTGTTCACAAATTTCCCTTACTATATATGGTATATCAACAATTGTACCACTGCCTGTGCCACCACCAATACCAGCAAAAATAAAAATATCCAGTATAGCATTCTGTTTGCTGCTTATAACATCGTGCAACTTACTTAGTTTACTTTCAATACCAATTTTAACCTTTGAGAACCCATTACTAAAAAGCAGATAACGGGCAGCCTGGCGTATTCCTCCAGCCCCAGCGCCTGTTAACCTAGCTTCCATTCTAGGATTTAACCAGTAAGTAATATTATCTGGTATAGTATGCCTGTTTTCTGGTTTTAAACGGTCTGCAGCATCCGCATCATATAACTGGCAAATCTCATTATTTTCTGGAACAGATTCCAGCCCCATTTTTCCATTATTACTATTACATAATTTTTCCAACTCATTCTGGTCTGTATCTATTGCCATAAATTCCATATTATCAGGATGGGTTTTATCTTTGTCAAACTTAAAATTTTTATATATTCCTGCTTTTAATTCCCTTAGTACACGCCCTCCTTTGCCACCAAGACCAATAAATAGAAATCCATCATCTGCTGGTTCAACACGGTATTGGTTATCTGCAAAACGCATATAACCGCCACCTTTTGCAAAACTCATTTTATCTAATATATCTGTTTCAAGTTTTGTTAAAGCCATAATACATCCTCCTGTTCCTGGGTATCTGTTTCACATATCTATAAACTATTCTAAACATCTGGTCTTTGTAAATATAGTTAATCCTCACTCTTTTTATAGACCATCATTAATTCCAGGCTGCTCTCTTTAGAAAGCTGGACCTTGATACCAAATTTCTTTTTTTCATTAGTTGATATAGTTATTTTATTAGTGCTGCCCTTAATTTCATTATGATTTTCATCTAAAAGTTTTATTTCTTTTTTTCCTTTATTTTTTAATAAAATAGAATATCCTTTCCTGCTTCCAGGCTTAAAAATTACATGTCTCAGCTTTTCCTTAGACAGTGTTTCCATAGAATCATATTTACCATCGCTATTTAATATAGTCTGCCTATAATATTCCCCAAAATATCGTAATAATTTGTCTGCTGTAAATACATGACTTCCAATAGAAGATAATCGTATACTATTAGTTATATTATATTTATTTACATTTGGTATGCCGGTAATATGGTCTGCTTCCTCATAAATTATCCCGATTTCTGCCAATCCTCTTATATTACTATTTATATATTTACAGAATCTGGCTATAGCTATAATAATTATAAGAATAAATGCTGCCGCTATTATAATGCCATATTTGGAAATAAATGTTTCTCCTTTTATCTTAACAGTTACAATATCTCCCTGGCCGTATTCATTTAATACAGCAATATCTATTTTTTCACTTCCTGTATCATTCGCAGATACTGTCAGCACAGACCCCTCCAGTGATTCATCAATTGAATTATTATCATTACCATTTACTACTATATCAAAGATAAGTTCTTCTCCCTCCGGGTCTGTAAAATAATCTAATAATTCAATTTTCTTTGTTTCACCTTTTTTTAAATTAATATTTGTTAATTTCTTTATTTGTTTTACTGGCAGCTTTTCCGCTGAAACACTCATAACTTCACTATCGCGGTACCATTGCTTATCTTCAATATGTACTATAATATTATATTCCCCAATTTCATCCATCTTCACCTTCGTTTTAAAACCACTTTCACTTGCTTTCATTTTTATATTGTCAAATGTTTTTTCTTTTTCATCCTGAAGCAATTTTACCTTTGCAACAGCTTCTAATTTTTTATAAAATTTCTTTCCTTTTACTTGTTCACCATTATTCACCAAAAATGAAGAAATAGTAATAATCCCGCCTCTTTGTGCCTTATCTACAACAGCATCTGCCTGGATAGATAAATCATAATTATAAACCATGTTCACCTGGATTTTTTTATTCTTTACCCCTTTAACATAAACCTTCCAGTTACCAGCAGCAGGTTTAATAATCTTTAAGACACTATACCCCTTTTCAGAACTAAAAATATAACCATCATCACTTAAATTAACTTTCTTTCCCTTCTGGTTATATAACTCCACATCTGATAATTTAGAATCTGAAAGCATTATAATATTAGCCTCTGCAATATTTTCATCATCTACTTTAAAAGAAACGCTTCCTTTTCCATTAACAGAACCAAGTTTAATTTCATTAATACTTCCAACATCAGTAAAAATAGAATTAAAAACATCTAATAATTCAGAAGCCTTGTTTATAATATAATATTTGCCATTTGTATCAGATGCAATCTTACTTAATCTCACCTTATCTATCTTGTTATTATTATTCAGCCCAATACAATAAACCCTGTATCCTTTTTTCTTTGCTTTGCTGACAGAATCTTCAATATCCTTTTCAGCTTCAGATTTATCCCTTTTCTTCCCAGTATATAAATTCCCATCTGTAAAAAAAAGAATAGCTTTCTGGTTATTTCCATCAGCATCTTCTAAAAGGGAAACTGCTTTCTTTAAAGCCAGTCCATAATCAGTATGCCCAGAACCATATTTGATACTATTTAAATACTCTTTTATATAATCTTTGCTCTTCTGGCTTTCCACATTAACAAGACTGGAATCACTGGCTTTATTAGCAAAATCAACTACTGCAACATTAGAGCCTTTATCACGCATCATATCTAAAAACATTTTTGCACCTGTTACTGCAACTCTGTTTTTATCTGATTTAATCATAGAATCACTCTTATCCATTACAAATACGACATCCATATTACTTTGGTCAACTTTATTAGCACTTATTTGCTGTTCAGTATTTTTTACATTATCTGTATCATCTTTCTGTTTCTTTTCACATCCCGGCACAACAATAAAACATATTACCATAATACACAGAAAAGTTCCTAATTTTAATTTACCCTTCATAATTCCAATCATCCCTTTCATTTATATAATCACAAATATAAAATAGTGCTATCATTTAAATTTCCGTGTTTTTTATACAAGACAAAATAATTATTAAATATCACATCTGGTATATTACTAAATAATTGTAATCTAGCTCTATTTATTATTGTAATATTATATAATAAACTTTACTACTAATAATATATATTTTAAATAATTCCACTATTACTGTCAAGCATAAATGTAGAAATTTAGCTTTTTTTGTAATTTTTAGTATTTTTTTTGCATATATCATCTATAATATTCTATAAAATATTGTTACCTTCTCTCCTGGCTATCCATTTAAAAGCTACATTTCCACAATACGGCTTATTATTATACAATATATATATTTTTCCAACCATTTTATTATAAATTAAAACTCCATGTTTTATATATTACCTTTCTAATATATAAGTAAATTACGCAATTTTATACAATAACTGTTTACTTCCAGATTTACTTTAACTTTTTTGTACTATAATTTTATATATAACACAAAACATTTGCAGGCCATATATGTTGTATACCTGTATTTATTTGACAACTGCCCTGAATAATACTATAATTTTCAAAGTAAAAATAATAAGGAGGGAAACCAGACATGCCAGGAGTATTATTTGAAGGTGGTTCATTCAGGGCAGTTTTTAGTTGTGGTGTTATGGATGCCCTGCTTGACAATGATATTATGTTCCCGTATTGTATAGGGGTATCTGCTGGTGCTGCTAATGCCGCATCATATATTTCAAAGCAGAGTGGAAGAAATATAAAAGTTTATTCAAATTACCGCAATGATAAACGATATATAGGCAAAAGAAACTTTTTTACTGATAAAAGCCTTTTTGGAATAGACTTTGTATTCCGCAAAGTTCCTAATGAACTGGTTAAATTTGATTTAGAAACATTTATGCAGTATACAGGGAAGTATACTGTAGTGGCAACTAATGCAAAGACTGGCAAGGCCAGGTATTTTGGAAAAGAAGATATAGACAGAAATTATGCTGTTTTCAATGCCACTTGTGCCCTTCCAGCAGTGTTTCCTGCTGTGAAAATTGCAGGAAACTGTTATTATGATGGAGGTCTTTCTAACCCAATACCTGTTGACAAATGTATTGAAGATGGCAATGACAAGATGTTAATTGTCCTGACACAGCCCGAAGGGTATAAGAAAGAATGCCTGCCAAAAGACAGGCACATTGCAAGGCTTATACGGCATAAATACCCTGCAGTGGCTGACAGGATTTTGTACAGATACAAAAAGTATAACAATTCACTTGAAATCTGCAACAGGCTTGAAAAAGAAGGCAGGGCAGTAATATTAAGGCCACCATGCAAGCTTGAAAGCCTTGAGAGTGATATAAACAAACTAAAACAGACATATAAACAGGGCTATAACCTTACAACAAAACGGCTGGATGAAATAAAGGCATTATTTTAAAAGCTGGCTGGAATGGTTTTTATAGTAATGCAGACAGAAAAGGAGTGATTAATTATATGAAGAAAAGAATTAAACCTTTACTTTTTATTATATGTATGGTTATGATTACCGGGATGTTATATACAATGTGTTCTAATGCCGGAAGCAACAAGACCATATATGTTGCATTAGGTGACAGCATTGCCGCAGGATATGGGCTTCCAGGCTATTCTGGCAGCCAGGAAACACCACCGGAAGACAGTTACCAGTCTTTTGTAAGCAGTTTTTTAAAAACAGACCCTGTTAATTTTGCAGTAACAGGCAGTGACAGCACAGATTGTATAAATATGCTTAACTCTGGCAAAGCTGACGAAGCACTTTCAGATGCTGGTATTATAACCCTGTCAATAGGTTCTAATGATTTATTAAGCCCATTTCTTGAAATAGCAAAAGAAACTTTAGGAATTACAGAAAGCAATGGCAATATGGATATTTCTTCACTTGAAAATTATTATGCTGGTTTTAAGGATGCTTCTTTAATTGATATGCTTGCAATAGCTAATGATTTTGCAGATAAAATTAAAGATAATAAAACCCTTCATGAAAAGGCACAAGGGTTTTCTTCAAATTTTAACGAAATTATAAGTATATTAAAAGAAAAAGCGCCAAATGCAGAAATATATGTAACAAACATATACAATCCATACAAAGATGTGATGGTTCTTGGAAATTCAGCAGATACCTATATTAAAGAAATAAACAATGCCTTTACAGACAATTCAGATAATTATACTTTAATAGATGTTTATACATTATTTGCCAAAGAGAACCTTACAAATACTAAATTTGATATTTCCAGCCTGGACAATATTAATTTAGACCCGCACCCGTCTAAAGAAGGCCATGCCAAAATTGCATCAGCAATTTTAGATGCACTAAATGCAAAACATGCACCAGCAGATGCTAAAACCGGACAGGTTAAAAGTACAGCTAAAAATACTGTGACAATAAAACTTTCCTGTCCTTCTGGCAAATCGGGATATGAAATAGAATTTGCAACATCTAAAAATGGAAAATGGAAAAAGCTTAAAGATACAACAAAAAATAAAAACCAGATTAAATCTGAAAAATTAAAATCTGGAAAAACATATTACTTCAGGGCAAGGAGTTATAATAATCTGAATGGCATAAAATATTATAGCAGTTACAGCCAGGTAAAAAATGCAAAAATAAAATAATAACCGGGATGGTGTTACATATGGCATTGCCAGATAATAAAAACAAAACAATTGAAGATATTTTAATGCTTAAAAACGGACAGCGCGCAGAACTAATAGATGGTGAGATGTATTATATTCCTCCGTCAAGCATACGCCAGCAGGAAATAATTACATGGCTTGCTGAAAAAATAAATAACTATATTAAGGAAAATAAAAAGCTCTGCAAAGTATTTAAAAGTCCTTTTCCTGTATATATTTCTAATGATAAAAAAAATTATGTTGAACCTGGTTTAAGCATAATATGTAATGACTCTATTTTAAAAGATGGCAAATGTTCTGGTGCTCCTGACTGGATAACCGAGGTTGTTGCACCTAATGGCAGATGGACTGCATATTGCCTGAAATTAGCAAAATACTATGAATCAGGTGTACGTGAATACTGGATTACAGACCTGGCAGAGCATTCAGTTATGGTTTATAATTTTGAACAAAGAAATTACAACAGATATACATTTAATGATAAAATAAAATCCAGTATTTTAGAGGGATTAGAAATTAATCTTTCACAAATGCAAATTTAACCATTATATCCAGCTGTTTAAAAGCCTCATGCCATACTGGCAGGAGGCTTTTATTTGTAATGCCATGTACTTAATGCATGGCTATATTAACAATTTTTATTATAAATTTTGCTTTTATAGCTTCCATCTGCTATATTAATATAACGCACAAAAAGTGATATTTTATTATCTGGATTTAAACTTTCCCACACAAGTGAGCCAAATTCTTCCATATCATCTTTAACCCCTATAAGCTCTGGTTCTCCCTCAAAACTTGGAAGCGGGTTTCCATCATGCATATATGTGTGTATAAAATGCCCTTCGCCGTTTACAGGGTTTTCATAGTTAAATGTATAACGGTTGCATGAATCTGGATTTCCATTGTTGCTCTTTAATATAGACATGGAATATTTAAAATTGCCATTTTCTATATCCAGTATTGCAGAAATACGTGGTGTATAATTAGGCGCATCTGGTTCAAATTCCCTTGTAAGAAGTGCCTGTTCAAATGTAGAACCATCTTTCATCATTTCATAAATAGTGTCTGTCTGGTCACCATTTGTAACTATTGTATTATTGCCAAGCACACGGACTGGTGCATATATAACCAGGCTTGGGTCACTTAACTTTGAAGGGTCAAATGCCTGTGTGCGTATTCCTTCACCTTCAGTAGCAAAAATCCTGTTCCTGCTATTTTCACTGCGCCCCATTATAAAATAAGCAATGGCTGCATGGCTGCCATCTGGTGTCCTGCCAGTGACAATACCCCTGCCAGGGTATTCATTTGTCTTTAACAAATCTTCTAAATTTAATTTTTCCATTTATTGTCCTCCTTAGTGGTGGAAAAGCCTGAGTCCTGTAAATGCCATTACAATTCCAAACTCATTACATGCATCAATTACACTCTGGTCATTTTTAGAGCCGCCTGCTTCTGCTACATATTTAACACCACTTCTGTGTGCCCTCTCAATATTATCACTAAATGGAATAAATGCGTCTGAGCCAAGTGTAACATTATCAATGTTTTTAATCCATTCTGCACGTTCTTCCCTTGTCATAGGTTCTGGTTTCTCTGTAAAGAAATTCTCCCATTTTCCATCTGCAAGTACATCCATATAGTCATCTGAAAGATAAACATCAATTGTATTATCTCTGTCTGGACGGCGCACATCACTCTTAAACGGAAGTGACAATGCCTTTGGTGACTGGCGTAAAAACCATTTATCTGCCTTGTCACCAGCAAGACGCGTACAATGTATACGTGACTGCTGTCCTGCACCTATTCCTATTGCCTGTCCGTCCTTTACATAACATACGGAGTTAGACTGTGTATATTTAAGGATAATATTTGCAAGTATCATATCATTTAATGCTGCTTCTGAAAGTTCTTTTTTCTCTGTTACTATATTAGAGAAAAGTTCTTTTGTAGTTTTAATATTATTATGGCCTTGTTCAAAAGTGATACCAAAAACATCTTTGGTTTCAAGCGGCGCTGCCTCATAATCCGGGTCAATTTTAATAATGCAGTATGCACCTCTTTTCTTCTTTTTAAGTATCTCAAGTGCTTCATCTGAATACGAAGGTGCAATAATACCATCAGAAACAAGAGTACTTAAATACTTTGCCATTGCCACATCGCACTCATCAGAAAGTGCTGCAAAATCACCAAATGAAGACATCCTGTCCGCGCCTCTTGCACGTATATAAGCAGTTGCCACAGGGGTCAGCTCTATGTCATCATCAACAAAGTATACTTTCTTCATAGTATCATCAAGTGGTACATCAATAGCAGCGCCAGCAGGGCTTACATGCTTAAATGATGCAGCAGCAGCATGCCCTGTTGCCTCTTTCACTTCTTTAACAAGCTGCCAGCTATTAAAAGCATCTAAAAGATTAATATAGCCAGGAGTCCCGTTTAATACCTCAAATGGAAGACCGCTTCCATCTTTCATAAATACCCTTGAAGGTTTCTGGTTTGGATTGCATCCGTACTTTAACTGGATTTCGTTCATATAAAATCTCCTCTCTTTTTGATGTTTATGCCAGGATAATATAATAAAGCCAGCTTATCCAGGCATACGCCCAGACAGCCGGCTTATTAAAGTTATACTCCACTGTGGTATACTCCACTTTTTCTGTCAGTTATATAACTAAGACCACTCTATCACAGGATTAGAAAGCTGTCAAGTGGGAAATAAATTTTTTATGGCAAATACGGCCTTCCCAACCTTACAAAACTGTAAGATAAACTGTAAAAATGTAAGTTAAATCTATAGCAGGTTTCCTTCTGTTTTGATATCCTAATAACAGATAGCAGATGGCATTCATAAAGCAATTAAACAGGAGGTATTCAAAATGGCTATTTTAAAGGTAAATAATCTTAAAAAAATATATGTAACAAGATTTGGCAGCAACCAGGTACATGCACTCAGTAATATTAATTTTTCTGTTGAAACAAGTGAATATGTCGCAATTATGGGAGAATCGGGTTCTGGCAAAACCACACTTCTTAATATTCTTGCAGCACTTGACAGACCCACAAGTGGCGAGGTTTTACTTGAAGGAAAGAATATAACAAATATCAGTGAAAAAGAAATTTCTGCTTTCCGCCGGGATAACCTTGGGTTTGTATTCCAGGATTTTAACCTTCTTGACAACTTTTCACTTAAAGATAATATATTCCTGCCACTTGTATTACAGGGAATATCACCAGGAATTATGGAACAGAAACTTAAACCTGTAGCAGCAAAGCTTGGAATTTCTGATATACTTGGTAAATTTCCATATGAAGTGTCAGGCGGGCAGAAACAGCGTACTGCAGTTGCGAGGGCACTTATAACTTCACCTAAACTTATACTTGCTGATGAACCAACAGGTGCACTTGATTCTAAAGCATCAGAAAACCTGTTAAGGCTTTTTAAGGAAATAAATGATGACGGGCAGACTATTTTAATGGTTACACATAGCACAAAAGCAGCAAGCAATGCAGGCAGGGTTCTTTTCATTAAGGATGGAGAAGTATTCCACCAGATTTACAGGGGAAATATGACAAACGAAGAAATGTACTCAAAAATTTCTGATACATTAACAATACTTGCAACAGGTGGTGATATAAATGAATAAGCTTTACATCAAACTTATGGCAACAAATATAAGAAATGGCAAAAGATTTTATCTGCCATATATACTTTCTGGTATTCTTATAGTTACACTATTTTATAATATACAGGCAATATATTATAATGAAGGGCTCTCCAGTATGGCAGGTGGCAATGATGTAAAAAAGATTATGTCCCTTGGTTCAAATGTTATAGGAATATTTAGTTTTATTTTCATATTCTATACTAATAGTTTTATAATGAAAAGAAGAAAAAAGGATATTGGCATTTACAATATTCTAGGCATGGAAAAACGTCATATTGCAAAGGAACTTTTCGTTGAGACAATGGCAATTTCCATAACTATAATTATATGTGGGCTTGTCACAGGCATTATATTTGATAAATTTTTAATGATGTTTTTATATAAATTATTAGGGTTTGAAACAAGTATAAAATTTATTATTTCAGGCAGGGCAATCTGTAATTCCCTAATTCTTTTTATAATATTGTATTTTATGGTAATGGTTTATAATGTCATGCAGGTAAAAATATCAAACCCTATAGAACTTCTAAGGGGCAGCAATGTAGGTGAAAAAGAGCCTAAAACAAAAGTGCTTATGGCAATTACAGGTTTTCTATGTATTGGTACAGGCTATTATATTGCAATTACAACCCAGAACCCTATAGCAGCACTTACACTTTTCTTTGTTGCTGTATTACTTGTAATAATTGGAACATATTGTCTTTTTACATCTGGAAGTATAGCACTTCTTAAAATACTTAGAAATAATAAAAATTATTATTATAAAAAGAAACATTTTACAGCAGTATCAGGCATGATTTACAGAATGAAACAAAACGCTGCTGGTCTTGCAAATATATGCATTCTTTCAACAATGGTGCTTGTAATGGTTTCAACAACTGTAAGCATGTATATTGGTGAAGAAGATATATTAAATACACGTTTTGAAACAGAATTAAATATTAGCGGAAAGTCTGATAAACCTGCAGACAGTACAAATATTATTAAAATGACTGAAGATGAAATAGCAAAACAAGGAAGAAAAATTTTAAAAGAATATGAATACACATATATAAACATTGGCGGAATAATGAATGGCAATAAGCTTGATACAGAAGGCGAAGAGGGTATAAAGTATAATTTTTCAGATATTACATTTATAAACCTGCTTACAAAGGACGATTTTAAAAAGATATCAGATATAGATGCTGGAGATATCCAGGATGGTGAACTTAAATTATTTGGAACTTCCATGTATGATGAAGAAGAAATAAAATTTCTTGGACTTGAGTATAAAGTAAAAGAGAGCATTGCAGATAATAAATTTTCACAGCTGGAAAGCAATGCTGCTAAATGCTACTTTGCAGTTACTAATGATTATAATGGACTTGAAAGGGTTGCAGACAAGCTAAAGGAAGAAAATATTACTGATATTTATAACTATGGGCTGCATATAGATATTGATGGTACATCAGACCAGAAAAAACAGTGTGCCAGGGCATTAAGCAAACTTCTGGATAACAATGATAAAACAGGTTTTGTAAAAGTATATGTTGAATCAAGGGAAGAAAACAAGTCATCATTCTATATTCTTTATGGCGGGCTGTTCTTTCTTGGAATATTCCTCGGAACAATGTTCCTTATGATTACAGTTCTTATAATATTTTATAAGCAGATATCAGAGGGTTATGAAGACAGGGAGAGATTTATTATAATGGAAAAAGTTGGCATGAGCAAGAAAGATGTAAAATCAAGCATACGTTCACAAATAAGAACTGTATTCCTTCTTCCTATTGCTGTAGCTACAATCCATGTTGCAGCAGCATTTCCTATGACAAGACAGCTGCTTGCAATGCTTAATATGTCAAACTATAAACTTTATATAATATGTGTAATAGCAACAATAGTTGTGTTTGCGGTAATTTATGTAATAGTATTTCTACTTACATCAAGAACATATTACAAAATTGTAGGTGAAGAAAACAGGTGACAGTTTTGTATTAAAAAATTTGGTGCTAAAAAACAGGAACTGTAATTGTTCTTAGAAATGCTTACTGGCATTTTAGAATAATTACAGTTCCATTTCAAATATCTTCTTCTTTCATTTCCCAATGTATTAAAAAAGCCAGGGCAGCACGCAGTAATATAATTCCTGCAACTGTAGCTATTTCCTCCCATTGCCTTACAACGACAGTCCTTAGTATCTCACTGCCCATTTTAAATTCCAGGGCAACAGCCAGCCCCTTTGCAAGTACACGTTTTGTCTCTGGTGAGTGGTTTATATAATTATAAAAACCCCTTACACTGGCAGCAGCAATAATTACAACCCCCATAAATTCAAGTATAAGTATTATAAATTCAGTCAGTACATGAAGTATGTTTTCAAACTGGCTTAATAATTCCATATTGTTCTCCAATCTTATATATTTCTGCCTGCATCTGGACCTGCATATAGATAAACTACTTATAATTATATTAAATTTGCTGTCCTGTTCAGCATTTTTAAGTAATCCTGTTCTGTCTTATACTCAAAAAACATTTTTTTAAAACTTCCAGAACGTATATATTCATTTAATTTTATTATATCTGGTTTTAGTTGCCCGTATTCACTTTTATACATTTCTTTTAATACACATATTGTTTTATGAAATGTTATTCCAGATGGGAAATATATACCATTAGCAGACTTTCCTTTAAAACATGAATCATGGTCAAAAACCGGAAATAATGCAACTGCTTTCCTGTTTCTCATTAATAAACCATAATTGTCCCTGTTTCTGTCCGTATTTAAAGTTATATAATCAAATAATTGCATTCTTATAAAATTTAATGGATCTGTTTCCATAAAATATTTATATGTCAGGCTATTAATATGTAACCTTGTTTCATCATAATGTTCCAGCACATCCCTGCATGGAACCATTTCATTTTCTTCTGATGTCATTATCCTGCAGATAGAACAGGACATTCCCATATATTTTGTTTTGTTGTAACGCACACTTGGTAATCCTAACGCTTTTGCTATATAGTATGAAATCACCTCAGAATTTATCTCTTCTTCTGTTTCTGCTTTACACATAAAGATTTTTTTGCCATTTCTTAAAAAACACTTTGCTTTAGTTCCTTTATTCATAAGTTCACCAGCACTAAACCTTGTTATTATGTTGCTTCCTTCTGCAATCCCTGTTAGTGCAACTTTACCTATATGGGTTGGCATCATATTTCTATACAAGCTTACATCTTTCCATTTTTCATTAGAATCTGCCCTGCAGATCCAGTAGTTATCCCTTAATGAAGCAGCTTCACTTTTAATACATATATTGATTTCATTGTTACCAGCAAGACCACATATTTTTAATATCCAGTTATAATTTTTCCTGTTTCTAGCCATTACCCTTCCTGCACAAAATGATTTTATCATTCCATATAATGGTTCCTTATTTATAATAGAAAGTGGTAAAAGCTCGTGTTTTATTATATGTACATTCTCTGATTTTGTATTAAACACCAGTACAGTTTCATCTTTATATTTTAAACAGTACCTTGTACACTTAGCATTTCTCATATTTGTCCAATCCACCTGTATAATTTTGCTTTCTTCCCTGGATTAAGAATATCATAACTTCCATATTTATTCAACAATATTTATATAACTCTCTTTAAACCCATATTTGAACGTTACTATTCACAGTCCAGTAAAAGATATATACATTCCTGCAAACAAGCTTGCGGAATGATATATCTTTTACTGGACTGTGAATAGTAACATTTGAACTTATCTGTTATATATGTTAAACTAAGTCAAATACCCCGCCCATCTGGCCCCGTGGGAATAAAAAACCACTATAAAATAGTACTGGCAGTATATCTGCATTAGGAGGAATTACTTTGAACGCACCAGCAGGACAGATTATTCTTTTTTTGTATTGCATTTTAACCGCACTTTTAACAGAAAATATGGAGTTTTTCTCTCTGTTATCTGTTATTGCAATAGTCTTATCAATTATACTGTCTTCCTTTTCATATTTTTCGTCAAATAAATACTTTACACTAGTGTCATCTGGAATATATATTATAGTTTCACTGGTATTCTCTGGTTTTACAATTATGTTTCCGCTTATTTTATATAACTCTGCTGCATTTCCTGGCTGGCATATGTTTGCTGTTCTCACTGCCTCTGTTGTAAGCCTTATTTCTAATATCCATGAAACAGGCTACTGGCTTTGCTGCATAATATTCCTTGGCATTGTGTTTGCATGTTATATACAATATATACAGTATAAATTAAACAGGCTTATATTCCAGTTTAATAAAACCAGGGATGACAGCACAGAACATGCTATTCTTTTAGAAAGCAGGAACAGGTCTCTTCTGGAGAAACAGGACTATGAAATTTATAATGCAACTCTTAAAGAAAGAAACAGGATTGCAAGGGAAATACATGATAATGTTGGACATCTCCTTTCACGTTCAATTCTTCTTACTGGTGCAATTAAGGCAGTTAATAAAGATGATAACTGCAAAGAACCCTTAAACAACCTGCATGAAGCACTGGACCAGGCTATGACAAGTATACGTGAAAGTGTCCACAACCTGCATAATGAATCCGTAAATTTGAAAGAAAGTATAGAAAAAATTATAAATAATTTTAATTTCTGTAATATAAACTTTACTTATGATATTGGAACAGAAATACCACGCGAAATTAAATTATCATTTATATCAATAGTTAAAGAAGGATTAAATAATATTTATAAACACAGTAATGCAACTGATGCCAGCATATTATTAAGGGAACACCCTGCAATGTACCAGCTTGTCATAAAAGATAATGGCACTACTGCGAAAAATACTGACGCCAGGGAATATATGCTTGAATCCATTAGTAATTCTGGAATAGGAATTAATAATATTAGTTCCAGGGTAAGCCTTTTAAATGGTTCACTCCAAATCCATACCAATAATGGTTTCTGTATATTTATTACAATTCCTAAAACATAAATTCCAAATATATTTGTACTTCCACATGTATTATAATTAATAATAAGGAGATTTTTAAATGAATGTAGTAATTATAGATGATGATAAATTTGTTACAAGTGCACTTAAAGCAATTCTTGAAGCCTCTGGAAATGTTACTGTGCCAGCAACAGGTACTGATGGCAGTGAAGCGGTAAAGCTATATGGAGAATACTTACCTGACATACTTCTTACAGATATACAGATGAATGGTTTAAGTGGTCTTGAAGCAACAGAGAAAATACTGGAAAAATATCCAGATGCAAAAATACTTCTTCTAACCACATTTCTTGATGATGAATATATTATACAGGCATTAAAACTTGGAGCAAAAGGATATCTCTTAAAACAGGATTATGAAAGCATACTTCCAGCCCTGGAAGCAGTATATTCAGGCCAGAGTGTATTTGGCACAGAAATAATATCTAAAATACCTGGGCTTTTAAATACTGCATCTAAATTTGACTATGCCTCATATGATATTAATGAACGTGAATTAAATGTTATAAAGCTGATTGCAGATGGCCTTAGCAACAAGGAAATAGCATCAAAGCTTTTCCTTAGCGAGGGGACTGTAAGAAATTACCTGAGTACAATTCTCGAAAAATTAGAACTGCACAACAGAACACAATTAGCAATTTTTTATTATAAACACAAGTGCAGTTTGCCATAAAAACAATATTGGAGCATCCTTTACAGATGCTCCCTTAAACTATTTTATACATTCTCAAGCCGGTTTGAAAGTGCCTTTATTTCAGTTAACATATTTTCAAACTCTGCCATCTTCCCTACAGATACTTCTGACTGCTGCACCCCTTCTGCTGATGAAGCAAATACCTCTTCACTTGTAGCAGAAAGCTGGCTTATATTATCAGAAATAACACCTGTTGAGTTTACAATTTCTTTCATAAGGCTTTCTGTTACCTGTATGCCATTTATAAGATTATTAACATTTCCCTCTATTATATTAAACCTCTGCTTTGTATCCTCAATCATATTATTCTGGATATCTATGGAATGGCTTGATATATCAATGCTCTGGCTTGCTGTTTCAACATCCTTTATAAGCTGGTTAATAATATCAGTAATTTTATTAGTTGCGTCTTTTGTTTCTTCTGACAACTGGCGTATTTCATCCGCTACGACTGCAAATCCTTTTCCCGCTTCTCCTGCCCTTGCTGCCTCTATTGAAGCATTAAGCGCAAGAAGGTTTGTCTGGCTTGATATTGACATTATGCTGCCAACTATTTCTTCAACTTCACTTACTTTTTCAGAAAGGCGTTTTGTAGCTTTAACAGTATTGCTGTTGTTCTCATCTACAGTCTGCGCCTGGCGTTTAAGGTCTTCCACAACCCTTGCCCCATCATCAATAGTAGCCCTGGTCATATCAGAGTCTTCTTTCATTTCAAGGGTCTTTTCTTCTGCTTTTGAAGCTGCTTCATTAATATCACTGCACATCTGTGCCTGCCTTTGGATAGCCTCTGCTGTACTTTCTGTACTCTCTGATATATTTTTCATTGATATATCATTAGAATTGACTGACCTGCTTAATACTGAAACCATCTCTGATGCTTCTTCAAACTTACTGTTAAGCTGCTTTGCAACTTCAGACATTATATCATTGGTTTTCTGCTGTTTTCTGGCACCCTCTTTTATAGTTTCTGTATTTTCATTAAAGAAAACATCCAGGAGATTAACCACACGTATAGTTGCAAATGCTGAAAGCATAATTACTACTCCGCCTATAACAGAAGCTTTATAATCTGCTTCACCTGATGCGGAAAACCTTATACATTGTATAATATATGCAATTATAATAACAGAATTACTAATGTACATAAGTCTCTTGTTAAGATATGCCACATATGCAAATACTATAGGTAAAGCATATACAAATGAAATCTGTGTTGAATTAAAACACATCATTACAAGAAATACAATCCCGCCTGCAGAGTACAACACAAGTGAACAAATCCTTTTCTGCCTGCTTGTTATATATGCTGCCACGACAGCCACTGCTGCAATTAAATAAACAGCTAACTGTATATATGTACTTGCCGTCCCACTGCTTGTAAACAGCACTGTTATAATAAAAAACAAGTTTAATATTATTAGTATTAATAATATTGGAAAAACAGCTGTATTAGCTTTTTTATACTGTTTTTCTGTCATATCCATATTTAATACCCCCTCATTTAAGACTCTTATATAATACTATATTCTGCTATAATATTATACTACAAATATCAGGTTTTTCCACAAAAAATTTCCCAAACAGGGGATATTAATGTAACAGTCCGGCCTTCCATAAAAATACAAGTTTTAATGTATACATAACCAGTGCTGGAAGCACTGCTATGTTACTATTAAGCCGTAAGGCTGAATAGTAACATATTAATTAAATAACATCACAATATTTACCTGTCATTAAGTGACAATGCTTCTATTGCAACACTTCCTCCGCGTACCACTTCAATCCTGTTAATAAATGTTTTATTAAACAGGGCTATCATATCGTTATTTTTATCCTCAGTTTTAACACACTGTATAAGTACAGAATTCCTGCTGTAATCAATTATATCAAGTGAAAACGCCTGTGCTATCCTGAATACTTCTGACTTATCCTTGTCAGAACAACTATTTACTTTTATATAGAGAAGCTCCTTTTTATGTATAGGCACTTCTGAAATATCAATTACTTTTATTACTACTACATTACGGTTAAGCTGCTTTTTAATCTGCTCAAATGTCATATCATCACTTGTAAGCCCTATGGTCATCCTTGAAACAGAAGGGTCTTGTGTTTCACCTACTGTAAGCGTGTCAAGGTTATATGATTTTGCAGCAAACATTCCTGATATTTTGGCAAGAACACCAATCTGGTTCTCAACATAAAGTGAAATCCAACGTTTTTTAACTTCCATATTTCCCCCATTTCTGCGCTGCTTTCATAATCCGGGTTTGTGGCAGGCAGCGCACAGACACAAACTTTATAAGTAAAATTGATTTAACACATAATTATTTCTGAAAGCCCTTTTCCTGTTGGAACCATCGGAAATACATTTGCACTGCTATCTATTATACACTCAATTATTGTAGGTGAATCTTTAAACTGCATTGCATAATCAAATGCTTTTTTTATATCTTCCTCTCTAAATATCCTTATCCCATGTGCTTCGTAACTTTCAGCAAGCTTTATAAAATCCGGGATATATTTTGGACATTTTTCTTCTCCCGCTGCACATTTCTGGCAGTTCTTTTCACAACTTTTACGGTATTTCAGACATGTACCAGAATATCTTTTTCCATAAAAAAGTTCCTGCCACTGGCGTACATTGCCAAGATACCCATTGTTAAGTATAACAATTATAACTTGCAGCCCATAAACCATTGCTGTCGCAAGTTCCTGTATATTCATCTGTATTCCGCCATCACCAGAAATTGCAATAACCGTACTTCCAGGATTGCCAAGCTTTGCACCTAATGCTGCTGGAAGCCCGTATCCCATTGTCCCAAGCCCTCCCGAAGTAAGCAGCTTGCCATTGCCGGATGGTTCAAAATACTGCGTTGTCCACAGCTGGTTCTGCCCTACGTCTGTAGCAACTATTGGGCTGTCAAAGTTTTCATTAATATACCTGATAATAGTTTCTGGTGACATACCCTTACACTCTTTCATTTTTACAGGGTATTTCATCTTCCATTCCATTGTCTGCTCCACCCATTTACTAATTTTCATAGGTGTAACATACTCTAACATTTTATCTATTGCAAGTTTAGCATCTGCTACTATCGGAATATCAACAACTATATTTTTAGAAATAGAAGCAGGGTCTACATCAATGTGGATTATCTTAGCATCTGGTGCAAATTCACTTATTTTTCCTGTTATCCTGTCATTGAAACGTGTACCTATTGAAAATAATACATCACATTCGTTTACAGCATGGTTTGCTGCATAGCTTCCGTGTATTCCAAGATTTCCAAGGTACAGGCTGTGCCCGCATGGTACAGCACCCTTGCCCATTATTGTTGTAATAACTGGTATCCCTGTAATATCTACTAACTTTTTCATGCTTTCATTAGCGCCTGCTATATTTACACCACCACCTGCAAGAAATAAAGGCTTCTTAGCTTTTTTAAGTTCAGCAAGTGCTTTTTTAAGCTGCCCTGCATGGACTCCCTCGCTTGGTTTATATCCACGCATACTTACTTCATCTGGATATACATCACTTCCCATGCCATTTTGTATATCCTTTGGCAAATCTACTACAACAGGACCAGGCCTTCCTGTGCGTGCTATATAAAATGCCTCTTTTATTATACGTCCCAGGTCTTCTCTTTTCCTTACCGTAACTGAATATTTGCAGATGCTGTTAGTAATACCAACTATGTCAACTTCCTGGAAAGCATCATTACCCAGAAGTCCTAATGGCACCTGTCCCGTAAAGCATACAAGTGGCACACTGTCATAATTGGCAGTTGCAATTCCTGTTACAAGGTTAGATGCACCTGGTCCGCTTGTAACAAGGCATACGCCAGTTTTGCCTGTTGAACGCGCATAACCATCTGCCGCATGTATAAGCGCCTGTTCATGCCGTGGTATAATAATTTCCATATCATCAACACCATATAAAGCATCAAATAAGTCTATAGCCTGCCCTCCTGGGTAAGCAAAAAGCGTGTCAACACCCTCTGCCCTTAATGCTTTTACAAAAAGCTCTGTTCCTTTAACCATAAATTTACCTCATTTCTGCGCTGCTCTTTGCACATAATGTAATGTTTGTGCCGCAACGCTGGCACAAAAAAAATCCTAAGCTTAACGCTTAGGACGGGTAATCCGCGGTACCACCTAAATTCAGAAAAAGTTCCACACTCTGCCAGTACGCAGGCAATAAAGCCATTAATACTGCTTTCCCTGTAACGGTGGAAAAATCCGTCAGAGCCTACTTGGATAAAATCCTTTTGGTCTGCTGCTCAAGGGCTACTTCTATATATACAGAATGAAGATTTACACCATCCATCTTCTCTCTATGCCTCCAGTAAATATATACTCCTCCCTGTCACTGCATTTACTATTCTTAATTTTCTAATTTATGTGATATTACCATTAAAAATAAAATCTGTCAACAGGAAATTTTTTGAATTCACGTCCGTTTCATAAAAATCCCAGTTATTCTGTGCTGGCAGACGGACGCAGGTTTCCAGTGCCAGTCTGTTTATTCCACTCCAGGGCACGCTTCCGCTACAGTAACCCACGCAGCGGCACATAAAGCCCCTGTGTCCCAAAAGGAACTTATATGTTTCTTCTGCCACACAGGGGCTTAAATGCCGGCGGGGTTAAAGTGCACCTGTCATGGAATAAACAGACTGGACATGCGGAACCTGCTGTCTTCTGGCAAACCTGGAATTATAACTGGAAATTTTATTGTGTGCTAAATTATCCAGACAAACGGGAGATACTGCAGTATTATTTATATGGCAGCAAATGGAATAAATGCGGTTCTATAATATATGGAACCTGCCACTGCAAATTTATAATAAAACCCAGGATAATAAAATTAACAGTTTCCAGTTATACCATAGATTTTTCTATACACTAAATAGAAAAGTCTTTTCATATTCTTTCATTATTAATTCTTCATGGCGTTTGTCATGTTCTATTTTCTCATTTAGTTCTTTAAAGTTTTCATGTATTCTGTCCATCATAGCAAAAAGACCTTCTTGTTTCTGCTTTTCATATTCTTCCAGAATGTGTTTAGCAATATTATCAGCCTGCAATCCAGACAGACTATTTTCATGCTCAAAATATAAATCAAACAGACGGAATGGAGCCTTATATTCCATAATATTATAACCAATCGTTCCATCCGCTTCCAGAAACACATCTGCATGCATATATTTCATTCCATCACTTAAACACCCTTCCTTTAAAACTTCCCATTTGTTATTTAAATTTTCTGTAAAACCTATCAAATGTTCCATAAATACAGGGTCATTTGCTGCTTTTTCAAAAATTTTTTTATCAAAAGCAATGCTAACTGTTCCTAAACTGCTAAAATTTTTTAAATTAGAATTACCTAAAAATTTTTCTGGCAGCCACTCCTGGTCTGTACATTCAAGAGAAATATCCTCTACAGCAAATGACGCATTAGGAAATCTTTTACATAATTCCTTAAAACAATCTACATCACTTATGCCATTTTCACCAGAAACCGTTTTATTCTCTGCTTCTGCCTGCTTTTTTACAGAAACAGGAAAATCATAAAAACCAACATTTTCATTATTAAGAGAATTGAAACTAATCATATCCATATCTACCCTCCCTAGATTAATTTATCCCGCATTAGCCAGGAACTATAATAACCTCTGCCATATCTGCTGCCTTACCGCAGACATACAATTACCCATGTAACTTATTCCTCTAGCATGCTTGTATCTACTTTATGTTTGCCTTCATCTGACATTATATCAACCATATCTTCATTAAAATATTCTTTTACCTTATCAATATCTTTAACTGGCTCAGACCAGGCTATATCACCATCTTCATTTACATATGAATACTGCAAAAACGGATATATAGTTATATCACCATTATCATCAACTTCATATTTATATTTTGCTTTTGGATAAGCACCGTCTGCTTTATCACTATCATTAACATTTTCATATACTGATGACGTACTTGTATTTATTTCCCTGTCAGAACATATAGCACTTTCCTTTATATTTTTGCCTGCATCAGCAGAAGAAGTGCTTTTATATGCAAATACCCAGCAACAAGATACAGCAGCCACCATAGTCAAATACTTTAAATATTTTTTCTGCATACTAATCCCCCACTTTTCTTTAATTCTGGTTTTCTTATAATACTACCACAATTTTTAAATATTTACTACACCTTTTCCATTATTTTACACGTCTGTTTGTTACTATTCAGCCTTATGGCTTAATAGTAACATAGCAGTGCTTTCAGCACTGGTTATGTACACATTTTGCCAACGGGCAGCAGGTTTTCTATGCCATGGCATATGAACCCTGCGTCCGTTTGCCAGCACAGTATAACTGGAAATGTTTTATCCCTGTTTTGGACATTTACAGCATTCCTTTCTGCCAGATAAGGATAAAAAATATTTAATGGAATTGCAAAAGCTCATGTGGTAAAATAAAAAATATAGGAAAAGTTAAGAGTTAAAAGTTCGTGTAAAGTTTGTGTCTGTGCGCTGTCTGCCGCAAACCTGGATTATTAAAACAGCGCAGAAATGAGGGTAAATATGAACACTCAAATGGCAGAAAACATTACAAAAGATTACTATTCCCAATTTTGTGGAATTAACCTTACGAAATTGAAATATGGAGTACATTTCATATGTTCACCAGAACGTGATAAAAGACTAAAAGGCTTTGGATGTAAATATACAATCTACACTTTTGCAAATGACAATTTATGCGTAGTTTCCTATGCACCAAAACATAAAGCTTTTATTGAACAATTGAAAAAATACGGAAAAGATGAAATTATTCTTGCTATAAACCAGCAATTTAAGTTAAAAAGGATGCAGCTTATGATGTTTGAAAATGAAATTGTGGCTTGTTACGGAAATGCAAGAATTCTTAAAACTGAGGATTATCCCCTCTATGAAGCTTTTTTCCGTGCTACATATCCCAATGCAAATCCCAGCGGATGGTTATATGAGTATTTTATTGAAAAAACTGGTAAGGAATATTTTACTGGATATTTTTCTGGCCATAAATTATTATCTGTCTGTGATGCGCCAGATATGCCATATATGGAGGATAAAATCCAGCATACAGGTATCAATACATTAAAAGAAGAGCGGAGAAAAGGATATGCAGCCTGTACAGCAGCATTGGCAGTCCATAATTTAATTGAAAAGGATATCTGCCCACAATGGGAATGCCATGTTGAAAATATTGCTTCTATAGAACTTGCCAAAACCATTGGATACAAAGAATATGGTGTAGCATATATTCTTGAGGAATGGGAGTGATATATTGTGAAAATAGGATTAGTTTCTTATGAGTTTATAAATAATGATATTCCGTTTAATATGTCCCAAATAGAAAGAGCAATGAAATGTCTGCAAAGTAAAGCTGATTTTTTGTGTTTCGGGGAAAGCTTTCTGCAAGGATTTGATTCTCTTAACTGGAATTATGGACATGACAGGCAGATTGCAATTTCACAGGATTCTCCAATAATGCAGAAACTTTGCAGTATGACTATACAATATGGAATTGATTTATTATTTGGATATATAGAGAAATGTGGCACTAGTATTTATTCATCCTGTGCTTTTATTGAAAAGGGAAAAGTTATACATAATTACAGGCGTATTTCTAAAGGCTGGAAAGAATACAAAATCTCAGATGAACATTATAAAGAGGGAAAACATACAATTGAATTTCTATACCAGGGGCAAAAGCTAATGATTGCACTATGTGGTGATATATGGGATTTTCCTGCAAAATTTAAGACAAATGGCATTTTAATCTGGCCGGTTTATGTTAATTTTACACTTGAAGAATGGCAGGCATATGAGCCAGAATATGCAAAACAGGCGTTTCTTGTTGCCAACCGTACTTTAATGGTTAACTCCATTTCAAAAAAACCAGTATCACATGGTGGTGCCTTTGTCTTTGCCAATGGAAAAACCAGAAACAAATTACCATATGGTTTTGAAGATATTATGATTGTAGAAGTGTAAAACAAATGGTAACATCCAATATGGCTATTATTAGTGTTACTGGTCTAATGTGAGGACATATTGCCTTTTTAAAGTCCCTGTGTAGCAGAAGAAACATAAGTTTCTTTTGGGACGCAGGGACTTTATGTGCTGCTGCATGGGTTACTATTTTTTTACTGTTACTTTTGTTTTAAATGTAACTGTTTCCCCGCTTACCAGGCTGACTGTTGTCTTAATTACTGCACTGCCTTTTTTCCTGGCTTTCACCTTGCCGTTAAAACTATTTACATATGCAACAGACTTCTTTGTGGAACTGTACTCTATGCTGTAAATATTCTCCTCACAAATTTCGTCCCATTCTTCTTCTGAAAAGCCTTCCCAGTCACTTTTATCTGCTGGTACAAGGCTGATGTAAAATGAACCGCCCTTTTTAATTTCCTTCTTGTCTGGATTCACTGCAATATCTGAAGCATACAGTTCTTCTTCATAATAATCCTCGTCATCATAATAGTCTTCATCATCATACCAGGTACCAGCATCATACCAGCCATCATCTCCGTCATAATCATCTTCCCATTCCCCTACATCATACCATATGCCATCATCCTGCTCTTCATCATCCAGGCTGAAACTGCTGTCATCATCAAATCCGCCAAAATCATTATTATCAAAAAATCCAGGCAGGAAACTGCTCCATGCACCAATATCTGGTCTCTCACCTGCATTTACATTTACTGGCCGGACAACAGCACTACATACAATAACTGCCATAATGGCTGCAATTATTTTTTTCCTCATACAAACCCTCCTTTCACTTACAAAATGCGCACTCTGCCAGCAGTATACTTTGTTTATGCCAGCATTTCCCAATGAAAATGTACTTCTATTATAAAATAATCTTTTAAATGCCAAAAAATGAATTTCCTGTATTTATTTTTTATTATTATCCTTAACGGCACTGTTTCTGTTAATTGTGCTGTTATAACTATTTTTTCTTTTATTAATTTTGTCGTTCTTCCTGTTAAAACTGCTGCCTTCCCTTGTTCCCCTGCTGCTATTGGCACTGTTATTATTCCTGTTAATTTTTCTCCTGTTATCAGTATTCCCCTTACTGCCTCTGTTAACGTTTTTATCACGTTTATTTTCCTGAAGGCAGCGGTCCTTAGCATGTTTTGTTGCAGAAGAATCATTAGTTACAACAAATCTTCTGGGAGTTTTACCAGAATGATTTGCAGGTCTGGTTTTTTCTGTTTCTGCTCCTGTTCCCGTTTCTGTACCATGTACCTTTGCTTTTTTAATGCCTTCTGCCAGATTTTCTTGCCCGGCAGGCATGGTTTCCTCCTCTTGTGTCCCTTCTCTGTCTGCACCTTCTGTCTGTGATACTGTTTCTTCTGTATTTATTATAATTTCTCCTGTTTCTGGAGCAATTTCTCCTTCATCTTTTATGTTTTCTTCTGTTTCTGTATTTTCTGTTTCCTTGTGTCCAGTTTCATTTTTTCCAGCTTCTTTTATGCTTTTCATCCTTTTTACCAGCTTATCTTTCTTCTCCCTGGCTTCTCTATCTTCGTCTGTATTTTTATTTGCTTTTTTGCTTTTCTTCTCCTTGTATTTACTCTCTGTCTGCTTATTCCCTGTAATATCTTCTTCTTTGCCATTTATGCTGTTATCTGTATCTCCATCAATATAATTATTACTATACTGTCCTGCTTCTTCTTCCAGCCTCTCTTCCCTGCCTCCTTTTAGAAAGATTATAATATATGCAGCAATTTTTACTACCAGTCCAAGATAAAACAGCCCTATTACTACTATTGACACAAAAAACAAATCCGGCATGGCTTTTCTAATTATCTCCCAAGGCGCAATATACTTACTGGCGGCAAATATTAATAATGTCGGAATTACTATGTGTAATAATATATCGGCTAACATCCGTATTATACTGAATTTATCCTTTGTCCATCTTACCCATACTTCCATCATAAGTAATGGCAGTATGGAACACACAAATGCAATAAAATAAAATATGTCTGCTACACCATGTTCCATTAGATAGGAGTTTGAACTTACGGCTTTAGCTGTGCCGCCCATTACAAGTGATACTGCACCTGCTTCTATTTCATTTGTATATTTCTGGCCTGTAAGTGCATCTGCTGAATTAAATAATATAACAACCCCTATATCCATTGAAGGTATTATAAACATTGCTGATGTATAGTTTTCAACAGAACCATTACAATAATATATCTGGTTTCCATCTACTTCTGTTGATATCCATCCCATTGTATAGTACGCGTCTGTTCCAAAAATACTTTTTCCTGCATACACTCCGCTGCCCATTATGGACTCCATCGTATTATATGAAACTACCTTGCCACCAGCAGACAAGTACATCTGCATATATTTGCCCATATCTTTTACATTAGAAACAAGACCATTTGATGGCACTCCAAGCCAGTAACTTTCTTCTGTATATTCTGTATTGTCCTTTAATGGCAATCCAAAATAATTCCTGCATCCACGTGTAATATCTGATGTGCTTCCTGCCTCTTCAATTGTATATGTTGACTGCATGTCAAGCGGAACAGTTATTTTTTCCCTTATGTATGTTGCATAATCCATTCCTGAAACTGCTTCTATAACTTGTCCTAAAATGTTAAATTTAGCATTGACTGGCAGGCTCTCCCCCTCTGTGTCAAGGTTATAGGCTTCCAGTATGCCAGCCAGTCCAATTTCGTATTCTCCTGGCTTTGTATATGATAAAAGCTCTTGTATTGTTGTATTATAT
This sequence comes from Lachnospiraceae bacterium, assembly GCA_022797375.1. Lineage (GTDB taxonomy): Bacteria > Bacillota > Clostridia > Lachnospirales > Lachnospiraceae > Butyribacter. The sequence continues at coordinate 48,341 of JAAWKM010000003.1, forward strand.
GCAATATCCTGTGATGGGTTTTTTATGTATTTTAATACTCTGTCTTCAAGCTTTATGCCACCATCCTCTACAAGCTGCATAATTGCAAGTGTTGTAAATGTCCTTGTCAGTGCACCTATCTGAAGGTCTGATGATGTTTCCTTTACATCACCAAATGCTACACTATATATTTCTTTCTGTGATGTAACTATTGATAATGAAACCCCTGGTATATTAGCAGCTGCAAGCTGCTGCATAACATACTCTTCAACATCCCCTTCATGATAGCTTGCCGCCCCAGCCTCTGCAAAAACCGCTATAAACAATAATACAGCCAGCACCCCGGTTAAAACTCTTTTGTTCATCTAATACCCTCCAAAATAAGTATAACATGTTTTAACCTCATAAAGAAAGCCCTTGGCAAAGCACACTTCTATGCCATAAAGGCATAAGTGGCGGGTACTTTCTTGTACCAGCAGGAGTCCAGGCTCCTGCTGGTATACTGCGTAGCAGTTATGAGGTTATGAGCAAGTAGCTATAGCTTGCATAGCAAGCATTGCGGATTGCGAATATCCGCTTGACGACATTATACCAAAAACGGGCATTACAATCAACAGAATGTAATGCCCAAAGTGCTTATATCCACACATTTCCTCTCTTAGTAACTATGCACAGATAACCGGCTTTAATTCACGGATTAATTTTTCTTTATCACTCTGTTCACAATTACTTGTCATCCATAAAATGCTCTTTAAATCTAAAGTCATTATTCCAAGTATTGATTTAGCATCAACACAGTAACTCCCGCAGTATAAATCAAAATCCCCATCATACTGTGAAATAATTCGTACAAATTTACTTACGTCACTAACATTATTAAACTTTACCTTTATCTTGTCTCTCATAAAAACCACTCCTTTTCATTATGCTTATGACAAGAAACCACTACTTATGGAGCTTCTCCAGACTCCAATAACCCCGCCAGCCGTTATAGCAGCATTTTGCCTCCTGGGCTGTTGCATGCAATTGCTGACTGTCGGTACTTTATCACACTTGAAAATATTTCTATATACATTTTACGCTGTATTTTATACGTTTTTTACTGTATTTTCCAGGTTTCACCCTTTTTTATACTTTTTCCGGTATTTTGATGGTGTTACACCATTTTTTCTTTTAAAATAATCACTAAACCTGCTTTGTGAACTAAAAGCACAAGCCTCACTAATTTCTTGTAATGAATATTCAGTAAATTTTAAAAGATATTCACTATTTTTTATTTTTTCATTTATAATATATTGTTTTAAGGGCACGCCTTCATACACTTTAAACTGCTCAGATAAATAATTTGGTGATACCCCGACAGATTTAGCTATTTCAGCAATTATTATATTGTCATGGATATGCGCAAAAACATAATCTTTTACCTGTGAGATAAGTGGATTATTATTACTGCCCTTACTGTTTATATTATGCACCTCGGTTGCAAATGCAAATTCTGCTTTCCTCACTGCTTGTTCTATTTTAATCTGTGTATTTAAATCTTCTTCTATATTACTTATAAATGTATCACACATTACAAAAGCCATTTCATGGCTTAACCCGCCTTCAATTGCACTTCTTGCTGCTGCATTTATTATATATACTGCCATATTTTTACAATCTCTTACAGGGCCAGCAGATGTCCTGCCTGTCTCTATAACGCCTGCCATATCTATGCTCTGCTGGAGTCCTTTTATATCACCCCTGCGTATACACTCCATTTCCATAAGTTCTTGTGGATAAAAATTGTGTGGTACAGCCTCTTCCTGGAACTGGAAAATATTTTTAGCGACAAGCCTGGTTATTTCCTCATCTGGTATTATGTTCTTCTCCCAGAGCTCATTCCGCCCAGCACCTGTTCCTGATATATCTTTCCATAATATAAGTATAATTGAAGTATACTGTTCCCTTGGACAATATGGTATGTAGATATTATCTTTCCTGTAATAACCATAAAGGCATACCCTTCCTGTTACGATGTATTTTCCTGATTCTTCATCCCACACCGAACATATGGCTATGCCTTCATTATCTGATTCTATATATGGAAAATCTTTAGCAGTCCTCTCAATTATACTATAAAGCCCGTCTGTACTGCTAATGCTTTTTCCTTGTATTTCTTCTTCCAGTTGCCCGTCTGCACTATATATATAGATAGAAGTGCCTAAAAGATGTACAAGCTGTGCAAGCAAATACTTATCTGCCATATAAACCGCTATGCAAGTGCGGCTGTAATAATTGCCATTGAATATACTTCTGATGCATTGCATCCTCTTGACAAATCATTTACAGGGGCATTAAGCCCAAGCAGGATAGGCCCGTATGCATCAAAGTTACCCATACGCTGCGCAATCTTATAACCAATATTTCCTGAATTAATATCAGGGAATATAAATGTATTTGCATGGCCTGCCACCTCTGACTCAGGACACTTTGTACGTGCTACCCTTGGTGAAACAGCAGCATCAAACTGCATTTCGCCCTCTATTGGAAGTTCAGGGTATTTTTTCCTTGCCTTTAATGCTGCATTACGCATCTTGTCAACTGTCTCACCTGAACCAGAACCATGTGTAGAGTAACTTAAAAATGCTAACTGTGGTTCAACACCAAATATTTGTGCACATTTTGCTGCCTCTCCAGCTATCTCTACAAGTTCATCCTCAGTAGGGCTTATATTAATTGCACAGTCTGCCATTGCAAGCACTTCATTCTCACCTGTTGCCCTAGGGCGTACAAGTATAAAACATGATGATACTATATTATTACCTGGCTTTGTCTTAATAAGCTGTAATGCAGGACGGACTGTATCCGCTGTTGAATATGTCGCACCACCCAGAAGTGCATCTGCAACACCCATCTTTACAAGCATTGTACCAAAATAATTAGCTTGTGAAAGTATCTCTCTTGCCTTTTCAGGTGTAACCCCTTTGCTCTTCCTTAGTTCACAAAACCTCTCAACCATTTCATCTATTTTATCATACTTTGCAGGGTCAATAATCTCTGCTCCCCTTATATTAAAACCACAGTCCTCTGCCGCCAGGGCAATCTTTTCCTCGCTCCCAATAAGTATCGGATGCAGGAAACTGCTTGCAAGCAAGCGTGATGCCGCCTCAAGGATACGTGAGTCTTCACCTTCTGTAAATACTATCTTCTTAGGATTCTTCTTCAAAACAGCTATTAACTGGCCAAAACCAAACATTATTCCATCTCCAATCTATTTATTCTAACTACATAACCCTATGCTTCTAAAAGTACACCCATATTATCAATTATTTCCAATATTTCATGCACCTTGCATATTGTCTTATAATTTAATAAGATTGTCAAGCCATATTTTATACAAATAATTTTATACTTTTTGTGGTTTTTTCCATATTATCACTGTATGATTGTATACAATTATACATATGGCAGACCTGCTTCTACAGCTGGCGGTATAACTGCCAGCACATTAATATAACCCATACATATGCCATTGTTTTTGTAATTGCTTGTGGCATAGAAGTGTGCTTTGCCAAGGGCTTTCTTTATGAGGTTAAAAAATATCATAATAAATGTTTTGTGTATTATTTGTCAAATCAGACATTTTTTCATTTGTAGCATGCAAATATTCTATCTGTTCCATATTTTTATCAGGTTCTGCCAGCAATTCTGCCAGATAATCAAGCTCACACAATTCACTTTCATTCAATGCTTGTATTCCATTACGGAGATATAATGGCTGGTAAGAATAAAATATTTCATTGTTCATTAATGCATGAAAATCCATAAACAAATATTCACATACACCCTCCAAAGAATCAGGTGAGAACACATCTAACTTTTTATTTAATGTATTATTTCTTAAGCCAAGCCATGCCTCAGAAGCTGTTACAAACTTCCGGCGCGGTAAATCAAACTGGCTGTATCCAAAACGCCACTCATATTCATAATAACCATCAACATCTGCCAGCACCCACCTGTTTTCCTTGAAATCCCAGTATTCATTAACCCAGTGCTCCATATAACTGTCACCTTCATCACCAAAATCCATAAAACCAGCCCTTGAACGGCAAGGGATTCCTTTTGCTTTTAAAATGGCACTAAATAGTACAGAAGCCTGCCTGCAGGATACCGTAATTCTTTTTGTTACATCCCTGTTTTTTGTAAATCCTGCCCCATCTAAACGTAAAATCCCAGCAATCATTGAAACGGCGGTAATATACAGTTCATCTTCATTTTTAAAACGGTTCTTTGGATAGAGCGCAAATTTTCCATAATAAGTATCTTCCAAATACACAGATGGCTCTGTAAAATACATAGATGGATGGGTAATCTGTCCGCAGACCAGCATTCCTATAGAATGTATGTCATCTGGCAAAGATAATATAAATTCTTTATATATTCCTACATCTGTATAAACACTAGTTTCTAAATAACGTTTATATATTTTTTCATTCATATAATTTCTTATAACCTCCTGCTATTTTCGAGGAAGCGCTTTCTCTTGCTAAATTCTATCAAAATAAAAAAATTACGTCAACAAAATAAAATTTCACGTCCGTTTCATAAAATTTACAGTTATTCTGTGTTTGGAAACGGACGCAGGGTTTCTATGTCCAGGCTGGTTTATTCCATGACAGGTGCACTTTAACCCCGCCGGCATTTAAGCACCTGTGTGGCAGAAGAAACATAAGTTTCTTTTGGGGCACAGGGGCTTTATGTGCCGCTGCGTGGGTTACCGTAGCGCAATGCATGCAAAAGCCATGTCTGCGACATGCTTTCCTGGAGTGGAATAAACCCGCCCTGGCATATGG
>JAAWKM010000123.1 GCA_022797375.1 Lachnospiraceae bacterium
AAGACAGCAGGTTTCACATGTCCAGGCTAAACATTATTCCATGACAGGTGCACTTTGGCATCGCCGGCGTTTGAATCCCGTACTTTGGGATTTTATGCGTCGCTGCGTATATCAACGTAGTGCGGACGTGCCCTGGAATGGAATAATTTAGCTGGACACAGAAACCCTGCGTCCGTTTCCTGGCACAAAATAACTGGAAATTTTATGTTACTATTCACAGCCGGTTAAATTCGAGGATTTTTGGCATGTTTTATGACAAAAATACGAGTTTTACAGCACCATTTTGCACAGTTTTTTGCAAAATGTGTGCATTTTAGCGCTGAAAGCGCTATTTGTTACTATGAGCGGCAGTAGCCGTGAATAGTAACAATTTTATGAAACGGACGTGTAATACTATATGAAGAAGATGGACAATATATATATTATATGATATAGTTATTTTCATACTTTTTGAAAGAATAACCCAATATCAAATTTTAAGATATTAAGTAGTGCAGTACTATAAATTTATTAATAGGAAGTTAGTTTTTTATTATTGTAGTTAATCCAATTAGACAATAAAAATAACCAGATGGACAATGAAAAATATTTTACTGGTAAATAATTTATAATGTGCTTATTTCAATTGATTTATTTACAAAATATAAACTTAAGTTAGTATACGGGAAGGATTTATGGATATAATGTATAGATTGCTGGATGCCATAGCAGTGGTTATTGAAGTGGTAATGTGTTTTGTTTTTGTTACAACATTTATGAAAGAAAATAAGACCAGAAGTCATTTTATTTTACCGTTGGTTACTGTTTTTCTGAATGTTGCCGTTGGCTATATTAAAATTCCTGTACAAGTGTATTCTGCTTTTAGAATTATTTTATTTATTAGTACTGGGTTATTAGCGCAGTTTTTGATTTACCGCAATGGGTATGGCAGGATTTTATTATTGATAGTTATATATATATTTGTTCTTTCACTAATTGACTATTCTACAGTTGCTGTTATGGCTTATTTATCCGGAGTGGAATTTATTTATTTTCAGAAGATAGAATCTTTTAGGGTATATGGGACAATAATTTCAAAAGGATTTCTTTTGGCATTTGTTATATTTATTAAGAAAAAAATGCAAGGGCTGAAAATGTTAGAGAAAATTCATTTGATTTTCCTTTCTGCAATTAGTGGATTTATTACGTTTTTGGCTTTTTGTATATTCCAGAATTTCATGCAGAGAAATCAAATTCCAGGTTCAGAAACAACAATGTTTCTTTTATTATTATTGATTGAAATATTATCTTTTTATAGCTTTTCAGCGATGCTGGAAAATAAAGAGAAAGAAAAACGGTTAGATTTATTAAGTTTATATAATAATATATTGCAAAAATCTTTGGAAGAAGAGAAATTTAGTTTCGGTTTATGGAGTGGAAGGGTGCATGATTACAAAAATCATGTTGTTTATATGCAAGAACTATTAGAAACAAAGGAATATGAAAAATTAAAAAAGTATATGCAGGAAGAAACGGGCAGCTTTAAATACCAGCCAGATTATATTCAATCAGGATACAGGGGGATTGATGTAATTGTTTCTTCCAAAAAGACCTGTGCAAAAAGCCAGGGTATACATATGTATTGCAACATAAGACTTCCAGCAGGGCTGCCGCTTGATGAAGTGGCAATGGTTACTATATTGGGAAATTTGCTGGATAACGCAATCAGGGCTGAAATGTCTTCAGGGAGAAAATTTATAGAGATAGATATAAATTATATGAAAGAGAATATTTACATCAAGATTGTTAATCATAAACAGCCTGGAGAAATTAATTTTGAAACCAGCAGTAAGGAGAACCGGACATGGCATGGAATTGGCCTGCGGAGCGTGAAACAGCAGGTAAAGAAGTTAAACGGTGATTTCAAACTGATACAACAGCCAGACAAGGTAATAGCTATGGTGGTGGTTTATGAAGTGAAGAATCATATGGAAAACAATTAGCTGCATTAATTATTGCAAATAAAAGGCTGGTATTTATTATAAATAACAAATAGTTGCTATATAAAGAACGGTTGTTACAAAATAGACAAGAAAAATGACCATTTAGACAAATTTTATCTAAAACTAAAATACATTTGTTAAAATACAAATAAAGTAAAGAAAGGGGGGAGCAATAATAAATATTAATTCTACGGATAAGATTGGAAAGTGTTTGTAATGGATATCTGTTAAAAACGCCAGTCCAGTTTTAGCAGAGTATTTTCATGGACTATATATTCTAAAGATATTAAAGGTATAGTCCTGCCTGGGAGGAAAATGGTACATCCTCCAATGCAACAAGGACAGGGTTTGATACAACAGATTCAGAGGGTAAATTTGAAATAGTAATAAATTTGCCTAATGCTATTGGTGTGTATGATAGTCCTGTAGGAACGCATACTCATTATTTTGATGTATGTGGTCTTACTGTAACAGTAAATGATAATAGTAATGTGTATGCCTCTGAAACAATTTTCCATTTGGCACAGGTTTCTGTATTCTAATATAGTCTGATGTATAGAGATGTTTTGTAAATACAGGATATCCCAATTTGAAAGGAGTAATGATATTGAATATTGCAAATATTCCTCATAGCATTACTAATCATGCTTTTCTAAAAAATATAAACAGGGAAGATGCTTTTGTTCCTCCTAAAAAGGGAGACGGAGAAATTGCTGCATCTTTACAGATTAGTGATGAGGCGCAGAAACGCTTTGAGAATGAGATACAGCATTTTGACAGAAGAGCTGCTCTGCCAGAGTATTGCGGTATCTATAAGACAGATAAAGCTATTGCCGCTGCTGTAGAAGGATGCAGTAAAGAAGAACAAATCTTTGTATATGGTATTATCCGGCAAAATTTTCTGAAAGAAAATACATCTTCTTTAACGGAAGAAGAGCGTCAAGCCAATATTGCGCTAGGAATGAAAAAGGCAGAGTATGCCTCTGGGAATTTCATTCCAGAAGAACATAGGGAGAAGTTTTCAGAGGCTATGAATACTATAGCTAAACTGGCATGTGCAGGAAAGGCTGGCAAAAATGGAAATATGAATTATGGAATTGCAAAGTCCAGTTATTTAGGACATGGAAGTAATCTTGTTGCAACTACTGATACTTTGGATATGATGAGAAATATGGATAGTACAGCATATGATGAGTATCAAAAGATTTGTGCGGAAAGCAGCAATGAAGACAGGCCTTTAAATCAATTAAAATTCCTTACAAACTGGTATACCAGGACATTAAAGGATAAGCCGGGAATTCTTGAAGAGTATGAGGGAAAAAGTGACAGGTATTTTGAAGAAGAGGTTAAAGACAAAGGGCTGCCAGCACATTTTAATGGTATAGATATTTCTACCAAAGAAACTTTTCTTGCTGGACTAAGAAATTTTATGGCTAAACAGCAAAATTTTCTCTCTGGAATTTTATCATTTGAATTATCAAACAAATTCTGGAAAGATTGATATGGAGCTTTTCCATACAAAATTTTATGGAATAAATGTGGGCAACTAACTGTGGATATTATCAGGAGGGCATTGGGATGGCAAGGATTACAAATTATAGTTTTTTGTTTCAAAATATGTTTGGAGCACAAAGACCAGCGGTCCGTGGCAGTTTTCAATTGTCGCAGTTAAACAGCAGCTCTGTGCAGAAACAATTAAAAGCTGCAGGTATTGACACAAACAGCAGGCAGTACAAAGCAGCCTTGAAACAGATGATGTCAAATGCAAATGGTGCAATGTATACGAATATCCAGGGCATAAAAAATCTTATGAAAAATTATGACAAGCATGGGGATTATATTGACCCGGTTACTGGATTAACAGGTCTGCTTATAACAGATGAAAATGCGGAAAGCAGGAAACGTATTGTTTCTATCCCTGAGAGCAGCCGTGATGAAATGTTTGAGTTGACGAAGAAAGAATTTCTACGTGAAAATGGTGTTCAAAACGGTGATACAACAAAGCGGTCAGATGTTTATACAAATCTGTACCGGAAAATGCAGAAAAATGACAGGCTGGCAGCAGGATATACTATGGAAAAGTATGAACGGGCATACCGGCAGGCATTTTTGAATGCGGTAAGGGAAGCAGACCCGGACTGGGAAATAGGAAAACCTGTCAAACCAGGTGTTTTGGATAGTGTTACAAGAGAAACAACAGAGGATAATATGAAAAAACCAGGTAGTGCAGCCACACGGGTATCTGTAGATATGAAGATATAGGGTTTGTTTATTTGGTGCATATTTCAAATTTTGAGATAGGGGGGTTAATTTATGAAAATATTTTCAAAAAGAATTTATACAGTTGTTGTAGCCTGCCTGATGTCTTGCATAATGTTTGCAACATCCGCATTAGCGGCTGGCAGTTATAGTAAGACAACAGTTAAACTTAATGCTTATAGTGGTGGAAGTTCTACAAAAAGTACGGTCTCATCAGGGTCTGTTTTAGGAGATAACCAGTCTATAACGAAGGTCCAGTTACGTTGTACTGTATCTAGTGGTTCAGACCCATATACACTTTATGTTAAAAGCCCGGATGGTACTACAGAGTCCTTTACAGGTCCAATTCCGGGCGATACTATTACTACAACGGCATTTAATGGTGAAAACCCATCTGGTAAATGGACAATATGGATTGTAAACGATAATATATCATCAAATGGAAATATATATCCAGTGTCTACTGTAACAGTAAGGATACAAGTATATTATAGTTAGCAGGAAATTGTTATTAGAAATAGGTACAGAAAGGCGGCAGAGATTTTCTCTGCCGCCTAAAATTTTTCAACAAAGTCTTGATTGTGACGCTGCGTAATGGTTTATAATATGTCCCAGGAGGTAAATAATTATGGCAAAATACAGAGCAATTCCAGAGGGATTTATGACAGTTGGTGAGGTAGCAAAGAAAATGGACGTTACCGTCCGTACTCTGCAATACTATGATAAAGAGGGACTGCTTTCTCCATCGGCAGAAAGCGAAGGAGGACGCAGGCTTTATAATGATAAAGATTTGGTTACACTTCACCAGATTATATCTTTGAAATCACTGGGATTTTCCTTAGACGATATAAAACAACAGTTGGTTTCTTTAGAGACACCAGCTGATTTTGCAAACGCCCTTACAGAGCAGGCGGATGATATACGGAAAAAAATAGAACAACTTAAGGCTTCTTTGGTAGTAATAGAACAGTTAAAAACAGAAGTTTTACAAATGCAGACAGTCAACTTTAAGAAGTATGCAGATATTATTGTCAATCTGCAAATGAAGAACAGTTATTATTATCTTATTAAGCGTTTTGATGATGATATACTCGGTCATATCCGCAATCAATTTGATAAGGAAAGCGGTTTAGATTTTATGGACAGATTTAACCGTTTGAGTGATGAAATAGTACAGCTTCAAAAGGAAAATGTACCGCCTGAAAGTGAAAAATGCCAACAGGTTGTAAAAGAATATTGGGGGCTGGTTATGGAATTTACGAATGGGGATATGAGTATGCTTCCTAAATTGATGGAGGCCGGCAACATTGATACTGCCGCAAACGCTTGGGAAGAAAGACAAAAAACCATAAATAATTATATAGAACCGGCTTTGCAAGTCTATTTTTCAAGACTTGGAACAAATCCATTTGAGGAGGAAACATGAGTGACGCAATACAAGTCAGTGAATTAAAGAAAAGTTATGGAAGCCATATAATTCTTAAGGGGCTTAATTTTCAAATTGAAAAAAGAGAAATTTTTGCTCTGTGCGGCGTAAACGGAGCAGGAAAAACGACAGCTCTTGAATGTATCGAAGGTCTAAGAAAATATGATAGTGGTACGGTCACTGTAAACGGGAAAGTGGGTATTCAATTACAATCATCTTCTTTGCCTGCCTATATCAGACCAATAGAGGCTGTAAAACTGTTTGCAAAATGGAACAGGACAAAATTTGATTATGCTATGCTTAACAGTCTTGGTATCAAAGAATTTGAAAAGAAGCAATATATACAATTATCCACAGGGCAAAAAAGACGGTTACATCTTGCCCTTGCACTTATTGGCAATCCTGATATTATTTTTCTTGACGAGCCAGCTGCGGGGCTCGATGCAGAGGGAAGAATATCTCTCCATGAACAAATCCGGAAACTCAAATCACACGGAAAAACAATTGTTCTGGCGAGCCACGATATGGCGGAAGTAGAAAGCCTATGTGACCGCATTGCAATTCTGGATAACGGAAGGATTGTTTTTTGTGGCACAGTTTCAGAACTGGCCGGTAAGGTTGGGGGAAAATACTTTATTCATATTAAGACACAGCAAGGAGATAAGACTTTTGAAACGGACAATATTGAAGACACCTTGATTTCCTTGCTCAATGAGTTAAAACAGAAAAAAATCCATGTGTTAGATATTAAAGTTGATAGTGGCACACTGGAACAGCATTTTATCGAAATGGCAAGGAGGAAAACAGAATGAACGGTTTTTTATATGGTGTAGTGTTACAATGGAAATTGGATATACGGAGTAAATCTTTGTTAGTAACCTGCTATATCATTCCGCTTATTTTCTTTCTGCTGATGGGTGGCATTTTTACTTCTGTTATGCCTGAAATGAGAAGTACACTGATACAATCTATGGTTGTGATGAATGTTTCAATGGGAGCGTTTATTGGATTGCCGTCATCATTGGTTGAAACTTATGGAACAGATGTAAAAAAGGTTTATAAAGCAAATGGGGTACCTTTATATTTAGGTTTTGTTACAATGTTCCTTTCTGCATTCGTGCATTTGATGATTAGCAGTGCCATTATATTGCTGCTTGCCCATATACTGTTTGAGGCGGCTTTGCCAGTACAGTTTCCAGTTTTCTTTCTTGCGCTTGATATATACATTATTGCATCATTGGGCATTGGAAGTATATTAGGACTGATTGTAAAAAGCCAGGCAAAGCTGGCGGTGATAGCACAGCTTGTGTTTTTACCATCGGTTATGCTTTCAGGGATTATGTTCCCTGCCAGTTTGCTACCCAGTTTTCTTGAAACTATAGGGCGTGTTTTTCCTGCTTCCTGGGGATACAAGTTGATTTTAAATAATGGTTTTTGCTTTGCAAATTTATGGTATTTAGTTTTTGTATTTTGTGTGGCAATAATTATATGTCTGGTGCTTTTAAATAGACAAAAATTCAAATAGCCTGGAGGACAACAGTCTGAATAGAGCAGAATGGTATAGAATCATTTATTTATGTTACATAGTTGTTGATATTTGTAAGTTAAGAGGTTATATAGCGGTCTGGAGGAAATTACCGGATTTATATTGTTTGTAATTATAGGAAGAATAAAAAAGTTGGGAAAGTAACCGCAGTAGAAAATCTAAGAAAAGTATATAAGAATGATGTTAACAGAAACAGTAAAGCAGTGGACTAAGTTTTTATAAAGACGGTTGGCTGCTTTTTCTGTTTTCAGGAATAAAGACAGCCGGATTTCAGAGAATGTTGCCGTTTGATTCAAACTGATAAATTAAAAGCTAAAATGATTGATTGCCGGCGGGATTTTTTTCACAACAAAATAAGGACTATTTACAACTTACATAAATAAGTATAGAATTTTATGGTATAATTTAAGGAAAAATTATAGAAGGATGTGATGTATATGGAGCATACTGTTGCTAAAGACGCTTTTTCTGGATTGTCAGGCAATAATGCAGTTTATATAGCAGTTTGTGATGATGAACAGTTTATGTGCGATATGCTTGAAGAAAAAATAAAGGAGACACTGCCAGATGCGGTGGTATATAAATTTTTTTCAGCACAGGAGTTGCTGGACAGCGAAGTTCAAATAGATATTTTGTTTTTAGACATACAGATGCCAGAGATGGATGGAATGGAAGTAGCAAGACTTTTACGTAGAGATTGGAAACAGACACTCATCATATTTGTTACAGCGGCTCCGGAATATGTCTTTCAGGCGTTTGATGTAGGTGCATTTCATTATCTGGTCAAGCCCTTGTCAGATAATAAATTCTGTGAAGTTTTTGGAAATGCGGTCCGGGAGATTGAAAGCAGGAAGAAAGGAAATGGGAAACCTGACGGGGAATATATGATGATACAGGCAGGAGGAGTCCATACGAAAATACTGCTGAAGAATATTATCTATGCGGAAGTGTTCAACCGGAAAGTCATTATACATACCATAAACGGCGATACAGAATATTATGGCAATCTGTCAAATCTGGAGAAAAAGGCAGGGGAGGATTTTTTTAGAACCCACCGGTCGTATCTGATTCATTTTAAATTTGTACAGAGATATGATGCTGTATCTGTTACTATGGTAAAAGGGACGGTATTAATCGCCAAACAGAATTATCCTGAATTTGTGAAACGGTATTTGAAATATAACCAGAGGAAAGGAAGGGAAATCAAGTGAGACCGGTAGAATTATGTTGGAATATTACATCTTATATATCAACTATTGTGCAGCTTATTGCTACTGGTGTTTGTTTTGGGGTATTTGTATTACCATATATGCGGGGCATAGATAAAGCAATTAAGGCGGGAGGTGTATATGGGGTGGTAATGACGGTTTTATACATCATACCACCACAGATAGACAATATTCTTGCGTATTTCATTGGCACAACGGTGGCATTTGCCGTGATGTATGTGGAGGACAGGCAGAATATAAACCAAAAAATATTTTTGTCGGTAACTTTCTTTATGCTGCGCTGGCTGTCTGCCTCTATGGCAGGGATTATAGACCGTTTTTTAGATATTATTCTTTTCAATTCAGAGATAGCTGCGATGGCATGGCTGCATTACGGACTGTATGTAATAGCAAGGATTGTGGATATACTATTCTGCTCGCTGCTTTTGCTGTTATCCATTTATGCTGTCAATAGGGCTTATGAGTATAAGAATAGATATATGGGAAGAAAGGAACTTTTGATGCTGGTTGTGCCATCGCTGTTAGGCATTGTTGGCTATATGGTTTTTCATTTTTATCAGGTAACATCTGAAATGACAGGATTCTATGATGTGTTGTGCTTCATATATTATTTAGTATCCATAGTAGCAATCCTTGTGGTAATTGTAATCTTCCAGAACTGGAAAAGCTTACAGGAAGAACAGTCAGGCCAGGAACTTTTGGAAAACCAGATAAATAATATAAAAATGCATATTAAAGAAGTTGAAAAATTGTATGGTGATCTTCGTGCCATGCGCCATGACATGGGAAACCATATCCAGATGATAGAGCATCTGATGAGTTCGGATAACAGCAGCGAGGCTTTTGCATATCTTGGAAGGCTGAAAAATGAATGGCAGGAGCTTGCACCAGAGATCAGGACAGGCAACCCGGTTACCGACATGATTTTTCTGGAAAAAGGCAAAGAGGCACAGATGCGTGGAATCCGGTTTGAATGTGACTTCCGTTATCCGGAAAATACAAAGCTGGATGTTTTTGATGTCTGTATTATCTTATATAATGCATTAGACAACTGCCTGGAATCAGTAAATGGAGAAAAACCTTATGTCAAAGTTCATGCATTCCGTAACAACAGTATTTTTATGTTGATTATCAGCAATAGTTTTAAAGGCAGGCTTCGGATTGATCCGGCGGAGGGCATTCCGTATACGGTTAAGAAGAATGGTGAGCATGGAATCGGTTTGAAAAATATGCGCAGGGTGGCAAAAAAGTATATGGGAGACTTGTCATTTGAGCAGAATGGTGATGAGGTGACGGTGGGAATCATGCTCCAGATTGTATAAATGGTTTACAACGAAATAAGGGCGGTTCACAACATACTGGTTTATCGATGCAAGTAATTTTCCGATAAATTTAATAGTGAATGTAGAATGATTATAGTATAACCAAAAAAGGAATTGTAAATCTATTTATCAAGGGGGAATTAAATAATGACAATTAACAGAACCAGTGCTGCAAATACGCAGACAGTACAGATGGGGATGAACCAGACAATGGATTCTTACAGCAAGAACATTCAGAACCAGATTGCGAATGCACAAAAGCAATTACAGGAGCTTTCTTCCAACGAGGAAATGACGTTAGAGGAAAAGATGAAGAAGCGGCAGGAAATACAGCAGCAGATTAGCAGCCTGAATATGCAGTTAAGGCAGCATCAGGCGGAACAGCGTAAAGAAAAACAGCAGGCAAAAGGTTCTTCTATGGATGATATGCTTGGTGGTACAGGTACAAAAGCAGGCGGTAAAAGCACAGGATTGTCACAGGCGGGCATGACAGCAATTATTTCTGCGGATACATCCATTAAGCAGGCAAAAGTGCAGGGCAGCGTGGCAACAAAGATGCAGGGCAGGGCAGATGTTTTAAAGGCAGAAATAAAGCAGAGTGGAAGTACAGAGGCTAAAGAAGCGGAACTGGCGGATTTTGAACAGAAAGCTGTAAATGCAACAGCTTCACAGATGAATACGCTTGCGGATGCTAATAAAGCTGCCAGCGAAGCTGCTGCGGCAGAACACACTGGTAAGAAAGCTTCTGGTGCAAATGAGGTCCAGACAGAGGGCAATACTGAAAATACAGCAGACAGCGGTGCAAAAGAAGGAAAAGTACAGACAGGAAATACAGATAATGTGCAGCAGGATAATAGCACACAGGCACAGAACATACAAACTGCCGGAACAGCCGCTCCAGAAGCCCAGGCGGTACAGGCAGCAGTTTATACCCATGTTGATGTCCGCTTGTAAGGGAGGTAAAGCTTATGTCAGAAATTAACAGTCTTAACAGCTATGCAAGTAAATATAACACAAATATGGATTATTCTTCGTTGTTTGGCGGTGGCGTTCCCTATATAGATAATGGCATGGGCGGGGTCAATGTGTCAGATTACGCCATGATTAAAAATGGAAGCTATGGAAAGCTGATGAAGGCTTATTACGCGAAGCAAGATGCAGATAAGATGTCACAGTCTGGCGATTCTTCCAAAACACTAACGCTGATGCGTTCCAGTGCGGACTCACTGAAGAAGTCTGCAGAAGCATTGGGAGACGCCTCGCTTTATGAGAAAAAGAAGTTCAAGAAAAAGGATGAGGAAACCGGAGAAGAAACTGAAGTCGAGGATTATGACTGGGATGCGATTACAAAGGCAGTCAAAACCTTTGTTGACGATTATAATTCCGTAGTAGAACAGGCAGG
>JAAWKM010000124.1 GCA_022797375.1 Lachnospiraceae bacterium
GTGCTTTCAGCACTGGTTATGTACACATTTTGCACAAAAAACGTGCAAAATGGCACCGAAGAACTCGTATTTTTGACGAAAAAAACGTGTCAAAAATCCCCGGATTTAATTGACTGTGAATAGTAACATAAAATTTCCAGTTATCTTGAGTTTGTGTGAAACCTGCTGTCTTCTGGCAGACCCAGAATTATAACTGGAATTTTTATTGTGTGCTAAATTATTCAGACAAACGTGAGATACTGCAATATTATTTATGGTGTTTAAGTTTTTACTGTTAATGGCAGGCTGTAACCTGCATGGCCTGCCAGACAATGGGATTGCCTCCTTAGGGCTGTTTAAGAATTTTTCAGGTCAAAATTACTTCCAATAAGCCCTGCTGCGTCTGCGTTTTTAAAACTTTTCCCATAGGGGTTTTCTTCATTATATTTAATTTGTGTGGTTGTTTCACCACCAGAAACATAACTTCTGCCACATTCAGGGCATATTGATGTTTTAATTCTTACGCTTGCCTGCATGACCTTGCCATTATTATTAGCTGCTTTTTTATATGCATTGTTTACATGTTCCTGTTCATGGGACCTGACAGCAGAAGCAGCAGATTGTGGTGATATGTGTGCTGGTGATTTAAAGGATACCATCTCATCAGAACCATCTTTATATTTTCTGTTAGAACAGGTTTCACATTCTATTTTACCAGAACGTGCCATCTGCCTGATGGAAGCTTTATCATAGCCTTCATTTTTAGCTTGCGCAACAGTATGCGGAACTGTCATATTTGTGTTATTATTAATTCCATTTATCATATATTAACCTCATTTCTGCACTGTACCTATATATGTAAAGTTTATAACCACAGTGCTGGTATAAACCATTTCCTGGTACTTATTTCTGTATATTTAAGAAATATGATATTTTATAACTATTATATGATATTTTTATTATATCAAAGCAGAATTTAAGTGTAAAGCTTTTATGTACAAAAACTGATTAGATTCATTAAACAAATTTGAATGTATTATATTGCAAAAAACAAGCATACTAAATATAGCTTATAAGTATGTTTGTTTACACTATATAAGTTGTTTATATCTGGCAAAAATTAAATTAAAAACAAAAATGAGGTGTATTATGAATTTATCCAAAGTAGGAATTGTAGGCTGTGGGCTGGTTGGTGCAACTATTGCATATACACTTATGCAGAGTCCGGTTTTCCGTGAAATGGTACTTATTGATGTTGACAGGGACAAAGCAGAAGGAGAAGCTATGGATTTAAATCATGGTATTCCGTTTGCACGTCCAATAAAAATATATGCTGGCAGTTACAAGGACCTCAAAGATGCAGGGGTTATAATTATAACTGCAGGTGCAGGGCAGAAACCAGGTGAAACAAGGCTTGACCTTGTAAATAAAAATGTTAATATATTTAAACAGATTATTCCAGGAATAACAGAGCATGTAAAAGATGCGATATTGCTTGTAGTAAGCAATCCTGTTGATATACTTACATGGGTTGCTCTTAAGTTGTCTGGCTTTAAGGAGAACCATGTTCTTGGAAGTGGTACAGTCCTTGATTCAGGAAGGCTTAAATATGTTATAGGTGAACATCTTTCTGTTGACCCAAGAAGTGTCCATTCATTTATCATAGGTGAACATGGAGACAGTGAAGTTACGGCATGGAGCAGTGTAAACGTAAGCGGTATACCTGTAAACCAGTTTTGTGAGATGCGTGGTTATGAAACACATGAGGAGAATAGAAGTAAACTGTCTGATATGGTAAAAAATAGTGCCTATGAGATAATAGACAGAAAAGGTGCTACTTATTATGGAATAGCTATGGCTACAAGAAGGATTTGTGAAAGCATAGTCCATAATGAGAAAAGTATATTAACAGTTAGCAGTATGCAGCACCATTATTATGAAGCAGATGGTGTATGTATAGGTATGCCATGCGTTATAGGAAGCGATGGTGTTGAGCAGGTGGTATGTATTGATTTGGACGGGCAGGAGGCAGAACTGCTTAAAAAATCTGTAACTGCCCTGAATAAAGTGATTGAGAGCCTGGATATTTAAGATTATTATAAGATAAATAAATTATAATATGGTAACTGATATGGATACTGCCTGTTTCTTCAATAAAAGATAACAGGAAATTATGTTGATTAACAGGTTTAATTAATAAAAAACCCGTTTATTTCTGTGTTTGCCCTGGCAAGCTGCCAAAAAACACTTGCATTTCTCACACAGTAGTGATAAACTACTAGAGTATAAACATGGTAATTATTAGTAAGAGTGGACGCGCGTCCACTCTTTAATTTTGCGCCAGCCTGTTTAAATCATTATAAATCCGTCAAAATTAAAAAGTATTAATGATAGAAAAGAGGTAATGCACTTGGTTAAACATGAAGAATATGAAAAACGCACAGAAAAGCTTTTAGAGCCAGTTATGGAGGCAAATAATTTTGAACTTGTTGATGTTGAATATGTTAAGGAAGCGGGTAACTGGTATCTGCGTGCTTATATTGACAAGGAGGGGGGAATTACCCTGGACGATTGTGAGATGGTAAACCGTACACTAAGTGATATTATGGACAGGGAAGATTTTATAGATGGACCATATATACTTGAGGTAAGTTCACCAGGGCTTGGCAGGCAGTTAAAGAAAGAAAAAGATTTCAGGCGCAGCATAGGCAGTGATGTTGATATAAAGTTTTATAAGGCGAGGAAGATACCTTGTGGCAAAAATGGAAAAGAAGTTTCTGTAAAAGAGGTCACAGGAATGTTAAAAGCTTTTACAGATAAGACAATTACAATAGAAACAGATTTTTCGGAGGATTACGAAATACCCCGCGCAGAGATTTCTACAGTCAGGCTGGCTATAGATTTTTAAAAATAATTTTAAAAACAATATGCGGAAATAAGGAGGAAAATAGAAAAATGGCAGCAAGGAAGACAAAGTCTACAAGAAATGAATGTTCAGAACTTATAGAAGCGTTGAATGCAATTGAAAAGGAAAAACAGATTAGCAAGGAAGTTATTTTAGAAGCTATTGAAAATTCACTTCTGGCAGCCTGCAAAAACCAGTATGGCAAATCAGAAAATATAAAGGTAAATATTAACCGTGAGACTGGTGAGGTCAAAGTTTATGCGGAGAAAGTTGTTGTAGATGATGATGAGATTGAGGACGAAACAGAGCAGATTGGTGTTACAGAAGCAATTTTAAGGTATGATGTGCATGATATTGGCGGTATTGTTTCTATTGAGGTAACACCAAAGAATTTTGGACGTATTGCAGCACAGAAAGCGAAACAGGTTGTTGTGCAGAAGATACGCGAAGAAGAAAGAAAAGTCCTTTATATACAGTACCTTGAAAAAGAGAGGGAGGTAATAACAGGAATTGTACAGCGCTATAGTGGCAAGAATGTATGTATTAACCTTGGTAAAGTTGATGCGGTACTTATGGAAAGTGAACAAGTAAAGGGAGAGTATTTTAAACCCACAGAACATATAAAGCTTTATGTAGTGGAAGTAAAGGATACGCCAAAAGGGCCAAGGATTACAGTATCACGTACACACCCCGAGTTTGTCAAGAGGCTGTTTGAAGAAGAAGTTACAGAGATACAGGATGGTACAGTGGAAATCAGGAGCATTGCAAGGGAGGCAGGCTCACGTACTAAAATGGCAGTGTCAGCAGATAACCCGAATGTAGACCCTGTAGGTGCATGTGTTGGTATAAATGGCAGCCGTGTTAATGCGATTGTTGAAGAGCTTAAAGGAGAAAAAATTGATATAATAACATGGAGTGACTCCCCAACAGTCCTTATTGAGAATGCACTGAGCCCTGCAAAGGTCTGTTCAGTGGAAGCAAATGAAGAAGAAAAGACAGCACATGTGATTGTGCCAGAGAACCAGTTGTCCCTTGCTATTGGAAAGGAAGGGCAGAATGCAAGACTTGCTGCAAAACTTACAGGCTATAAAATAGATATCAAATGTGAAAAGGAGGAAATTCCAGACATATTTTAACATAAATAAGGAGGTGCCTTTATGGGAACGAAAAATACCCCGCGTACAAGGAAAATTCCTATGCGCCAGTGTACTGGATGTGGTGTGCGCAAAGAAAAAAAAGAACTTATAAGGATAATAAAAACACCAGAAGATTTAATTGAAGTTGATTTTACAGGAAAGAAAAACGGCAGGGGAGCATATATATGTAATTCAGTGGAATGTTTAAGAACTGCAGAGAAACGCAAGTCACTGGAACGTTCCCTAAAAGTCACTATTCCTGCAGAAGTGTACAAAGAGCTTGAAAAGGAGATGATGGGCAGTGAAAAATGACAACGCCCTTCTTATGCTGGGGATGGCAGCGAAGGCGGGAAAAGTAGCAAGTGGTGAGTTTATGACAGAGAATGCTGTTAAATCAGGGAAAGCCGCCCTTGTCATTGTGGCAGAAGATGCTTCAGATAATACAAAGAAGAAATTTAGCAATATGTGCGAGTATTATAAAATACCGGTAAAGATTCATGGAATGAAGGATGAACTTGGAAAGTTTACAGGAAAAGAATTCCGTGCATCCCTGGCAGTTACTGATAAAGGCCTTGCACAAGCGGTTATGAAGAAAATGGACTAGGAGGTCATAGGAACGTATGGCAAAAATGAAGATATATGAAATTGCAAGAAGTATGCAGGAAAAACTTCCTGATATAAAGAGCAAAGATTTAGTGAAGTTTTTACAGGAAAACGGGTTTGAGGCTAAGAGTGCCCAGAGCACTATAGAGGATAATGCAATAGCTTTTCTGCTTAAAAACTTTAACCAGCTTGCTGTAAGACAGGAAAGCAAACCTGTTAAAGAGGATAAGCCAGCAAAGGCAGATAAGCAGAACAGCAGCAAAAAGAGCAAACCAGCAAAAGAGCCTGCTGGTAAACCGGCAAAACCACAGGAAGCGGTGAAGGAAGAAACATTAAAGGAAGAACCAGAAGTGGAAAAGCCTGTAACAGAGAGCTCTGCAAAGCAGACGCCTGTCAGCCAGCAGAAAGAAAAAATCCATAAAAAAGAAGAAACTAAACTTGAAACTGCCACAGATGCTGATGGCGGGAATTATAAAGATACAAAGAATAATAATGAAACTAATAAAAAAGAAAACGATAGTAAAGAAACCAATAGTAAAGAAACCAAGGAAACTGCAGATGAGGTAAAGCAGGAAAGTGTAAACGGGAAAAGGGATAACATGAACCAGAACGGACAAAATAATAAGGGTAATAATTATAATAACCGTAGTAATAATAACAATAATAATAGCAATAATAGTAACCGTAACAATAACAGCCGTAATAACAATAATAATGGCAAAGATAAAGACAGCCGCAGTAATAACAATAACCGTGACAACCGCCGCAGGGATAATAATAACAGGAATGATAACCGTGACAGCCGTGGCGGCAGGGACAATAATAACCGCAGGGATAACCGTGATAATAATAACAGGAATGATAACCGTGGCGGCGGGCGTGATAACCGTGGCAAAGATGGTTATAATAACAGCCAGCAGCGTGATGGCCGCAGGGATAACAATAACCGCAGGGATAACCGTGGCGGACGTGATAACAGGGGAAGTGCAGCAGCCCCAATGGATTCAATGAAATCTGAAGTTAAGCAGTCCCGCCAGCAGCGTGCTAATAAGGACTCAAGAAGTGCAAAGCAGAAGTATGGCAAGAACCGTGACAGGGACGATATGGAAAATGAAGTATTTATGCAACAGAAGAACCATAAAAAGAAGGACCCTGACCGCAGAGGTGCATTTATTAAGCCGGAACCTGTTGCTAAACCTGCTGAGCCAGAAGATGGTATAAGGACAATAACACTTCCTGAGAAAATGACTATTAAAGAACTTTCAGATACTATGAAAGTCCAGGCATCAACTGTTATTAAGAAGTTATTCCTGCGTGGGCAGGCTGTTACACTGAACCATGAAATAACATTTGAAGAAGCAGAGGAAATTGCACTTGAATACAACTGTATAGCTGAACAGGAGGAAAAGATTGATTTAATAGCAGAAATCCTTAAGGAAGATGAGGAAGATGAGGCACTTATGAAGCAGCGTCCTCCAGTTGTATGTGTAATGGGCCATGTAGACCATGGTAAAACATCACTTCTGGATGCAATACGTGAAACACATGTAACATCACGTGAAGCAGGTGGCATTACGCAGCATATTGGTGCGTATGTTACAGAGACTGGTGGCAATAAGATAACATTCCTTGATACACCAGGACATGAAGCATTTACTTCAATGCGTATGAGGGGTGCACAGTCTACAGATATTGCAATACTTGTAGTTGCAGCAGATGATGGTGTAATGCCACAGACGGTAGAAGCTATAAACCATGCAAAGGCAGCAGGTGTTGAGATTATAGTAGCTGTCAATAAGATTGATAAGCCAAGTGCCAACGTTGAAAGAGTAAAACAGGAGCTTGTGGAACATGGGCTTGTTGCAGAAGACTGGGGTGGTGATACAATATTTGTACCAGTGTCTGCACATACAAAAGAGGGTATTGAGAACCTTCTTGAAATGATTATACTGACAGCAGAAGTACTTGAGCTTAAAGCAAATCCAAACCGCAAGGCAAGGGGTGTTGTTATAGAGGCGCAGCTTGACAAGGGGCGTGGCCCGGTCGCTACAGTGCTTGTACAGAAAGGTACACTCCATGTAGGTGATAATATTGCTGTAGGTTCTGCATATGGTAAAATACGTGCAATGATGGATGATAAAGGCCAGAGGGTTAAAGAGGCAAAACCTTCTACTCCTGTAGAGATACTTGGGCTTCATGATGTCCCAGATGCTGGCGAAATATTTATGGCAACTGAAAATGATAAAGAGGCAAGGAATATTGCTGAAACTTATATTGAACAGGGCAGGGAAAAACTGCTTGATGATACAAAAGCCAAACTTACACTTGATGGCCTGTTTTCACAGATACAGGCTGGTAATATCAAAGAATTAAACCTTATTGTAAAAGCGGATGTACAGGGCTCAGTTGAGGCTGTAAAACAGAGCCTGTTAAAGCTTAGTAATGAAGAAGTTGCTGTACGCATTATACACGGTGCAGTTGGTGCAATTAATGAGTCTGATGTATCACTTGCAAGTGCTTCCAACGCAATAATAATAGGATTTAATGTAAGGCCTGATAATACAGCAAAAGAGATTTCTGAGAGGGAGAAAGTAGATGTACGCCTTTACAAAGTAATTTATAATGCAATTGAAGATATAGAGGCAGCAATGAAAGGCATGCTTGACCCTGAATATGAGGAAAAGGTAATTGGCCATCTTGAAGTACGCCAGACATTTAAAGCTTCTGGCATAGGCATTATTGCTGGTTCATATGTGCTTGATGGTAAAATTGTCCGTGGGTGTAAAACCAGGGTTACACGTGATGGTGAACTTTTATTTGATGGTGAACTTGCGTCCCTTAAGAGGTTTAAAGATGACGTAAAAGAGGTTGCAACAGGTTATGAATGCGGGCTTGTATTTGAAGGGTTTAATGATATTAAAGTAGAAGACAGGGTAGAAGCATACACAATGGTAGAAGTGCCACGCACTTAAGATACAAAACCTGTAAATGGTATTTACAGATATTATTATATGGAGGATTTATATGAGAAAAAACAGCATAAAATATTCACGCATGAATGGAGAGGTACAGCGTGAAATCAGCACAATAATTTCAAGGGAGATAAAAGACCCAAGAATACACCCGGTGACTTCAGTTGTGTCTGTTGATGTTACACCAGACCTGAAATATGCCAAAGTATTTGTCAGTGTTTTAGGAAGTGAAGAAGACAAGGAGAACACAAAGGAGGGGCTGGCAAGTGCTTCGGCGCATATACGCTCACTTCTTGCCAAATCACTTAACCTGCGGAATACACCAGAACTCACATTTGTTATTGATAATTCAATAGAGTATGGTATAAATATGTCTAAGAAAATAGATGATTTAATGAAACAAGAGGAAGAAGCCCGTAAGGACTGACAATTTGTAATGGCGTAATGCAGGCTTCATTACGCCATTATCTATATATAGCAGTACCTTGTGGTGGCATTCTTTAAATATAGGAGGTAAATATATGGATGAATTAAGAAATATCGCTAATGAAGCAGGCAGTATTATTATAACAGGCCATAAAAGGCCAGATGGCGACTGCATAGGTGCATGTATTGCTACATATCATTACCTGGATAGTATATATCCAGACAAAAATATAAAGGTTTATCTTGAGAATATGCCATCAAGGTTTACATTTTTAGACCCTGGCATGGAAGTAGTTTCAACAGAACTGCCTGTGGGACCATTTGATTTGTTTATAGCATTTGACTGTAGTGCACCTGATATGCTTGGAATGGCAGGAAGCCTTTTTAGCAGTTCTAAAACAACAGTTTGCATTGACCACCATATAAGTAATAAAGGTTATGCAGGAAAGAATATTATTGAACCAGCAGCAAGTTCCACATGTGAAGTGCTGTATGGGCTTATGGATAAAGACAGCATATGCCAGAAGGCAGCAGAAGCACTTTATACAGGCATTGCATTTGATACAGGTATATTCAGTTATTCCAATACATCCAGAAAAACAATGGAAATAGCCGGGAATCTTATGGATAAAGGAATACCTTTCTGGGATGATATAGACAAGTGTTTTTACCAGAGGACATATACGCAGACACAGCTCCTTGGAAGGACACTTCTCACAAGCATGCTGCTTATGGAAGGCAAATGCATTGTTGCTACAATTACAAGAAGGATGATGGAATTTTATGGTGCAAGTTTAGAGGATGTAGAAGGCATTATAGAGCAGCTAAGGATTACAAAGGGTGTAGAAGTTGCAATACTCCTTTATGAAACAGAAAAGCAGGAATATAAAGTAAGCCTGCGTTCTAATAAGTATATAGATGTAAGCAAGATTGCCAAATATTTTGGCGGTGGCGGGCATATAAAGGCAGCAGGCTTTACAATGCGTGGTTCTGCCTATGATGTTATTAATAATATAACAGAGCATATAGAAATGCAGTTATAATTTTAGAATAGAAATACAGGCGTTTCTGCCTGGGGTAAGTTATGGATGGAATTATAAATATTTACAAAGAACCTGGTTTTACATCACATGATGTAGTTGCAAAACTGCGTGGAATACTGCACCAGAAGAAAATCGGACATACTGGCACGCTCGACCCTGATGCGGCAGGAGTGCTGCCAGTATGCTGTGGCAAGGCAACAAAGGTGTGCGGGCTTTTAACGGACAAGGACAAGTCCTACCATGCAGTATGCAGGCTTGGAATTGAAACAGATACACAGGATATATCAGGCAGCATTATAAGGCAGTGCAGCATAGCAGGGATAACAGAACAGGATATACTTAATTGTACAAGCCAGTTTAAAGGCAGAATAATGCAAGTGCCACCCATGTATTCAGCATTAAAAGTCAATGGAAAAAAGCTGTATGAACTTGCAAGGGAAGGACAGGTAGTGGACAGGAAACCCAGGGAAGTTGTAATACATACCCTGGAAGTTAAAGATACAGACTTAAACAATGGCAGGTTTTCAATGGATATTACATGTTCCAGGGGCACATATATCAGGACTTTATGCCATGACATAGGTATACAGCTTGGAAATGCCGCTGTTATGGAAAAGCTTGTACGCACAAGGGTATCTGTATTTAAAATAGAAGATGCCATAACACTTAGTGAAGTACAGCAGATGGCAGAAAACCATCCGGAGAGGCTTAAAGATTATTTTATGCCTGTTGATATGCTGTTTAGTGGTTATAAAAAAGCATGGATAAAACCTGTATTTGAAAAAAGCCTTGCCAATGGCAATAAACTTTCCAGTAATATGTTTAATGATATGGAAGAAGATGTAAAACAAGGTGAGAATATACTTGTGTATGATGGAAATGGCGTATTTAAGGCTATATACAAGAAAGAGGAAAGAGAATACAAAGTAAATAAAATGTTCTGAAAACATTTTGGATGGAAGGCTTGGTTGTTATGGAAATCCTTAAAGGAATGGACTTTAAAATAAAGGACAGTGCTGTGTCACTTGGGAAGTTTGATGGAATTCATCTTGGGCACAGGCTTTTATTAAATGAGGTACTGGGGCATAAGGAATTAATTCCAACAGTTTTTACTTTTGGCATAGATAATGGAAGTAAAGCTGTGCCTTCTGGAAAGCTGGTTTATTCATGGGAAGAGAAAAGAATAATTCTTGAAGATATAGGTATAAAAAGAACTATTTTGTTTCCGTTTAATGAAGAAACAAAAAATATGGAACCAGAAGATTTTATAGAAAAGTTCCTTATAGAAAAGATGGATGCAAGGTTTATATGTGTTGGCACAGATTTTTGTTTTGGAAAAAACAGGCGTGGCAATGCAGGCCTGCTTAAAGCATTTGCCGCCAGGTATGGATATACAGTAAAAATATTTAATAAAATAAAATCAAAAGACGGGATAATCAGCAGTACACTTATACGGAGAAAAATTGAAGACGGGGATATAAAAGGGGCTAATGAACTTCTTGGCAGGACTTATTTTATAGAAGGCACAGTAGTACATGGAAATGCGCTAGGGCGCAGGCTGGGTATGCCTACAGCAAATATTTACCCGTGGGAGGGAAAAGTGCTGCTGCCACCAGGCGTATATGCTTCTGCACTTGTGCTTAATGGGAAACGTTATCCTTCAGTAACTAATATTGGAAGGAAACCTACTGTCGGCTCTGACAGGACAGTTGTGGAAACATGTATACTGGACTTTAAAGAAGATATATATGGATGCCGCGTCTTTGTTGAATTTCATGAATTTTTGCGCCCTGAAAAGAAATTTCCTGATATAATGCAGCTTAAAACACAGATGGAACAAGATAAAAAAAGAGCATCAGAAGTTTTAAGGTATTATTTATAATTTCCAGTTATCCTGTGCTGGCAGACGGACGCAGGATTTCCATGTCCAGCTGGATTATTCCATTCCAGGGCACGTTTGCACTACGTTGGCATACGCAGCGGCGCATAAAATCCCAAAGTACGGGATTCAAGCGCCGGCGAT
>JAAWKM010000004.1 GCA_022797375.1 Lachnospiraceae bacterium
CTGCTATATACTGGATAATAGTATACTCCATCACACAGAAAAAAGCAAAATTTGCAATAAAATTTATTAATCATAAATTTTGACTGTGAATAGTAACCATTTTTTACATAAAATGGTTGATTATCTCAAAAAAGCCTTGATTTATGGGAATACAAGCAGGATTTCAAGCTGAATTTACTACCAATTTACTACTTTTGAGAGAAAGAACCTTGATATGCACCTACCCCCTGCGAGTACAGAAAGCCCAAAGACCACAGCACAACAGCATTGAAAAAATAAATGAAAACTGAATACGACGCATCTTATTAATACAAAACAGCAATTTCAAAACTTCATAGATTCAAAAGGACACTTTCTTTAAGAATGTCCTTTTGAATCTATACGATGATATATTGTAAATGCAGCCCACAAAAAAATTCACACCCAAAATATCGTATTTGACACCAATTTTGCAAATACGAAAAAGCAAAAAGCCGATATAATAATGATAAGGCTTTGCCTACATATTCCCAAAAAACGAAAGGAAGTTGAAAAACTGATGAAAATAGCGGTTTGTGATGACGATAAGGCAGCAAGAGAACATATCGTTTCACTGATAAAAGAGCAGGCACAAGATGCAGAAATTAAGGTTTTTGCAACAGGAGAAGAAATGCTAAGGGCAGGTATAAGTTTTGACATTTCTTTTCTGGATGTGGAAATGGATGTAGTATCGGGAATGGATGTTGCAGAACATATCCGGCAGATGGAACAAGAAAGCTCCAAAAGCATTATTATTTTTGTAACTGGTTATGAAAAATATATGAACAGTGCATTTGATGTGCTGGCTTTCCATTACCTGTTAAAACCAATTAATGAAGAAAAATTCCGAAAAGTTTTTAGTCGTGCGTTAAAGGAACTGCGTACAAATGGAGAAAGAACAAAGCGGTATATATTGATAAGAAATTCGGGTGTGCAGCAGAAAGTTTATATAAAGGACATCTTCTACATTGAGAGTGCAAATAAAAAAGTTATTATTCATACAAAGTCGGGTGTACTGGACAGTTATGGAAAGATGGACGAATTGGAGCAAATGACAGGCAGAAGTTTTTATCGGTGTCACAGGTGCTATCTTGTGAATATGGAAATGATTGTTTCTTATAATGCTGATACAATTAAAGTTGCAAATGGGGATAACTTGATACTTGCACAAAAGAAATATAATGATTTTATCAAGCAATATATGAAATATGCAAAAGACGGAGGAATTGTCAATGTTTGAAGTGGGGCTATCCTTTTCCCTGCAACTTGTAAACAGTATAGCAAGTAGTATTTATGCACAAAAATTTTTCAGAGGAAAATACCAGAAAAAGATTGTTTTGTTTGTATGGGTGGGATTATATTTTATAATCCAAAATTTGATTTTGGAAAAATTGGATAGCACATACCCTGTTAGTTATTTTATAAAAGTGATTCTGGATATAATATTTATTTTGCTTTTGCAAACAATCCTGTATCATAAAAACTTGTTAAAGCAAATTTTTGTAGCCGTTAGTTATGTGGCAGGAAAAGAAATTATTAAATATATCATTGTGGTCTTGAATTATGGTCAACATTGGATAATTGGTAAATTTTCAGTAATTTTGCTGAAAAGGATAACAACTATGGAAGAAGTCGAAATGTGGAACTGCATTTTGAATATGACCCAAGGTCTTATCTATGTTTTATTATATGCGTTGTTGCTGATAGCATATTTCTCTATAATCAGCAGAAAATTCATCAAAAAAGACTATCAATTTCATATACATGAATATATCTTTTTGATTCTCCCAAGTATTGCAACGTTAGGAATTTCTATTACTTTGAAGATATTGGTTTTTACTGTTGAAAACGGTATGACAATCATAATGTTTGACAAAATACCTGCAACCATGTTCTGGATACCGCTGATTTGCTTTTTGCTATTGGGTGTCAATATATCTGCAATCATACTCTTTCAAAAACTGGTGCAGTTAGGTGAAGAAAAACAGAAACGTGCTATATTAGAAAATCAAATGATGCAAATGCAAAGAGAAATTAAGGAAATTCAAGATATATATGCAGATATGAGAGGTCTTAGGCATGATATGAAAAATCATTTAGAGAGTATAGCCGCAGTTATCAGAAAAATATCAGATGCGGAAAAAGAAGAACTTGGAGAATATCTTAAAAAAATGGAAACTACAGTCAACAGATTGGATTTTGTATATAAAACAGGGAATCCAATTACAGACGTTATTATACATCAAAAAAAGTTTGAAGCAGAAAAGAAAAATATATCTTTTGAAGCAGATTTTATTTATCCCGATAAGCGACAGATAGATGTTTATGATATTGGCATTGTGCTGAATAATGCACTGGAAAATGCAGTTGAAGCCAGCAGCAAATTAGAAGGTGAAAAAAGCATTTTTTTACGCTCATACATGAAGGGAAATCTGTTTTTTATTGAAGTGGAAAATGATTTTTCGGGTGAGATTATATTTGATGGTAAAACGAACCTGCCAGTTACCAGTAAAGAAGATGCTCATCTGCATGGGATAGGTATGGGAAATATACAAAAGTGCGCCCAAAAATATATGGGGGATATAGATATAACAATCCATGATATGGGCAGCAGAAAGAAATTTATTCTTACTGTTATGATGTATGAAAAGTAGTTCACACCCTAAATTCCGTAGTTCACGCCATGTTTATGATAATCATAACCTAAAAATCCGATAAGTAAAATAGAAAACATTCATTTATCTAAGGACAAAAACAATATTCATCAAATTTAAGGAGGATAAATTATGGCGATAACAGGAATTGGAAATAATTACAGTAATATGTACGATAGCACATATGCTTCGCAGAGAAATGAGGCTGTGAGAAAAGCAGAAACGAAGGAAACATCATCTGCGCAAGCAGAGAATACAAAGCAAACCAAGGCGGACACTGTATCAGACTATTATTCTTATTTGCAGAAAAATTATGACTGTGTAAAAAATGGCAGTGTAGCAATCTCTGGCGCATATTTAAAGGAGTGCGCTAAAAATCCGCAAAAGGCAAAAGAACTGGAAGAAAATCTGTCTTACTTCAAGGAGGGATATGAAAACGGTCTTAAAAGCGCACAAGCCAACGCAAGAGCCATTGGAGCAAAATTAGTAAACTATTCAGAGAGTTGGAGCATAGACAGCACAGGAAACATAACAATAATGGCATCTGCAACAGTAACTTCCGATACTGGCACAAAAGGGTGGAAAGAGCTGGCAGAAGAACGTGAAGAAAAATTAAAGGAGAAAAAAGAACAGGAACGCATTGAGGAAAAGAAAAAGGAGCAGAAAAAACAGGAAGATGAGCGTTTGGAAAAATTGCAGATTTCAGATCAGTCAATATCTGTCGTTACAGATGCTTATCACAAGCCAATTGATATCAAGGCGTAAGTAAAAGAAAGGAAAGAAAGTAATGGATATAAATAATCTGCATAGAATCCCATCATATTCATATCGGATAGATTCTGACAAGGCAAAACAGCTTTTTCAACAGACGGATAAAAATAGCACAGTAAATCAACAGCATGGTGACAGCATGGATATCTCAGAAGAGGGGCGTAATGCCCTAAAGGAAAAGTTGTTTACAATGAACAGATTAGGACATATAGGAGATATAGAAAAATTATCGCCTATGATTTCTGGTAACAATGGAATTATGAATGATTTTGAAAAGGTTCTGTCAGAGTTGGATAACGGTTCAGTTTCTAATGATTTAGTTACAAAGGATTATTCACAAGTGAGTGTGAATGTGCTAAAAGCGAGGTTTGAAAAAGAGGAAGGAACGAGGACAGACACGTTCAACGGTTATGTAAATAAGATGGCTTCTGCCTATCATTTATTGAAAGACCGCATTGAGGAAAAGTATGCTGAACCCGACAGACAAAAGGAATATTATGTTGCGGCAGACGGAAAGTTGCAGGAAATGACAAAGGAAAAAGAACTGGAAATGTTGAATAATGCTTATGAAACGCATAGCCGGTTCATGGCAACATCTACACAGATTTGGAATGAACTGCAAGATTTTAAAGTGCAGATATCATCTCACTCCAGTAATGTAAAAACAGAAACCGAAACAGCGAAAAATTCAGTTACAGGCATAAAAGAACATGCCTACAATGCGTTTATGTCTGCAATCAGCGAAGATAATAGTAAATTGTTAAGCCAGAAAACAGGTAGTTTAAATCATGTTCAATTAAATTTGGGTATATCATCTTCTGAAAGAGTTATACTTAATGGCATTTGGGACTATTATGCAAATATGAAATAATAAAAATTCTATTCCAAGTATACAAAGACACTTATAGAACAAAAGGACACTTTCTTCTTTGAAAGTGTCCTTTTGACAACTACACGAACTCAATTTTTTATGTCGAATGTAAGCTAATTTACTTTATATATATCTGCAATACTACGCAAGCAGGAATAGGATGAAAATTGAAGAAAAAAGAACAAATAAAGCAGCAAATCTTTTTTTAGACTTACTGCCTGTATGTGTCATTGTAATGTGCGACAGCTATTGAGTTTTTTGTTCTTGCAGTTATTGCTCTTTTTTTATGACAATTTTATCTGGCTGACAGTCAACGGTTATTTTATCGCCGATAGAAAAGCCCAGTGCTTCCAGCCACTTTCCTTGCAGAATAATCTGTGAAACGTAAGAGTAGTCTTTTCCACTCCCTGCATATACAGTCAGCTTTCTTTTGCTCATTCATTTATGCAATGGTTTGTACAAGATGTAAATATAGGCAAAAACTTACAGAGCCTGCGTGAACAGCATGGATATTCGCAATACCGATTAGTAATTAAATTACACCTTATGGGCAGCAATATGTCACGCAGCACTTATTCCAAAATCGAAACAGGTACATGGAATATACGGATTAGTGACTTCCTCGCCTTAAAACAAATTTACGGTGTAGATTTTTCAGAATTTTTTGTTTGATTGTTGCCGGAAACAAAGGAAAAATAAAGGGCAAGTAAAGCGTTTTATCCGCTTACTTGCCTTTTTGCATGAAACAGCAGTCCACCAGTTGGAAACAGACATATCATAAATACAATATAAAACACTTTTGGTTGGGTATCTGTTACGAATGTCCTATGGTATCCAACAGTTTAGGGACTAAAGAGGTTATTTCTTTAAGTTTTTCTTTGTTACAATCAGAAAATTGTGACACTGTGGAAATTTCATAGGACTGCCATATTAAGGATGATTTTTTTTGCGATAAAACCTCAAATAAATATTTATCTTCCCAGTCCTCAAACACAATTCCGTTTTTCTTTAGCATATAGTATGTTTTCATAGTCAATTTAAAATCGCATTTACATATGATGTATAAATCATTACCACACTGAATGGGTAAAACTGTGCAGAGAGTTTAAAAAGGAATACGATACCATTTTTCTTTTTACAAATAAAGAGAGAACTGGCGTATTTTTTAGCCAGTCCTCTATAATAAAGAAAAATATTTTACCACACGTCTAATGAATCTTCTGCATCAATCCACATCTGCATATTTCCCTCAAGATAAAGCCTTGCATATTCAAGTGGTTCATCTATTGCTAAGGCATTCAAGGCACATTCGGAGCATGGAGTGGTTTTCAATCCTTCTTCCGCTTTTCCACAGTCTATTCTTAACATATATCCATTAAAAGTAGTTACGTCAATACAGTTATGGTGTATATTATATTCTGCATAAATAAATCTCATATCTTATCCATCCTTTCTTTTTGTTTTGGAGTCTTTGGAGAAATTTAAGAAAGCATTTCAATCAGTTCTTCCTGTCCTGTTCATTTCATGTTATAATTTGTTACAGGTTTTTCTTTCCCTTGTTTTTGCCTTTATGAGAGTCCGTAACATGAGGGAAAAGGATATAACACAAGGGAAAGTCTAAGGGCAAACTCACTTGCTATAAATTTAGTGTTTTCAAGGGGTTGCGTACTTTTTGAAGATAAGATATAACAGTTAATAAATGCTATAAAAAGTGTCTTATCAGAATTTCAGTTTGTTGGGATGAAATTTTATATATGCTATCTATATAGCATTAGTTGGTTTGATATATACCTTCAAGGTATAGAAACACAAATATTTGGCATTTCTTTCAATTTCTCAATGAATTTCTCACATGCTTTTGAAAAAACCTGATATTTTTTCCAGACAATGCTCATGCTGTCTTCTCTTTTTGGTGACAGAGGACGGAAACAGAGTCTGCTGTTACCAGATGTGTTAATGATTTTATCAAAACCGATGGCATAACCTAACCCTTCTTCCACCATAAGTGATGCATTAAAGAGAAGATTGTATGTCGCAACAATTTCCAGTTCTGGCAGTTCACGCTGTATCCATTCTGTTAATTCTTTATTGCCGTCCTCCTGCTGGGATATAATTAATGGTTTATCCCACAAATCTTCTGGTGTAATGAAGGCTTTTGCAGCAAGAGGAGAGTCCTGCCTCATTAGCACACCCCAGATGTCTTTATAGGGAATTTTAATTGAATTATATTTTGTCTTGTCTACAGAACCAAATATAATTCCGAAATCAATGAGTCCTTTTTCTAATTGCTCTAATACAAAATTTGCGTTTCCACTTGCGATATGGTAATGGATGCCGGGATATGTTCCGTATAGGCTCCTGGCAGTTCTGGCAATCAGGCGGACAGCATCGGTCTCTCCTGTTCCAATATAAACATCTCCAACTATGACCTGGTCAGAGAGGGTGATTTCTTTCTCTGTTTTTTGTACCAGATTCAAAATTTCTTCTGCCCTTTTCCGTAAAATCATTCCTTCTTCTGTGAGAGTGATTTTTCTTGAGCCTTTTGTTCCCCTGATTAAAAGCTGTTTTCCTAATTCTTCTTCCATTCCTTTAATCTGCGTAGAAAGAGCTGGCTGTGAGAGATGCAATGATTCTGCTGCCCGGACAATGCTTTGTTCCCTTGCTATGGCAAGGAAATATTGAAGTACACGCAATTCCATATGTTATATTTCCCCCTTTTCCATGGTTTGTCTTATCAGTATAACATGACTATGCATAGGTTTCAATTATGCAAGTGAATAAAATATAAATATTTGTTATTAAGTCATTTAAATGTTATATTTAGATTATAACAAATATATTTTGAGTAGTTATCAAAACAGTATGAAAATGCCAGGTAATGGCTGTTTTAAGGAAAGGATGGCGGATAATGGATGTTGGCACAGACAATAGACAGATTCCAGACAGGGAATAAGGCAGGAGTGGCTGGCATCCGGGATTAGCATGGGAAAGTGTGGCAGTTATCAGTTAAAGAGATTGGAGTGATTAGAATGCAGAAATGGTTTAAGAAAATGGGACTATCCATACTGATGGGGTTCTGCTTATTTGCAATTCTGGCAGGTGGTGCACATGCAATCATGTGGGCAAAGGCAGAAAACTCTATACAATCTGTTACTATTAAAATAGGCACGGAAAAAATAAACAAAAGGACATATTCCATGAAACAGGGCAGCAGTAAAAAAGTCCGTCTTTTGGCAATGCCGGAAAAATCCAAAGTCAAGGCAAAATACTATTCCAGCAAAAAGAACATAGTATCAGTCAGTAAAACGGGTGTGCTGAAGGCGGAAAAGGCAGGAACAGCAAAGATAACCGCTACAGTCAGTGGAAAGGAAAATTTCCAGAAGAAAATTTGGTTTAAGATAAAGGTGATAAATCAGAACCATTCTGGTAAAAAGAAAGAAATACCAGTTACACTTACAGTTGGTGGGAAGACTTTTACAGCTAAATTCTATGATAACAAGACAACGGAGGCGTTATTAGAAGAAATGCCAATGACTCTTTCAATGAAAGAGCTAAATGGCAATGAAAAATATCATTATTTTGATGTGGAGTTCCCGGCAAAGGAAACTTCACCAAAGCAGATCCAGGCAGGGGAAATCAAGTTGTATGGAGAAGATTGTCTGGTTGTGTTTTATAAGACACATACAACTTCATACCAGTATACGTCCGTTGGTTATGTGGAAGATGTGCCAGGATTTGTGAAAGCAGTGGGAGACGGGAATGTAACTGTTACATTTCAAAGTTTGTCTGGATAATTTATCACACAAAAAAATTTACAGTTATAATTTTGGGTCTGCCAGAAGACAGCAGGGTTTCCCAACACAGAATAACTGGAAATTAGTTGCAAATGGAAAATGGAAGTGGTACAATTAATCCTAAAAATTTGGAATGATATTGAGAAAAATAAAATTATTATACGGTACAGGGAGATATTATGAAAGATATGGCAGGAATTCCCGGATTCTGCTTTATAAAAGCGGAAAACATTACAAAGGGTTTATCAGGTGACAAGAAGTACTATTTAGAAACAGAAAAGGGAGATTGCTTTTTAGCAAGGATTACTGAATCTAAGAAATATAAGCAGAAAAAAGCTTTATATAAGTTATTGCAAAAAATAAGCAAAAATGATATACCTATGCCTATGCCGGTAAACTTTGGTTATTGCAAGAATAAAAATGAAATATATACACTGCTGTCATGGGTGGATGGGAAAGATGCTGAAAAAGTTTTGCCAGGACTTTCACGTGGGGAACAATATTGTTTAGGTGTAAGAGCTGGCAGAATTTTGAGAAAACTTCACAATAATAATGAGATAAAATGCAGTGAGGATTGGCAAACCCGGTATTTTTCAGTAATTGGGCCCAGATTACTGGCTTTCAAAAATGAAAATATATCATTTGATGGGAGTGTCCAGATACTTGAATACCTTGAAACGAATAAGCGTTTCCTTGCAAACCGTCCTCAGACATTTCATCATGGGGATTTCCATTTGGGGAATATGGTTATTGGTAATAAATGGCAGCTTAGTGTGATTGACTGGGATACGGCTGACTTTGAAAATATTGGTGATCCGTGGTATGAGTTCAACCGGACAAGCATCCAGGTACCTGCTTTTGCAACAGGGCAGATTGATGGCTATTTTGAAAACAGTATTCCAGATGTATTTTGGAAACTGTTTACTTTTTATATCGCAGGAAGTGCTATCACTTCGATTGTCTGGGCTAAATATTCCGCACCTGAATGTATGGCTGGGATTATGAAGCTGAATATGGATATTGTCCGTTGGCACGATGGAATGAAAAATCCAGTTCCTATTTGGTATGATAAAAGTTTAAAGTATTATAATGCATGAAAAGGAGAACCAGGTATGGAAGAAGGCAAAATTTTATTAAAATTAAAGGAAAACTATGATTATAAAATATCAGGTATTGATTTTTTACGGGATGGTGGTGGAACTACTTATATTGTAAATGGCGAAGAACAAAAGTTTTTCTTAAAAATCGCAGGTAAAGCTTTTCATAATACTATCCGGCAATCTGTAGATATTGTATGTTATCTTTCCAGAAAAGGTTTTCCAGTTCCTAATATTATTGAAACAAAACTGGGAATGCCAATGTTGGAAGTCCGTGAACAGGGGCAGGAGTATCTGCTTATTTTATATGAATACATTGATGGAAAAGAACCTGATCTCTGCACATGTGGGGAAAAAGCAGGCAAACTGGCTGGATGGCTTCATAAATTACTTCTTGGTTATAAAGGTACATTGATAGAACGGGATTACCATTTTTTTGTTGGACGTTATGTTGAAATACTCCGTAGAAAAAACTATCCTCTTGCAGATACTTATGCTTATATTGGAGCAAAATTTTGGGAACGTGTTAAAGATTGTCCTGTAAGCGTCTGCCATGGCGACATGCACCGTGGAAATCTGTTGGAAACAGCAGATGGTAAGATATATCTGCTTGATTTTGATACAATTTGCATTGCACCACGTATGTTTGATGTGATGGTTATGTGTGACATGACAGATTATTTTAATTTACAGCCTGCGGATATTATAACGACAAAAACAGTCTACAAAAATTTTTTAGCAGGCTACACTCATCATATTAATTTGACAGAAGCGGAACGTGAATCTTTTAATGATTGGATAGTTATCCGCCATTTTCAGTTACAAGCAACCATTGTTGAAATGTTTGGTATAGATTGTATTGACAATGATTTCGTTGACAGGCAGCTACAATGGATTAGAAGCTGGGAAGAACAGTTGTGTGCCAAACCATAAAAGCAAAATACAGTTTGCTGTCTGGCAGGAGTGTAAGGATATATTTTTTATTAATTGTATGGATATGGTGCCATTGATATTATTTTTACTTATAAGTGGTTTACAGGTGAAAGAATGATTTTAAGGTGTATTGTATGCCTGGTGTTCACAGCCATACTCTTGATAAATCTATATTATTATATTATAAATGCCCTTAGCTGTGTATAGAAAATTCATGCATGGCTAAGGGCATTTTGCTGTATCCAGGCAAGGAGTATGGCATGATTATTGACTATATTGGTATTCGTGACAATATGCGTGAGGCAATGAATATATTGGTAATTTGAGGAAGCTTTAATTTAATCTTGCAGCATAAATAAGTGGTCATAAGACAGGCAGCATCCCTAATAAAATAGAAAAAAAGGAGTGACAGACAGGTGACACTTGAAGAATTATCTGAACTAAAGAATATTCCAATCATGGAACTCCGGAGAGAAGAACTGTCATATGCAGGGGAGACCATAATAGATTCATCAAAAAGACCAGACCAGCGTGTGAAGTCTTTCCTGGAGCAGATAAAAAACCCTTTTGCGCAGAATGTAGGGGAATATATCCTGCAGGTTGGATATATGGAGGGGGCAAAGGACACACTGGATGACCGTATGGTGCTGCTTGCCAGAAAGCAGTCCAGCATTGTGTAATAGTCCTATGCTACGCCCATTACTTGAAGCAGAAACCGCCTGCTGTGCAGGTCATCCGCACGTTTATAAAACATGGAGAGCGTGGTGTGGTTTTGTCAGGACTGGGCTAGCAGGAATCCTGATAAAAAAGATTATGCCCTATAGGACAGGTAATGCTGATGAATCATAAACCAGGAGGAATACAGGATGGAAGCAAAAGATTTTTATAATGTGGCAGTCTATCTCCGTCTGAGCAGGGATGATGAACCGGATAACGGCAGTGCAGAGAGCAACAGTATCCGTTCCCAGCGTGATATGATACGTTCTTATATACGTAAACAGGAAGACATGGAGATTTATGACATCTATGTAGATGATGGATGGACAGGGGCAAATTTTGACAGGCCTTCTTTCAAGCGGATGATGGAGGATATAGAAGCTGGACATATTGACTGTGTGATTGTAAAGGACTTATCCAGATTTGGACGGGATTATATTGAAGCCGGGAGGCTGGTTCAAAAAGTCTTCCCGGCTTTTTCTGTGCGGTTTATAGCACTGAATGATAACTTTGATTCGCTTACAGCAGACTTTAATGGGAAAATGCTGGTACTGCCGGTTAAGAACTTTGTCAATGATACTTATTGCAGCGATATTTCTAAAAAAGTCAGAAGCCACCAGCAGGTCAAAAGGGAAAGAGGAGATTTTATTGGTGCTTTTGCTGTGTACGGCTACCGCAAGGACATGAAAAATATAAACCATCTGCTTATAGATGAGTATGCCGCCAGGATTGTGAGGAAGATATTTGCATGGAAAATAGAAGGGCTTAGTAATATTGCCATAGCGGAAAAACTGGATGGGATGGGAGTTTTCCCGCCAATGGAATACAAGAAGTCGCAGGGAGAGAAGTTTTCTACCGGGTTTGTTACCAATATAAAAACAAGGTGGTCAGCAGTTGCGGTTAAGCGCATACTTACTAATGAACTGTATACAGGAATGATGGTCCAGGGGAAGAGTGAAAAGGCCAGCCACAAAGTAAAGCGTCCAGTAGAAAAGCCCAGAGAGGAATGGGTGCGGGTGGCAGATACACATGAGGCGGTGGTAGCAGCAGAGGATTTTGAAATAGTCCAGAAACTGCTTGCTGTAGACACAAGGGCATCTGCTGGGAAAGCCATATGCCATATGTTTACTGGTTTCCTCTTCTGCGGGGACTGCGGGAAGCCAATGATCAGGCGGGTAAACCGGTACAAAGGTACAGAAAAGGTGTATTTTATATGTTCTACAAGAAATAAAGGATTGGGCTGTACCAGACACAGTATACCAGAGGAGGAACTGGAACATCTTGTGCTGTCAGGCTTGCAGCAGCAGCTGGCGTTGTTTTTGGATAAAAGCCATGTGTTGGAACAGATTGGGCAGATAGAGATACAGTTTGCTGAAATAGCAGTCTTTGATAAAGAAATCCGGAGACTCCGGGAGGAGCAGGAGAAATATATGTCCCTGCGTACTGGACTTTATGAAGATTTGAAACAGGGAATCATTACAGAGACAGATTTCCGGGACTTCGGGCAGATATACGAAACACAGTTCCAGGAAGCAGAAGAGGCAGTAAGACGGCAAGAGGAGGCATTACGGAATCTGTTCCAGGCAGGGGTATCTGCAGGGGCGGGGCTGGAAAAGATGAAATCTACGCTGGAAATTACGGAACTGGACCGGGATGTCCTGGTAACTTTTGTCAGCCGTATTCTTGTGTATGAGGATAAGAGGGTATTTCTGGAACTCCGGGCAAAGGACATGTTTACAAATGTCCTGATGCTGGCAGGTTTTACCAGGAACAATGAAAATGGAAATGATGGCTGCAGCATGGATGTGGATATGCCAGTGATACTACAGAAGGGAAAGGAGGTATCATGACATGGCCCGTACTTCTAAAAAGAAAAAAACGGAACAGATACCTGTTTCCAGGCATTTCCATGCAGGGATTTATGCAAGGCTCTCCGTGGATGGCACAAAGGCTTGCGGACAAAATAATTCTTTGCAAACCCGGAAGAATGAATCCATTGACACACAGATTGCTGTTGCAAAGCAGTATCTGAAAGAACACCCAGAGATGGAACTTTATGACTGTTATACAGATTTGGGTAAAACCGGGACAAATTTTAAGCGGGAAGGGTTTGAGCGTATGATGCATGACGTGCGGAGGAAATGCATTGACTGTGTGATTGTCAAGGATTTGTCCCGGTTTGGCAGAAACCATATTGAGACAGGAAATTATATCCAGAAAATTTTCCCCTTTATGGGTGTCCGCTTTATTGCCATTACAGATGGGATTGATACCTTTGAAACAAAATCTGGCACGGATGAAATGGCAGTTAATCTGAAAAACCTTGTAAATGAGATGTATGCCAAAGATATTGCGGAAAAAGTAAGGTCCAGTAAACGCAGCCACCAGGAGCGGGGAAGTTATACAGGAGGGATTCCTCCATATGGATACCAGGCGGAATGGATAAACGGGAAGAAATGCCTTTTTATTTGTCCAGAAACATCAGGGATTGTCCGTGACATCTATGATATGTACTTGTCTGGAAAGAATATGCGTCAGATTTCCAGGGTGCTGTATGACAGGGGAATCCACCGGCCAGGCTTATATAGAAAGACAGGGCATGTGTACCAGCAGGAAGGGGAAGTCCTGGAACAGTGGACTGCCGCAACGGTAAAGCTGGTTCTGACAAATCCCGTATATATGGGCTGTCTGGTACAGAGGACAGCCTGTGTAAAACAATATAATCTGGGAAACCATAATGATGTTGGTGGCAGGGACTACACTATCAGGCAGAAAACCCATGAACCTCTTGTCAGTGAGGATGTATTCTTCCAGGTGGCTGCCATGTTTGAAAAGCTGGCGGCAAAATACTGCAATACAGATGGTTTTTCTAAGAAAGTACGGCTTGGTGAAGATATTTATGCTGGTGTATTATTCTGTGGTGATTGTGGGAAGCGTATGGTAAGGGTGGCAAATGCAAAAAAGTTAAGTTCTGGGGATACGGTACGCCATTATGGATATTACTGCCCGTCTTCCCGCAGGCTGGATGATTTACAGTGTCCAGCAAAGAGCATAAATAAGAATTTGCTGGATGAACTGGTAAAGACGGCCATGCATCAGGAGTTTGCCTTGTCAGGTTTGAGTCAAGGCAGACTGGTAAAGGAGTGTGGAAAGCAGGCAGAGGAACAAAAGCGGCAGCTCAGGCAGGAAATGGTCCAGTGTGGAAAACATCAGGAGGTTATAAAAAAGAGAGGAAGTGAACTGTATTTAAAGTACCATTACGGCAGTCTTTCTCTGGAAGGATTCCAGCAAATGAAAAAGGAAAACGAAAAATTTATACAAGAAATGGAAGAAAGGAAAGAGGAATTACAACATAGGCTGGATAGAACAGAGCAGGAGTTAAAGGAAAAAGGAAAGTTTCTGCGAAACCTTATGAAGTGCAATGAAAAGACAGAACTGACAAAAGATGTCATACATGTATTAATTAGCCGGATTGATGTGTATGCTGGCCACCGGGTGAAAATAACCTTTGCATTCCGCATGAATGGCCTGTTGGTGAAAGGAGGCAGGAAATCATGAGGAAACAGAAAGAGAGTGGCGGGAGTAAAGATGCAGTGGATATTATCCGTATTGCAATCTATATACGTCTTTCTAAAGCGGATAATGGTAAAGTGCAGGAAGAAAGCAATAGTATCTCAATGCAGCGTATTTTGATAAGAAAGTATATCACTTCCAAATTTACTTCCTGCCAAATAACAGAGTATCAGGATGATGGTTTTCCGGGAACGGATTTCAACCGTCCGGGAGTGCAGAAGTTGCTGGAAGATGCCAGAAATGGAAAATTTGACTGTGTGGTTGTGAAAGATTTTTCAAGGTTTGGCAGGGATTATATAGAAGTAGGTTCTTATCTGGAGCAGATATTTCCTTTTTTGGGAATCCGTTTTATTTCTATTAATGACCATTATGACAGTGCCAGTTATCAGGGAAGTACCACAGATTTGGATGTAAATTTCAGAAATCTTCTCTATGACTTGTATAGTAAGGATTTATCACAGAAAGTGAAAACCTCGTTGCGGGCAAGAAAGGAGGGTGGACAGTATATCAGCGCTAATGCCCCTTTTGGCTATGAAAAAGCCCCAGATGACAGGCATATGCTTGTCATTTGTGAGGATGAGGCGGCGGTCGTCCGAAAGATTTTTTCACTTGCCCTGCAGGGGGTTACTTCCTCACAAACGGCAAGGAAGTTGAATTTGGAAAATGTTCCTGCTCCAATAGAGTTTAAAATAAGAAAAGGAAAAACTTCCAGAAAGCCAAAGGGGGATAAGTTTTATTGGAATAATAGTGTAATTTGCAGTATTTTACGCAATCCAGTGTATGCCGGGGATTTAGAATATGGCAAGACAGAAAAAGAACAGGTGGGAGGCCGCGGTATTCTGAAGGCAAGGACAGAGTGGAAAGTTATCAGAAACCACCATGTCCCTGTTATTTCGCGGGAAGACTTTGAAGCGGTCCAGAAAAACAGGGGAAAAAGCCATAGAAAAGGAAAGAAAAGCAGGCATCCGCTGATTGGAAAGGCAGTGTGTGGCTGCTGCAGGCATAACCTGCAGGTAAGGGAAGGATTGAATCCTTATTTTACCTGTTATAACCGGTATATGGCTGGACTGGAGGGGTGTGTCATTAAAGTCAATGCCATGTTTCTGGAACAGGTGGTTTTGTTCCGTCTGGAGCAACATAAGGAAAGCAGGCCTTTTCTGGAAGAACAGAATCCTGCAACAGAAGAAACTGGCAGGTACCAGCAGGGTTTCAAAGAGAAACGCGATGGGCTGTTGCGGGATTTGAGACAAGCAGAGAGGGAGTATGGCAGGCTAAAGCAGGAGCATTATAAAAATTACGAGTTATATTCTCTTGGAAAACGTGCAGAGTTCCATTCACTCCGCACAGACATGGAAAAACAGCGTGAAGCCATTCAGAAGCTACAGGAACAGGTTTTCAAGGCAGATGAACAGGTTCATAAGGCAGAAACGGGAAAATTCATTATAGATGAAGATGCCGGGCTGGCATCTGGAATTATAGAGCAGTATATTGATGAAATAGTAATATATGATGAGAAAAATATTGAAATCAAATGGAAAGTGTGAGAAACCCAGTATTCTCCGCCTGGTATTGTTTTGATTTTGCAATAGTTTGTTACTATTCACAGCTACGCTGTTCATAGTAACTAGCAGTGCTTTCAGCACTGTTTATGTACACATTTTGCACAAAAAACGTGCAAAATGGCACCGAAGAACTCGTATTTTTGACGAAAAAAACGTGTCAGAAATCCCCGGATTTAATTGACTGTGAATAGTAACAATAGTTTAACATGGCAGATGGGATTTTGTAGCAATTACTTGACAGGAGATATGCAAAAAAGAGGGGCATATATTGGAAAAACCGCTAAAACAGTGGTATATTAAAATAAAAAAGTTGAAAAACTCTTCTGCACTTATTTAACATAAGAGGGGATAGATTATATGCACCCAGGTTTCAGAAACAGTGATGGCACTACTAGAATTTTATATTTATGGGACCAGAGTGCAAGTACAGAAGCTTCTTATGGCAGGATACCTGCTGGGTATACACAGGGGGCAGAGTATAACAAGGATGATATAGATGAGGCACTTGCACAGCCTGACATGGCTTCAAGTCTTAAGATAGTACCAGTTTCCGACAGGGGGAGCGGGCATGGCACAGCTGTTGCAGGTGTTGCAGCAGGAAATGGTGCATCTTCGCCAGGAGGCAGGTACAGGGGGGTTGCACCAGAAAGCAGCCTTATAGTAGTAAAACTTGGCAAACAAGGAAGCTCATTTGCACTTACAACAGAAATTATAGAAGCTATTGATTATGTAGTAAGAAAATCAATAATATTAAACATGCCAATAGCAATAAATCTTAGTTTTGGCAATAATGACGGTCCTCATGATGGCAATTCACTTTTTGAAAATTATATAGCAGACATTAAAGGTATATGGAAAAACGTGGTAGTAGTAGCGTCAGGAAATGAAGGGGATTCAAGACACCATGCTTCTATAAAGATTGAAAACGGCCGCAGCCAGATGGTGTCATTTGCCATTGCTGAAAATGAAATAAACATACAGCTTCAGGTTTGGAAACATTACCAGGATGTGTTCAGGATTAATATTAATGCGCCTGATGGAAGCCGTATTGATTTGAATTACCAGGCTGGCAAAGCAGATACATACATAACAGGAAACAGCAGGATAGTAGTATTTTATGGTGAACCTTCGCCTTATACAATATCACAGGGAATATTTATGAAATGGATGCCTGCAAGAAACATGCAATATATAATGCCAGGTGTATGGAATATTGGCTTTGAGCCTGTAGATATCAGATACGGGATTGTAAACATGTGGCTGCCAACAATAGAAGTAATAGGTCTTTCAACAGGTTTTCTTTCACCATCACCTGATACTACACTTACAATACCAGCAGCAGCGAGAAATGTAATAACAGTTGGTGCTTATAACGCTGCAACTAGCAGCATGGCTTCATTTTCGGGAAGGGGCAATACAACAGATGGAAGATATATGCCAACATTAGTTGCACCTGGTGTTGATATTATAAGTGCAGCACCTGGAGGCAGGTATTCTTCAAATACAGGTACATCCATAGCTGCACCATTTGTGACAGGGAGTGCGGCATTATTAATGGAGTGGGGGATAGTACGTGGGAATGACCCATATCTGTATGGTGACAAAGTAAAGGCATACTTAATAAAAGGGGCAAGGTGGCTTCCAGGGCAGACAGGAGTAGACACACAGGCAGGATGGGGGACATTATGTTTGAAAGACAGCCTGCCAGTTTAAAGACAACAGTCCCATAACACCTGGTAAAGCTGGTATTGGCCAGATACCAGCTTTATTCCATGTTAAATACCTAAAGTACAGAAAGAACCTGCTGCCAGTAACCTGCACTTTTTATAGTATACCCTTATAAAAGCAGGAACAGTATACAATCCAGGGTAATATTTTTTGCAGGCTTATATTGTAATTTCGACTAGGTTTCCTTCTTTATCTTCT
Source organism: Lachnospiraceae bacterium (assembly GCA_022797375.1). Lineage (GTDB taxonomy): Bacteria > Bacillota > Clostridia > Lachnospirales > Lachnospiraceae > Butyribacter. Next base: position 17,917 of record JAAWKM010000004.1, read on the forward strand.
ATGCAGCTTTCATAGTAGCCATCACCTGTTGTCCTTGGCCCGCTTACAACCTTATACCCATCTGTTCTTAGTTTTTCTGTTAATACATTAACATTTTCCTTTGAACCTGTATTAAAAGCGATATGTATATAGCCTGTATTACACTGGCTATTTTTATCTTTCTTTAATCCAGGCATATTCATAATTTCAAGCCTTGTATCATTTCCAAAAGAAATAAAGTAAGAGGTAAATCCTGTTTTTTCATTGTGGTATTTAGGTCCTGCTTTTCCATTAAAGTAAGTTTCAAAAAAGTTCTTTTCATTTTCTAAATCTTCTACATACAATGCTATATGCCCTATAGTCATTTTTTATCCTCCTTTATTTGCGCAATATTTATTCTGCATTATAATTATTCTTCTATGATTTTACCACTATAATACAGAAGAAACAAGAATATCAAAAATAAATTCTAAGTTATTATCCTATAACACTATTGAAAAATATGTACTATTAGCTTATAATAAAAATATTGGCTAATGTACTAAAATATAAATTATTACCTGGAGGTTGTTTATGGATTTTTTAGAAGAATTAAAGGAACTTGGTGTGGATACAGACAAGGCATTAAAGAGCCTCGCTGGAAAGGCTTCACTATATGAAAAACTGGTTAAGAAATTTCCAGGCATGGTTAAGGACTATTCTGTTTCACCAGATTTTAGTGATGATGAAATAAATGATGTTATAGAAAAGACACATGCATTAAAGGGTGTTGCAGGAAACCTTGCAATTACCCCGCTTTATAATGGTTATTCAGATATTGTGCAGTTTTTAAGGGAAGGAAAGCCAGAACAGGCAAGGGAAGCCCTTAAAAACCTGGCATCTGTCCAGGAAGATATAGTAAATTGCATAGAGAGCCACTAGAAATACTACATACATTACGGATGCATTAATAATATAATTTATTGGAGGACGAGATGGATAACAGGGGAACTGTACTTATTGTTGATGATGTCGAAATTAACAGGCTTATTCTCAAGGAAATGTTTGATGAAACTTATAATATTATAGAGGCTTCTGGTGGTGCAGAGGCTGTTTCAATTATTAACAATAATAAGAGCATATCTGCTGTGTTGTTAGATTTGCTTATGCCAGATGTAAACGGCATAGATGTACTTAAAACAATGAATAAAAATGGGAAAATCAAAAATATCCCTGTTTTTTTAATTACGGCTGCTGATAACCAGGAAATATTGTTAGAGGCTTTTGGGCTTGGTGCTGTCGATGTTATTATGAAGCCGTTTATAGCACAGTTTTTAAAATGCAGGATTGGCAATATTATTGAACTGTATAAATACAGAAGGAAACTTGAAAGTGTGGTAAAAGAACAGACAAAACGTCTTAATGAGCTGATGCATTCTACAGTTGAAGTGCTTGCTACAGCAATAGAATTCAGGGACTGTGAATCTGGTGAGCATGTAAAGAGGATATGTGTTTTAACAGAAGAACTTATGACAGAAGTAAGTAACATGTATCCTGAATATTACCTTCCTCCTGAAGAAATTGATAAAATTGTTGCATCTGCAGTACTGCATGATGTTGGTAAAATAGCTATACCAGACAGCATCCTTAATAAACCTGGCAGGCTCACAAAAGAAGAATTTGAGATTATGAAACAGCATACAGTAAAAGGATGTGAGCTTCTTTCAAGCATACCTGCTATTATGGATGAAGGAGTTTACAGTTACGGGTATGATATATGCAGGCACCACCATGAGAGGTGGGACGGCAAAGGTTATCCTGATGGGTTAGCAGGAGATGAAATATCAATCTGGGCACAGGTAGTGGCAGTGGCAGATGTATATGATGCACTTACATCACCAAGGGTATATAAAGCTGCATTTTCAGTTGAGAAAGCAAAGGATATGATATTTGGCGGGGAATGTGGCACATTTAACCCTAAAATTATGAAAGCATTTGCAAATATTATGGAAAGGAATTAAAAATGAATGATGTTTTTTAAAAGACATTCTGTTTCAGTGGCAAATGTGTGTATTGGGGGGGGGAAGAACATAAAATGGACAAAAAAATCATACGTTTTTTAAGACTTAGTTTTTTAATTATGGTTATTGTTTGCATCACTATATTTGTTGTGCTTTCACTTTTTATGTCACACACGACAAGGGACTCTGTAAATGAAATCAGTGACATTTATATGTCAGAGATAAACGGGCAGATACAACAGAAATTCCATGTTATTACTGATATAAGAATAGGCCAGGTAGAAGGCGTAATACAGAGAACCCCTCCAGAGGCAGATATGGAAACTTCCAGTATTTTAGAAGAATTAAGGGTAAGTGCAGAAGTAAGGGGGTTTACATGGCTTGGTTTTTATACAGAAGATGGCAACATGGAAACTGTCTATGGGGATGAAATAACAGTCTCTGATAAAATATTAGCTATTAGCCCTGAAAACAATGGTGATATTGTAACAAACGGTTATGATAAAAATAATGAAAAGATATTTATATTTGGAAAAACAGCACAATACATTATGATGGATGGAAATAAAAGTATTGCGCTGATTGCCGCAATTCCAATGGAAGACATGGAACAGGCTCTTTTCAGGGATACAAAGGATACTAATGCCAATACACATCTTATTGATTACAATGGAGATTTTATAATCAGGACTGGTGATGCATACAGGGACAGTTACTTTGAACGTCTGGAATCCATCCTTGAAGACAAGGATGGCAAATCTCCTGTGGATTACATTAATGAAATAAAAGAGGCAATGTCAAAAAAAGAGGACTATGTTACAACAGTTTTGGCAGAAGGGGAGTTAAGGCATATTTATTGTTCTTCCATTGCTGATAATTCTAACTGGTATCTTGTAACAGTTATGCCGCATAACCTTTTTGGAAATGTTATTGCCTCACTGGATGGAAGCAGGAATATGATTGTAATAATGTCAATTGTTGTTATTACACTGCTTTTTACAGGCATATTTATTGCATATTTCAGGTTTACACGTGAGCAGGTTTATATGCTTGCCAAGTCAAGGGAAGAAGCGCTTCATGCCAATATGGCAAAAAGTGAATTTTTAGCCAGTATGAGCCATGATATACGTACACCTATGAATGCTATAGTAGGAATGACAGAAATTGCAATACGTAATATTGGTGACAGCATGAAAATAGAAGACTGTTTAAAGAAGATAAAATTATCCAGTAAGCATTTGCTTGGACTGATTAATGATGTACTGGATATGTCTAAAATTGAAAGCGGGAAGCTTTCTCTTAATATAGCACCTATGTCACTGCGTGATTCAATGGATGATATTGTGAATATTATAAAACCACAAATTAAAACAAGAAAGCAGAATTTTGACATATATATCAATAATATTATAGCAGAAGATGTGTGTTGTGATAGTGTACGTCTGAACCAGGTGTTATTAAACCTTTTATCAAATGCATTAAAATTTACCGATGAAAAAGGCAAGATAGATATTTTTGTATGGCAGGAACCATCAGGTCTTGGCAGTGGCTATGTAAAAACCCACTTTGTGGTAAAAGATAATGGGATTGGCATGACAAAAGAATTCCAGGAAAAGATTTTTGACTCGTTTGTAAGGGAGGAAACCGAACAAGTACGCAAAATTACTGGAACAGGTCTTGGCATGGCAATTACAAAAAGCATTATTGACATTATGGGAGGCATAATAACAGTTGAAAGCGAACCAGGCAAGGGAAGCACATTCCATATTATGGTTGATTTGCAGAAGGCAGATGTAAAAGAAAAAGATATGTGCCTTCCAGACTGGAATATCCTTGTTGTTGATGATGATGAGAAATTATGCCTTAGTGCAGTAGCAAACCTTGAAGAACTTGGAGCACATGCTGAATGGACAACTGATGGCCGCCAGGCAGTAGAAATGATAGAAGAGCACAATAAAAACCATAATGATTACAGGATTGTGCTTGTAGACTGGCAGATGCCTTATATGGATGGTATTGAAACAGTAAAGGAGATACGTAAGAGGGTAGGTAAAAAAATACCAGTATTTCTGATATCGGCATATGACTGGAATGATGTAGAGGAAGCAGATGAATCATTAGATGATATTGAAGGTTTTATATCCAAGCCACTGTTTAAATCGACATTATACCACCATTTAAAACACTATAATAATCCTGATGCTGAAATAGCAGAATTTTCACAGGCAGCGGACGAAGAAGAGGAAGTATCTTTTAGTGGTAAACATGTACTTTTAGCTGAAGATATTGACTTAAACTGGGAAATTGCATATGAAATCCTTTCTGAATTTGACATGCAGCTGGAAAGGGCAGTAAACGGGAAAGAATGTGTTGATATTTTTGAGAAATCAGAACCAGGGTATTATTCTGCAATACTAATGGATATCCGTATGCCAATAATGAATGGTTACGATGCGACAAAAGCCATACGGGCATTAAAACGCGAGGACCATATACTGCCTATTATTGCCATGACAGCAGACGCATTCTCAGATGATGCAAGGCATTGTATGGAATGTGGAATGGATGCGCATATTACTAAACCAATAGATATTAAAGAATGTAAACGCATACTAAGCAAGTTTTTAAAAGATTAAATAAGGAGACAGCTATCTTTCCAGGAGAGGGGTTAGCCAGACGGATATCCGCAATCCGCAATGCTTGCTAAGCAAGCTATAGCTACTTGCTCATAGCCTCATAAAGAAAGTCCCCCGCTTATGCATTTTGGCATAGAAGCGGGGGATTTTCTTTATGAGGTTAAATAAAACTTTATAACCTGACAGGTTTGGAAAATATATCTGTTTTTTGTTGTAAAAGAAAAATTAGCCAGCATAATAAATAAAAACATTTATGTATTTTTTTGTAGCATTTGTGCATAACAACTTGAAAATATAGCTAAAATCCGTCATAATATACAAACAGTGTATAGCAATTAATGCTATATCCTGGTAATTGAATTGAAAAAGGGTGGCAGTTTACGGTATATACTATAGTGCCAGCATTGTTATTTTATTCTGCACTTAACGGGTAACTAATGATAATTTATGGGGGAATGAGAAATGAAAACAGATGAAATAATTAGTGCGGAAAGCAGGTTTCTGGCGTACTTTTTACATGATATACGTATGCCAGTTACCGGCATTATAGGAATGGCGGACATTGCTTTAGAGAACATCGGCAACAGGGAAAAGCTTGAGGATTGCCTTATAAAGATAAAAAGTTCTTCTGGCTATTTGTTGTCAATTGCGGATAATGTACTTGATGTTGTACAATATAACAATAACTGCCAGCATAAGATAAGCAAACCATTTGATATTGAAGATTTTATTAATGGGTGCACCAGTCTTTTTGCAGGTCTTTTATATAACAGGGACATTAATTTTACCACGTGTTTTTCTGGATTGCCAGTAACGAATGTATATGGTGATGAGCTGCATCTGAAACAGATTTTAATAAATTTATTTGAGAACTCAGTTAAGTATACACATGATGGAGGGGAAATCAAATTTGAAGTAGAAGAAGTAAGATATGACAATAATACTGTAACATATTGTTTTATTATTTCTGATACAGGCATTGGCATGTCAGAAGAATTTATTAGTGAGATATTTAATCCATTTACGCAGGAACATGCAGACAGTACCGCCAGGTATTCAGGAAACGGGCTTGGGATGGCTATTACTAAACAATTTGCTGATATGATTGGCGGGGATATCAAAATTAACAGTAAAAAGGGTGAAGGGACGACAACAAAAGTTATGGTTACTTTTGATATAGATAATTCATTTAAGAAAAAAGAAACTAATAGTTTAAAAGCAAGTTTTGATGGCAGGAATATTTTAGTAGTTGATGACAGTGATATAAATGCAGAAGTAATATGTGGACTGTTACAACAGAGAGGTGCATGCACAACTATGGCACTTAATGGTAAAAGTGCTGTTGAAATATTTATGGATTCAGAACTGAATTTCTATGATGCAATACTAATGGATGTAACAATGCCTGTAATGAACGGGCTGGAAGCAACAAAATGTATACGTTCACTGGACAGGGAAGATGCTTCAGATACTTTAGTATTTGCAATGACTGGCAATATTTTTAAAGATGATATTGCTAAGTGCAGGGAAGCTGGCATGGACGGCCATTTAATTAAGCCAGTAAACCTGGATGAGTTTATGGAGAAGATGCTGGAATACAATAATAACAAAAAATGTAAATAATATTGCAAAAATGCAGAAACCGCTTTATAATAATAAGCGGTTTTTTGCTTTGGCTGGAATCTGAAGAAATTATTTCCAGGGTAAAATAACAGATATAAATGGCATGCAAAAGGCATTCTACAGGGAGCGGAGGAAAATATGTCTTATATAAAAGGAAATTATAAAACTACTATTTATGCCTGCTTTACTGGGTATATAGTACAGGCAGTTGTAAATAATTTTGTACCATTACTATTTATTAAATTCCAGACAGACTATAATATACCATTAAATGAAATTACACTTCTTGTAACATTTAATTTTGGCATACAGCTTATAGTTGATTTATTATCTGCTGGCTTTGTAGATAAAGCTGGTTACAGGGTGTCTTTAGTCCTTGCACATATATTTGCTGCATCAGGGCTTTTCCTGCTGACAGTGCTTCCAGATATTATGCCAAGCGCATTTGCAGGAATACTGGTATCTGTTGCGTTTTATGCAGCAGGCGGAGGGCTGCTGGAAGTGCTGGTAAGCCCTGTACTTGAAAGCTGCCCTACAGACAATAAGGAGAAAGCGATGAGCCTCCTGCATTCATTTTATTGCTGGGGGCATGTGGCAGTAGTGCTGCTTTCTACAGTTTTTTTCAGGTTTGCAGGCATTGGAAGCTGGAAAGTTTTAACATATCTATGGATATTAATACCTGTTTTTAATATGTTTGTCTTTATGAAAACACCAATAGCACCTCTTATTGAAGAGGGTGAGGAAAGCATGAAGATAACAGAATTATTTAAAGAAAAAATATTCTGGCTCCTTCTGGTTATGATGGTATGTGCGGGGGCAAGTGAACAGGCAGTAAGCCAGTGGGCTTCATTTTTTGCAGAAAAAGGGCTTGGAACGGGCAAGACAATAGGAGACCTTGCAGGCCCTATGGCATTTGCGGCACTTATGGGAAGTGCAAGGGCATTTTATGGAAAATATGGTGATAAGATTAACCTTGATAAATTCATGGCAGGAAGCAGCCTGCTCTGTATAGTTTCATATCTTATTATATCATTAGCCCCTTCACCTGTACTAAGCCTTGCAGGCTGTGCTGTCTGCGGGCTTTCTGTAGGTATTATGTGGCCTGGAAGCTTCAGTAAAGCATCAGCTGCCCTGCGCAGGGGAGGGACTGCAATGTTTGCGCTGCTTGCACTTGGAGGAGACCTTGGCTGTTCAGGCGGGCCAACTCTTGTTGGAATGGTTTCAGACAGTTTAAATAATAACCTGAAAGCAGGAATTCTTGCAGCAGTGGTATTTCCGGTACTTCTTTTAACAAGCCTTGTTATTTCAAGAAGACAGAAGCAGGGTTAACCAGTTATCCTATGCTGGCAAAGGGACGCAGGTTTCCTAGTGCCAGGGCGGGCATATGGAACCTGCTGTCTTCTGGCAAAGTGAAATGATATAACTGGAAATTATGGGTTATTGACAAAGCAGTTGGTAATTGATATAATTTAAAACATATTTGTAACACTTTTGTAATGATTTAGACATTTTACTAACATACAGTTTTGCAATAACCTGGCTGTATATTTATCGGAGGATAAGATGAGAAAAAATATTGTAAGATTTCTTGCTGCAGGTGCGGCTGCCATATCATGTGTGGCTATACCCGTTACAGGAAAAGGGGCAGTTTTAACTGAAGAAAAACCTCTTGCAGGCTTTACGCTTTCACTTGAAAAATATTGTAGTGCACTTATTGCAGATATTGAAGAAGAGGAGCGCAGGGAAAGGGAAACAGAAGAAACTGGAAGTACACAGAGACAGGGAAGCACAACAGAAACCGGCAGGAGAAAAACTACTATAAAGGCAAACTCATCACCAAATAATACAGAAACAGAAGAAGAATTCAAGCTTAACCTGGTTTATGACAGGCTTGGGGTTGCAAATGTACATAATTACCTTAATGTACGCAAATCACCAGATGAAGGTTCAAAAATTGTTGGCAAGATGACAAGGAATTCTGGATGCAATGTTTATAAGATAAGGAATGGCTGGGCAAAGATTGTGTCTGGCAAGGTAAAGGGCTGGGTTAAAGCAGAATACCTTATTACTGACAGAAAAGCAGAGGCAAGGGCAAGGCAGGTAGCTACATTAAGGGCAACAGTTTCTACAGAAACATTGAATGTACGTACTCTTCCTTCTATTGAATCAAGCGTTTATGACCAGATTTCGGCTGATGAAGAATACAGAGTTGCTGAAGATAATATAACAGAAAACTGGCTGAAGAAGTATATTGCAAAATACTGTTCTAAAAAAGATTTGCGTGGCATTGATGTAGAAAGAATGTATAAAGATGCAAGCAACTGGGTAATGCTTAAAATAGATGAAGAGAGGATGTTTGTAAGTAAAGATTTTATAAACTTTTCATACAACCTTAACAGGGCAGTTACAATAAAACAGCCATCAGCAGGCAGTTCTTCTGGTTCATCAGGAAACGGAAGTTCTTCCACAGCATATTCTATAGTTGATTATGCAATGCAGTTCCTTGGAAATAAGTATGTATGGGGTGGAACAAGCCTCACAAACGGGGCGGATTGTTCAGGTTTTGTAATGCGTATATATGAGCATTTTGGATATTATCTTCCACGTACATCCAGGGAACAGGCAGCGGCAACAAGGAGTGTGAGCAGCTCTGAAGTACAAGTTGGTGACCTGTTCTTCTATGGGAGCGGTTCTACAGTAAACCACGTTGCATTATATATAGGTGGCGGACAGATTATACATGCAAGTAATTCAACAGATGGAATTAAAATTTCAAACGCATATTACCGCCAGCCATTAAAAATTGGAAGGGTAATGTAAATTAAATATAAAAAGCGTACTGGATTAAAGGGGCTGCATCACTAAGCAAATTAGTGTGCAGTCCCTTTTCCGCTTTATAGGAGCGGTTTATGAAGTGTCACAGGGAACAGCTAATAGTATGGCAGGGATGAATTTATTTCAGTCCCTGCCATCTTTTTGCCAGTGTATATGCCCTGGCAAATAAAAGCGTGTCAAAATGTATACTCTTGGAGATATTTATTTTTCACGTCTACTTTCTGAAAAAATTATAGAAATATTATCATTTAGTTATAGAAGTGATAAAAACCTGATTATTGATATGTTCTGTAAAAAATATATAAATGAATTGCATTTTATGGCTGTTCCAAGAAATGAAAATATTATTTTTGAATTTGATACGCTTAATGAATTTAAATTTTTTGATGATGTATTTGATAAATTTTATAATAAATATATAGAAAGTGAAGAGAAAAAATGAGTGAAAGAAAATGGTGGTTTAAACGTTACGATGGAGTAGAGAAATATACAATACATCCTACAGAAACACTTGAAGGCAGACTTCAGTTTAATGAAAATCTTTGGGGACCTTCACCGAAATGTATGGAAGTCATAAAAGATATACAACCTTCAGATTTAAATTATTATGATTTAAGAGAAAAAGATTTTCTTGGAGAAGCATTAGCAAAATTGCTGGATTTACCAAGTAATTATTTATTTTTTCATTGTGGGTCGTCAGAAGTTATTAAGGCTGTTTTGGGAATTATGGTTTGCCCTGGCGATGTTGCATTAATTCCTAAACCAGGATGGGGCTCATACCGTGGAATGTTTAATGCTAAAAAAGCTAAATTAATTGAGTACAGAGTGTCAGAAGGTGAAGAGGAGTATTATCATGATATAGAAGATATAAACAATAAAGCAGAACAGTTTGATGCGAAAATTATTGTGATAACAACACCTAATATGCCAACTGGAAACAGAATTTCCCAGGAGAATTTAGAAAAAATATTAAAAGATAATCCTAACAGGATTGTTATGGTTGATGAATGTTATTATGGATGTGCAGAAATGAATCTTGATTTACATTATTTAATTGACACATATGATAATGTTATTTTTATAAGAACTCTTTCTAAAATATATGGATTAGCAAATATCAGAGTTGGTTTTGGCCTGGCAAGTCCTGAAATGGTGAACCTGGTTGATTACTTGCTTCCGCTTCATAAAATACCCAATATTATAAGAAAAATTGCGGTTGCTGCCATAGAAGACATTGAATATACCGAAAAAAATAAGAAAGAAATAATAGATTCAAGAAATTGGTTGTATAATGAACTTAATAAGAGAAATGGTATAAAGGCTTTTAAATCATATTCCAATTTTGTATATGTAAAATTTGAAAGACATGATGCAAAAAATGTACATTGCTATATGAATGAACATGGGATAACAACGAGGTTATTTGATGATTTAAGTGGTACACATATGAGAATTACTGTTGCCCCAATGGAAATCCTTGAAAAATGTATAAATGTATTAGATAATGCATTGAAAAATTTTTAAATTTAATATCCATACAATTAATATATTAGAACTAAAAGATATAGTTACTTTATTAGAAAAGGAAAATTTGTAAAATGCAAAAAAATAAAAGAAAAAGTATGTTCCATTACATAAAAAAAGGAAGTTCATATTTGTATTTTTATATAATTGCAAATTGGCTTTTTTTAATAAGAAGATATGATAAGAAATATTGTAAAAGTAAATGGTTTAGTGATGGAAAGTATAAATTTATGTCATCTGGCTGGCGGTGGGTAGTTACAGATAACAGACAGTGCAGGCGTGCACAGGTTAATATGAGTGCAAAGTATCCTGTAAATGCAGGCTGCATTATTGGGGGCAATCCAGATAACATCCATTTTAGCCCAGATGAATTAAATAATTTCCAGGGGACAGGCTGCTATTTCCAGGTATTTGGAAATATTACAATAGGAAAGGGTGTTTATATTGCATGTAATGTTGGGATAATTACCGCAAACCATAAAACCAGCGACCTGGACAGCCATGAAGATGCAAAGAATGTTATTATAGGCGATTATTCATGGATTGGAATGAACAGTGTTATTTTACCCGGGGTTATATTAGGGCCACATACAATAGTTGGTGCAGGCTCTGTGGTAACACATAGTTTTATAGAAGGAAATTGTGTGGTAGCCGGTAATCCAGCAAAGATAGTAAGAAAATTATAGTAACAGATTTTTAAATGATAAATTGTATATTTTTTTAATATATCATAATTATTTTATTTGGAGGAAGTAGTGTGAAAAATAAATTTTTCACACGGCAAATTTGTGCCTGCGGCCCAAAGTTTGCGGGCTTATGGCAGGAATGGAGGATTAAAATGGATAAAATAGCTGTATTAATTCCATGTTATAATGAAGCAGGGACTATTGGAAAGGTGGTAAATGATTTTAAACATTATCTGCCAGATTCAGTTATATATATATATGATAATAATTCCACCGATGATACGGCGGATATTGCAGAAAAATCAGGTGCAGTTGTAAGACATGAACTGCACCAGGGAAAAGGGAATGTAATACGCAGAATGTTCAGGGAAATTGATGCAGAAATATATATTATGGTTGATGGAGATGATACTTATCCTGCCAGTGCTGCACCCAAAATGGCTGAGATGGTTGGCAAATATAAATCGGACATGGTTATCGGGGACAGGCTTTCAAGTACATATTTTATTGAAAACAAAAGACCATTTCACAATTTTGGAAATAATTTAGTAAGAAGAAGTATAAACCACTTCTTTAATACATCAATTAAAGATATTATGACAGGATACAGAGCTTTTAGTTATGAATTTGTTAAGACATTTCCTGTGTTATCCAAAGGCTTTGAAATAGAAACGGAAATGACAGTTTTTGCTATAGACAGGAATATGAAAGTAGATAATATAGTTATAGAATATAAGGACAGGCCTGAAGGAAGTGAATCAAAACTTAATACATTTTCTGATGGCATAAAAGTTATATATACAATTATACAATTATATAAAAATTACAAGCCATTTGGATTTTTTAATTTTATTGCTATAGTTTTAGCATTAATTAGTACGTTGTTTTTTGTTCCAGTTTTTATAGAGTATATTAAGACAGGAGTGGTAGAAAGATTTCCAACATTAATAGTTTGTGGTTTTGTAATGGTTTTGTCTATACTTCTTTTCATTGCAGGAGTAATTCTATCAACATTACGTATAAAGGATAAACAGGATTTTGAGTATAAATTACAACAGGTTAATACTTTGAAAACTATATTATTGTGTGACTTGAAATAATTGTAAATATTATTGATATGGAGGAAATATTAGTTTGGGAGAAAAACTAAATAAATTATTTATTAAAGCAAATATAAAGAAGGAAAATTTGTATAATGATTTTCTTTCCCTGTTATTGTCTGTTTTAATAGTGTGTATGACAAGAGTCCATTTTAGTGGTAATGTCTGGCACGGAAATATAGATGAAACGTATTTTGATAAATTTGGGCTAAGCGCATTTATCCTTGGAACTATGTTGTTTTTTGTGTTCAGGTTTTTATTAAAGTTTATTGATATTCCGTTACAAAATGCCATTAAGAAAATTGCCTTTTATGAAAATAATGAAAAAGACAAGAAGAAAGTTATATGTACATGGTGTATTATTATTTTTATTGCATGGCTTCCGTATTATTTATCATATTATCCTGGTGGTGTATATGCGGATACATTTATGAGTATTGAATATATAAAAATGGGAGTATTAACGAACAGGCATCCATTTCTTTATACTATGGTAATTGGTTTTTTTATAAACTTAGGAAATTTGTTTGGAAAAGATTTAACATGGTCTATTGGATTTTTTACTGCGGTACAGATGTTAGTTATAGAATGTGAATTTGTATATTTTGTTTCGTGGATGTTGCACCATAAAATTAGCCATAATTTAAGGATTTTTATTTCTTTGTTTTTTGTATTTTTTCCATTAATTCCGTTATATGCTGTATCAGTATGGAAAGATACACCATTCTGCATGGCGGTTTTGTTCTGGATGTTTTTTGTAGTTAATCTGTATTTTGAGATATCTAATGGTATTTTTAATAAAAAGACCTTTGCAGGTTTTGGTGCGGGGATTTTTTTAACAGCATTTACAAGAAACAATGGAATTTATATTGTGTCTTTTGTTATTTTTGTCTTAGTAACCATAATTGCCAAAAAAAGCTGGCTGGATAAAAAACTGCGCTATAAAATAATAATAAATTCAGTTTTCATGGCTATTGCAATATATCTGATCCAAGGTCCTGGTTATAAAATTGCAGGGATTAGCCATACTGACGGTGTAGAAAATTTTGGAATACCATTACAGCAGATAGCTGCTGTTGTTGCATATGATGGAGTAGTGACAGAAGAACAGAAAGAATTTATAAACAATTTTATTCCATATGAAAAAATTAAGGAAATTTATACTCCGACAACGGTAGACAATTTAAAATGGAACCAGGAATTTAATTGGAATTATTTATCCATGCATAAACCGGAAAGTATTAAATTATGGTTACAGCTTTTAAAGCAGAACCCAACGGTATACATAAAATCTTATCTGATGGCTACGCTTGGATTTTGGAATGTGGATATTTCTGATAATAGTGGTGCATATGTACAGAATTTCGTATGGAACAATGGTTATAATATTGTACAGACTGATTATTTCAATAAATGGTTTGGCTTTTCATTCCAGCATTTTGTAAATCCAAGGCATTATATAAGCTGTGCATGGTTTTTCTGGATATTTTTTGTTACAACATGGTTTGTAGTGAAACACTATGGCTTAAGGAGCTGTTTTCTTTTTATGCCACAGATGGGCATATGGTTTACGCTTATGATAGCTACACCTGTTGCTTCGAGTTTAAGGTATATAGCAAGTAATATGTTTACACTGCCATTTGTTATTATTGTGCCATTATTTTTAGAAAGAAATGGAATACAGACGGCACAGAACAGAGAGAACGGGCAATGCAGATGATGGAACGGAACAGGGTAAAAGAATGTTAAGTAAAATTTAATGGAACTGTAAGCACATTTATGTTAAAATAAATGGTACAAGGTAAAGGACAGGCAGGGTATCACATAGATAAAATTTAGTTCATAAAGGGATTGGAATAGCAAATATGATAAAAAATTATTATGGATGTTTATGTACAGAAATGTATGAAATTTTACACAAAGAAGCACCAAAAGATGAATTGGCATTTTATCTTTCCTATGCTAAAAAAGAAATGTCAATTTTAGAACCTTTGTGTGGCAGTGGACGCTTCTTAGTCCCTTTTTTAGAAAAAGGGTTTAATATTTCTGGTATAGATTTGTCCAAAGAAATGCTTTCGAAATTGAAAGAAAAAGCTCCTGGTGCCAGAGTTGTATGGAAAAATATACTGGATTTTGATTCAGAAGAAAAATATGATTATATTTTCATATCATCAGGTTCTGTATCGTTATTTACAGATATGGAATTGTGCATGGCAATTTTACTTAAAATGAAGAGTCTGTTGAAAAAGGGTGGTAAATTTGTTTTTGCGGCTGATACAATAGCTAACAGATGTCCTGATGATTCCAGGTATAAGGTTTCTGTATCTGTAAAAACAAAAGATGGATTTGACCTGGTTCTTAAGAGTAAAAACTATTATGACGAAAGAACCTGTACCCAGTTTTCACCAGGTATTTATGAATTATATGATGGAACCAGATTATTGCAACAGGAAGAAATGGATTTCCAAACACATCTTTATAAACTTGGCGAAATGGAACAGCACTTACAAAATGCGGGCTTTACAAGCATAACTGTATATTCATCCTATGAGAAGATGGTTGCAGAAGATAATAAAACGGAAATGTTTTTATATGAATGTTCTTTTTGATATAAATTCAATAAAAAACCACACGTCCGTTTCATAAAAATCCCCATGCCGTGCTTTGCACAGCACAAATAGTAATCGCTACATCAGCCCACGCAGCGGCGCATAAAATCTGAAAAAACCAGATTCAAACGCCGGCGGGGTCAAAGTGCTTCTGTCATGGAATAATACCAGCCTGGACATGTGAAACCTGCTGTTTTTGCAGCGGTCTGTGGAGTGTTCTGTGGAGTGGCTGTGAATAGTAACAATTTTATGAAATGGACGTGTAAAAAACCAAAGTTTTGATTGACATTTATAATTACATCTGATATTATACTAAAGTACGGTTGAAGTACATATAAGCGGAAGTGCTGGAATTGGCAGACAGGCATGATTCAGGTTCATGTGTTGGCAACGACGTGTGGGTTCAAGTCCCATCTTCCGCATTGGATAAAAGTGTGGGAAACCTTAATAAAACCAAGGTTTCCCGTTTTTCATTGTTGGAGTAACAAACCGGGATTTGGAGAAAAATGAGAGAAGATATTATAGATTATTTACATAGTGAAGTAGAAAGAAGATGCAAATTACCAACGAATTTCTTCGGAATGGGGTGCTATTACCATATTGAATCAGTTGTAAAAAATGCAGAACTATTGGCTAAACAATATGGTGCGGATATTGAAATAGTCATTATTGCTTCATGGTTACACGATATAGCTTCAATAACAGATTATAGCTTATATGAGAAACATCATATTTATGGAGCGCAAACCGCTAAGGAACTGTTAAGTTCTTTTGATTATGAAGATTATAAAATTGAAATGGTTCAAAAATGCATACTCAATCATAGAGGGAGTGTACAATATAATAAACTAACACTAGAAGAAGTGTGTGTTGCAGATGCAGATGCGGTTTCTCATTTTGATGATATACCTGGTTTATTATATTTAGCCTACGTTAAAAAAGGACTAGATATTGAACATGGAAAAGTTTTCGTGAAAGAAAAGCTTGAGCGCAGTTACCAAAAATTATCCAATCAAAGCAAAAAGTTTTATGCCTCAAAGTATAACCAGGCTATGATGATACTTGAATAAAACTTTATATTCTGGTTTGTATAATAGTTTGATAGTAAACTAAAGGTTGTGTAAATCAATTGCTATTTGATAGTATGCACTTAAAACAGATGATATAATTTTTTTATAAAATCAAAGAAGGAGGCATTACTATGGATATGCAAAAAACAGGAAAACATATTATTAAGTTGCGGAAAGGGAAAGGGTGGACACAGCAGCAGCTGGCGGAGCAGCTGGGCGTATCACCACAAGCTGTTTCTAAATGGGAATGTGGGGAAACTGTTCCAGATATAGGGATATTAGAAAAAATCTCTGTAATTTTCAGAGTAACAATAGACTCAATTGTAAAAGCCCAGGACTTAGGTGGCTTTGTTTTTGAATTTGGCGTTGGTATTCTCCCGTACATTGATATGTCAAAAGCGGGTAATTTGATTGAGCAGGTAAACCAGTATCATAAAGTTGTGGAGTTTCCCAAAATCCGCTTTAAAGATAATGTAGAATTAAGAGATATGCAGTATCGTATTATTTTAGATGATGTAGTTATGGCGGATAATGATTTGGAGTATGTAGAGGAAAATATACGGATTGCTGAAATGATGTCATATATAAAATTATATATTATATAAAAAGTATACCAGGCGTAACAGTTCAGCCTTCCATAAAAATGCGAAGCAGGCCACAGTGAAATACAGTCTTGCTTTTTCCCTGTAAATACGGCATAATAATATAATAAATAAGGTAATTAAAGGAGGGAACAAGAATGCCATTTATTAATTCTAAGGTAACTGTTAAAATGACAGAAGACAAGAAAGAAACCATTAAGAAAAGGTTTGGTGAGGCTATCAAATTAATTCCTGGAAAATCTGAAAACTGGCTTATGGTTGGTTTTGAAGATGGATATGACTTATATTTCCAGGGAAATAAAAATGGTGAAAGTGCATTTGTAGAAGTTAAAGTATTTGGTTCAGCAAACAGTGGCGTATATAATAAAATGACATCTGAAATCTGTAATATACTTAATGAGGAACTTGCCATACCAGAAGACCGCATATATGTGAAGTATGAAGAAGTAGAAAACTGGGGATGGAATGGAAGTAATTTTTAAACATATTAATATAGCGGATTTAAAGCCTTTGTGTTATTGCACAAAGGCTTTATTGTAGTACAATGGAGGAATATAGCAGTTTCAAAATTTCCAAAAATAATTATTGACAACTAATGTATGTTAGGTTATACTAATTTTTGTAAGTATAAGAAATAAATATATTGGAAAAGGAGGAGGTATATTATGCCGCTTACTATGGTAAATACTGGTGAACAGTATGAGATTAAAAGGACTGGGGGAAATGAGGATACCAGGAAGTTCCTTGAGAAACTTGGCTTTACTGTAGGATGTATTGTTACTGTGGTTTCAGGAAATAATGGAAACCTTATAGTCAATATAAGAAATTCCAGGGTTGCCATTGGCAGGGATATGGCAGCCAGGATTATGGTTTAATATATATATCTTTAGTAAAAATGGAGGTTGTAATAATGAAGACTTTAAAAGAGATATCTAATGGCAGTACTGTTAAAGTTGTTAAGCTTGTTGGTGAAGGTGCTGTAAAAAGAAGGATAATGGATATGGGTATTACAAAAGGTGTTGAAATATTTGTAAGGAAAACTGCACCTCTTGGAGACCCTGTGGAAGTGATGGTAAGGGGTTATGAACTTTCTTTACGTAAAGCAGACACGGAAATGATACTGGTTGAATAGTAATGGTTTGTATATTTTTTTACCTATATGTTAGTTTAAACTAATAGAAGGTAGTTAAAACATATTAAAATAGTTTTAGAAAGGAAGTGCTGATATGCCAGTTAAAATTGCATTAGCAGGCAACCCTAATTGTGGCAAGACAACATTATTTAATGCCCTTACAGGCTCAAACCAGTTTGTTGGCAACTGGCCTGGTGTTACTGTTGAAAAGAAAGAGGGCAGGTTAAAATGGCATAAGGATGTAATTATTATGGATTTGCCAGGAATTTATTCCTTATCACCATATACTTTGGAAGAGGTAGTAGCCAGGAATTATTTAATAAATGAGAGGCCGGATGTTATTATTAATATTGCAGATGGTACAAATATTGAAAGAAACCTGTATTTGTCAACGCAGATACTGGAACTTGGCATTCCTGTTGTTATAGCTGTAAATATGGCTGACTTGCTTGAAAAATCAGGTGATAAAATACATACTGGCAAGCTGGGTGAAAAACTTGGCTGCGAGGTTGTGGAAATCTCTGCCTTAAAGGGTACAGGTGTCAGGGAAGTAGCAGAGAAGGCACTGGCACTAGCGGGAAAAGGGAAAATGCCCGTTGTACATAAGTTTTCAGAGGATGCTGAAGAAATAATAAAAAGAGTTGAGGGAAAATTAGATAATAAAATACCAGAAACACAAAAACGGTTTTTTGCAATAAAGCTTCTTGAAAAGGATAGCAAAATTTCACTGCAGGAAGGAAATTTCCCTGATATATCTGTAGAAATTGCTGAACTTGAAAATAAGTTTGATGATGATGCAGAGAGTATTATTACTAATGAAAGGTATACATATATTTCTTCAATTATTGATAGCTGTTGTACTAAAACACAAAACAAAAATCTTACATTGTCAGATAAAATTGACAGGATTGTAACAAACAGAATACTTGCGGTTCCAATTTTTGCAGTAGTTATGTTTATCGTATATTATGTATCAGTTACAACTGTTGGCGGGTGGGCAACTGACTGGGCAAATGACGGCGTATTTGGTGATGGCTGGAATTTCCTTGGAATTAAAACATTACATATACCAGGAATACCAGGTGCTGTAAGCGGGCTTCTTGATTCTGCAGGGTGTGCAGGCTGGCTTTCAGGGCTTGTTGTAGATGGGATTATAGGCGGTGTTGGCGCTGTACTTGGATTTGTGCCACAGATATTTATATTGTTTATATTCCTTGCATTTTTAGAGTCATGTGGCTATATGGCGAGGGTAGCATTTATCATGGACAGGATTTTCCGTAAGTTTGGGCTTTCTGGCAAATCATTTATACCTATGCTAATTGGAAGCGGGTGCGGCGTACCTGGAATTATGGCTTCAAGGACTATTGAAAGTGACAGGGACCGTAAAATGACAATAATGACAACAACATTTATTCCATGTAGTGCAAAGCTTCCAATTATTGCGCTTGTTACAGGTGCATTATTTGACAATGCATGGTGGGTATCATACAGTGCATGGCTTGTAGGGATTGCAGCAATAATCTGCTCAGGGATTATATTAAAAAAGACAAGGCTTTTTGCAGGAGACCCTGCACCATTTGTTATGGAGCTCCCTGCTTACCATATGCCAGCAGTTTCCAATATTTTAAGGAGCATGTGGGAAAGGGGCTGGTCATTTATTAAAAAAGCTGGTACAATTATACTGCTTTCAGCAATTGTTCTCTGGTTCTTACAAGGGTTTGGCTGGGCAGACGGAGAGTTTGCAATGCTTGGGAAAGAACAGCTTGACAAAAGTATTCTTGCGGCAATTGGTGGTATGATAGCACCATTATTTGCACCTCTTGGCTGGGGTGACTGGAAAATGGCAGTTGCAGCAGTTACAGGCCTTA
This sequence comes from Lachnospiraceae bacterium, assembly GCA_022797375.1. GTDB lineage: Bacteria > Bacillota > Clostridia > Lachnospirales > Lachnospiraceae > Butyribacter. Next base: position 37,581 of record JAAWKM010000004.1, read on the forward strand.
TTGCTAAAGAAAATGTTGTAACTACTTTTGGAATACTTTTTGGTGCTGGTGCAGATGCAGCAGAGGATACACCAGGGCTGTTAGCAGCAGTGGGTGCAGGCATGGCGGCACTTCCAGCATATTCATTCCTTGTATTTAACCTTTTATGCGCCCCTTGTTTTGCAGCGATGGGAGCTATAAAACGTGAAATGAACAATATTAAATGGTTTTTTATAGCAATAGGTTACCAGACAGCACTTGCATATATAGTATCATTATGTATATACCAGTTTGGAATGTTGTTTACAGGTGCAGGTTCTGTAACAGGGACAGTAATAGCATTTGTTTTTACCACAGGTTTTATTTTTCTTCTTTTCAGGCCTTATAAACAACATAAACAGATAAATTTAAATATAAATAAAGTATTAGGTTAGAATGGTATTTTTAAAACAGAAAGAATAGAGAGGTGTGTTATGGGAACATTTATAACAGGTGTAATAGTTGCTTTTTGTATATTTCTTGCAATACGTAGCATGGTACATGACAAGAGAAGCGGAAAAACACATTGTGGCGGTGATTGCAGCAGGTGTAAGGGGCATTGTAGTTAATTTTATCTTCTGATAAGATAACAATAGCCAAAATAATAATAAAAGTTACATATTATCTTGATAAAGCCCCTGTGTGACAGAAGAAACATAAGTTTCTTCTGTCACACAGGGGCTTTATGTGCCGTTCATTAAATATTTATCGACTTATGCTATTCCATATGTTATAATACTTAATCATAGACTATAGAAAATTATTTTTACAGGAAGGAGGCGTGGCAAGTGGACAGGCTTGTAGCAGGTATTTTAGCGCATGTAGATGCCGGGAAGACAACTTTATCTGAAGGAATGTTGTTTCTTGCAGGTAATATAAGAAAGCCAGGGCGTGTAGACCACAAAGACTCTTTTCTGGACAATCATGGTATTGAGCGTGAAAGGGGCATAACAATATTTTCCAAACAGGCTGTTATTAAATGGAAAGATACAGAGATAACTCTTCTTGATACTCCAGGGCATGTAGATTTTTCAGCAGAGATGGAAAGGACGCTTAATGTACTTGATTATGCGGTGCTTGTAATAAGCGGGACAGATGGTGTACAGCCACATACATCAACGTTATGGAGACTTTTACAGAGATATAAAATACCTGTCTTTATATTTATTAATAAAATGGATATTACAGACAGGGACAGGGCAGATATTATAAAGGAACTTAAAACCAGGCTTGATGACGGGTGTACCAGCTTTTCAGATGGAATGGATGAGGAGTTTTATGAAAACCTGGCTATGACAGATGAAGAAGTGCTTGATTATTATATGGAAAATGGGGATGTAACAATACAGGATATAAAAAGGCTGGTTTCAGAAAGAAAGGTTTTTCCATGTTTTTTCGGTTCAGCACTTAAAATGCAAGGTGTAGACGCATTTATGGAGGGTTTTTACAAATATGCAGCACCTATAGAATACAGAAACAGCTTTGGGGCGAAAGTATATAAAATTGCAAGAGATACACAAGGGAACAGGCTTACCTATATGAAAATTACAGGTGGCAGTATAAAAGTTAAAGAAACTATAGCCGGGGAAAAAATCGGACAGATACGGGTTTATTCAGGTGAAAAATATAAAACGGCAGATTTTGCAGAGGCTGGCATGGTATGTGCAGTCACAGGGCCTAAAAATACTTACCCAGGTGAATGTTTCGGGGCAGAAGAGGCTTCTGGCCTGCCAGTTTTGGAACCTGTAATGACTTTCCAGGTAATACCAGAGGATGGGACAGACAGCCATAAGCTGCTTTCAAGTTTAAAGGTACTTGAGGAGGAGGAACCACAGCTTCATGTAGTATGGAATGAGAAACTCCAGGAAACAAATGTGCAGTTAATGGGAGAGGTACAGCTTGAAATATTGCAGAGGCTTATGCTTGAACGTTTTGATATAAAAATTTCATTTGGCCAGGGCAGAATAGTATATAAAGAGACAATCACAAATACGGTTGAAGGGGTAGGGCATTTTGAACCATTAAGGCATTATGCAGAAGTACATCTTCTTTTAGAACCAGGGGAAAGCGGAAGCGGTATTGTAGTTTCCTCTGTATGTAAGGAAGACTTCCTTGACCGTAACTGGCAGCGCCTGGTACTTTCACATATTGATGAACGGGAGCATCCAGGCGTACTTACAGGTTCTGCTATTACAGATATAAGGATTACGCTTGTTGCAGGCAGGGCACACCTTAAACATACAGAAGGCGGTGATTTCAGACAGGCAACATACCGCGCAATAAGGCAAGGGCTGATGCAGGCACATAATGTGCTTTTAGAACCATATTACAGTTTCAGGCTTGAAGTGCCGGCCGGGTGTGTAGGAAGGGCAATAAATGATATACAGAAAATGGATGGTTCTTTTGAAGGGCCAGAAGCAGAAGGGGATATGCAGGTACTTAAGGGCAAAGCACCTGTATCACTTATGTCTGGGTATATGGCAGAGGTAAATGCTTATTCAGGGGGTCTTGGAAGGCTGTCGTGCAACCTGTATGGATATATGCCATGCCATAATGACAGGGAAGTAGTAGAAAATACTGGTTATAATCCTGATGAAGATGCAGAGAACCCATCAGGTTCTATATTTTGTGCACATGGCTCAGGTTTTTATGTACCCTGGGATGAAGTTAAGAATTATATGCATCTTGAGGCAGTATACAAAGATTTATATATAGAAGAAGGCAGGGCGGAGGGGACGGAGGAGGAGTATAATTATAGGATAAACAGCCGGGAAAAGACAGCACATAGAGTAATTTACAGCGGGACTTTGGAAGAAGACAAAGAACTTGAGGCTATTTTTGAAAGGACATTTGGGACTGTTACAAAGAAGTTTAAAAGTGACACAACAGGGAATCTGGGTCATGAAACCAGGAATAAGCAGAAAAAAAAAGCGCCTGATAAAGAATATCTGGAAAACCTTGCAAGGTATAAAAAGAATAAATATAAAGATATAAAACAATATCTTCTTGTTGACGGGTATAATATAATTTTTTCATGGGAAGAATTAAATGAGCTTTCAAAAGTGAGCCTTGATGCTGCAAGAAGCAGGCTTATGGATATACTATGCAATTACCAGGGATATAAACAGTGTATATTAATACTTGTATTTGATGCGTATAAAGTTAAAGGCAGCCCTGGCGAAGTTATGAAATACCATAATATTAATGTTGTATATACAAAGGAAGCAGAAACAGCAGATATGTATATTGAAAGAGTTACACATGAGATAGGCAGAAAACATAATGTTACAGTTGCTACATCAGATGCACTTGAGCAGATGATTGTAGCAGGTGAAGGGGCAAAAAGAATGTCTGCCAGGGAATTTTGGGAAGAGGTCAGTAGAATTTCAGGACGTATTAAGGAGATTATAGAAAATGATTTTTAAAAGATGCTGTTACCGTGCATACCAGTATGTTCTTACAAGTGTTATGCATATAATAAAATATAATAATAAAATTATATCTGCAGAAAGAGCTGTTTATTATATACCAGAAATTCTAAAAAAACATGGTGCCAGTGGAAGGGTTCTTATAATAACTGGACCACATATTGCCAGGACAGGCCTGTTTAGTAAAATAACCAGGGTATTCAGGGAGAAAGGTGTTAATTATGTAATATTTAGTGGTACAAGTGCAGAAGCGGGTATTGACAGTATTGAATATGCAAGAAAACTTTACTTTTGCCATAAATGTTGTGCTATAGTTGCAATAGGCGGCGGTTCTGTAATTGACTGTGCCAAGGCAGCGGCAGCAGGAATTGCCAGTCCAGGCAAAAAGATAAGCAGCCTTGAAGGATACCAGAAATCCAGAAAGAAAATCCCGCTTCTTATAGCAGTACCTTCAACAGCTGGCACTGGTGCAGAAACAACAGCATGCGCAGTAATAAAAGATGTTGCTACTGGCAATAAAAAAATAATTGCTGATACTAATATTATGCCAAAGTTCGCGGTGCTTGACCCTGTGATGACCAGAGGGCTTCCTTCGCATATGGTGGCATATTCTGGCATGGACGCACTTACACATGCAACAGAGTCCTACCTTAATAAGTATTCTTTCAAAAGTGCGGAAAAAGACGCGGAAATGGCAGTTAAGCTTATTGCGGAAAATATAACAAAAGTATATTATGGTACTGGCAGCAGTATTTCCAGGCAGAAAATGCTTGAAGCTTCATATCTTGCCGGACGCGCTTTTTTAAGGAAATCCGTAGGATATGTGCATGCTATAGGCCATGCAATAGGCGGACAATATAATATTGCACATGGTATGGCAGTAGCAGTTGTCCTCCCATATGTCCTCCAATGGTATGGAAAATGCGTATATAAAAAACTTGCAAAACTTGCAGATATATGTGGAATTGCGGATGAAAACCTTCCAGAAAGCCAGAAAGCAGGGGCATATATTAATTATATAAAGATGCTTACACATAAGCTTGGCATTTATAAGGATTTTTGTAAAATACTAAAAAAAGAGGATATTACAAGAAAAGATGTTAAAAATATGGCAAAATGTGCTATAATAGAATCAAACCCACATTATCCTGTTCCAAAGATAATGTCATTAAAGGAATGCGAATACATTATATATAGTATTTGCACTATTTCTTATGGGAAATAAAAAGTAAAGGGGAGAAAGGTTTTTTATGGGTGAACCATTAAGTACAATATATGCATTATATTTCCAGATAAGGATAGTTAATGCATTGCTTCTAGGTATAATATGGTTTTTATACTTGAAAAATAAAAGGCTGCCTTTTGAAAAGGGTAATTTTTTTACAGCAATACTTGTATCCAGTACAGCTAATGTAATATGTGATTTTGCCATTACATATAACTTATACACACCTGGTGCATCTTCTGGTTTTATAAGGGAAGTATTGTACAGGTTTTTTATGATAACTATATGTTTATCAATGTATTTTGTTCATATGCATATTGAAGCACTATGTAATAAATATGACAAAAGCCATAGAAGGAATAACATGATTATATCGCTGCCGCTTGTGGCAGCAGTAGCAGGAGGCATATTTGCACCAATAGAAATAAGCACTGGTGAAAATGGTGTTTATTCTTATGGAACTGTTGTAAACCTTGAATATGTTACAATGGGGATATATTTCTTCCTTTCTGTAATATTCCTTATTTTAAACCATAAAAGGCTTAAAAAGAGGAAAACTGCCAATATAGCTATGGGACTTGGCGTGTGGGCAGGTTTTGGCATTATACAGATATTAAACCCAAGCCTTCTGTTGTCTAGTACAGGTATTATTATACTTGAGCTTATGAACTTTTTAAATTTTGAAGATTCTAAAGTTTATATAAACTATGAAAATGGCTGTTTTAACAGTATGGCATACAGAAAGATGCTTAATTCATATTTTAATGAAAACAGGAAATTCTATGTAGCACAGATAAGTTTTCATGAGTTCCATATTGTACATGGCAAATATGGACATGATATCTGCCAGAAAATATTGCGTGATATTGGAAATATTGTAGAAGATACATTAGGGATTAAAGTATATTCGGTAGAAGAGGAAGTTATAGGTATTATAATTGATAAAAATAATTATGACGAGGAAACATTACGTAATCTTGCTGGTAAAATAGAGTATGGTTTTACATTTAATGCAAGTGTTATACATGTGACAGGTACAATAGATATGGTATACTGTCCAGATGAAGCTGAAAGTGTAGCAGAACTTGAGGATATATTTAGTTTTATGCAGAGGTACAGGGACAGGCAGCAAAATTTTTACAGATATGATAAAAATATGTACAAGGAAAAGGAGCGTTATTCTGATATACTGCGTATACTTGATAATGCAATTAACAATGATGGTTTTTATATGGTTTACCAGCCAATATATTCGGTTAAAAAAGGGGATTTCCATTCTGCCGAAGCACTTATAAGGCTTAAGGATAGCAGGACTATTGGATTTATATCACCAGAAGAGTTTATTCCAATAGCAGAAAAGGAAGGGCTTATAATGAAAATTGGTGAGATTGCACTTTCAAAAGTGTGTGAATTTTCACAGAGGGCAAACCTTATAGGGCGCGGTATTGAGTATATAGAAATAAACCTTTCAGCTGTCCAGTGCATTGACCAGGGGCTTACAAGGCAGATAAAAGATACTGTCTATAAATACGGGCTGCCATATAATTTTTTAAACCTTGAAATAACTGAGACTGCTGCAACTTCATCAGGAAATATGCTGAACAGGAATGTGGAAGCATTAAGGGATATGGGCGCATCGTTTTCAATGGATGATTTTGGCACTGGTTACTCGAACCTTGCCCAGATGGTGGATATACAGTATGAGCTTATAAAAATTGATAAAAGCCTTATATGGTGCTGTTATCCTGAACAGCGTAAAAAAATACTTATGAAAACAGAAACAGAAGAAAAGAGGGACGCATCAATAACAAAATCAGTCGCAGTCCTTACTAAAATTATTGAACTTATTAATGACCTTAAGCTTAAAATAGTTGCAGAAGGTGTCGAAACTAAAGAAATGGTAGATGCACTTTCTGAAAAAGGAGTTGATTACCTGCAGGGATATTATTTCTCAAAACCTCTGGTGGAAGAAGAGTTCTTAAATTTCCTGGAGTCGGTAGAATAATATAAAAAACAGGATTGGAAAAATACATAATAGATGCCCCACATGGGGCTTTATAAATAATTATAAAGCTCTTGTGGGGCATCTATTATTGCACCAGGGTTAAGTTTCTCAAGGATTTCCCTGTCTTTAAACCCCCAGCTGGCGCTTATGCACTTTATACCAGCATTTCTGGCTGTTTCAATATCAACATCAGAATCGCCTGTATAAAGTGTTTTATTCCTGGTACAGCCGCCCAGGCGCTCCATTGCCAGGAAGACGGAGTCAGGTGATGGCTTTTTTTGCATATGCCCGTTGCCACCAATAGCAACAGAAATATATTTTGAAAAATAGATATTATTTAATTCTGTAACTGCTGCCTGGTTTTTGTTAGAATTTATTGCAAGTTTATAACCATCTGCACAGAGCCTTTCCAGCAGTTCCATAATACCAGGGTAAGGGCGTGTTTTAATATGGCAGTTGGCTGTATAAAACTGTTTAAATTCATTAAATATATTATCAAAACCAGGGGTGTCTGTCCCTTGTGGAAGAGAACGTTCAATTAATTTCTTTATGCCATTGCCGACAAAAGAACGCACCCTGGCAGCAGAATGTACAGGGTAGTTGAATTTTTGCATAGTATGGTTTACAGCATCAGTAATATCCTCAAGAGTGTCAAGAAGAGTCCCGTCTAAATCAAAAATTATGACATTATATTTATCCATATTTGTTTCATTCCTTTAATGTTAAATTATATTATTGTATTTCATATGCCAGCACCAGCATGATTTTCACAGGTTCTGCCAATGCGTTTATTATACCGCAGTACATTATTTAATTCAATAAAAAATTATTATGTACTCTGGTTTTTGCGCAAAGTTACAGCACCAGCAGCACTGCGTTTTTTATCATCATTAATTGCAGCATAGTGTTTTTTAGTAGTATTTACATCATTATGTCCCAGCACATCAGCAACAAGATATATATCACCTGTCTGGTGGTATAATGCTGTACCATATGTACTTCTTAATTTATGTGGTGTTATGTGTTTAAATGTTGTAATCTGGCTGGCATATTCTTTTACAAGATTTTCAATAGCCTGTACTGTTATACGGCGTCTCTGTATGGAATAAAACAAAGCATGTTCGTGGCCATCTTTTGGTTCAATTATACACCGTGAGAGTTCTATATAGTTACCAAGTGCTTCGGCAACTTCATCACTAAAATAAACATATTCTTCTTTGCCTCCTTTACGTATAATCCTTATTCTGTTTTCCTTAAAATCAACATCTTCAATATTTAAGCCAACACATTCAGATACACGGATGCCTGTTCCAAGAAACAGGGTAAATATGGCAATATTTCTTAGTTTATTTTTCTCATAATATGTTTTCTTAATGCCTTTAAGGTCTTTGCCGCCATTTTCTACAAGTTCAAGGAGTTCATCCACCTCATCAGCATCAAGGCGTATAATTTCATGTTCATGTAACTTTGGCATATCGACAACAGTTACAGGGTTGTTTTTAATAAGCTTTCTTTTCTGGTAATATAAATAGAAACTGCGTAAAGAAGCCATTTTACGGTGCAGTCCACGTTCATCATTAGTGTATTTCTTACCATTGTAGTAGTATAGTTTAAGATATTCCATATATTCTTCAATATCTACAGGCTCAAGCATATCGAGCTGTTCAAGTTTTATAGCAGTAATATCTGAAGCATTTAAAGCAGGGTTTTCAGATATAAGAAACCTGAAAAATGTACGCAAGTCATATGCATAGCCAACACGTGTCCTTGCAGATGTTGAATGTTCAATACCACGGAAATAATCTTTACAGAATTTTGGCATTTCACTTAACAAATCCCTTAACTTTTGTGTGTTCTGCTGGATATTCTGCTGGTGGTAAGTTTCATTATTTGATGCACCCATATAAAAATCCTCCTTAATATAAATTTAAGTTATAGTATAAAGCATTTTTCTAATTTTAGCAATATCTCTTTGAAAAACTGGAATTTATCAAAGAGATATAAAAATACATCATACTGCTCTTTCTTGTTATAGTATCAAATTTTTTACTCTTTAAAGTTCCTGGCATGGCTGGATTATTTTCTGGCATTCTTTAACACAGTAATTAACAAGTTCCTGTTCTGAAGCAAACTGTTCTTTGTTTATCCAGTTTGTATTTTTTTCCCTTTTAAACCATGTTAACTGTCTTTTTGCAAAATGCCTTGTTTCCTGTTTTATTTTATCAAATGCATCTTCAACAGGTTTATTATTAGTTATTGCATCTATAATTTCTTTATAGCCGAGCCCCTGCATTGATACCATGTCTTTTGTGCAGCCTTTTGCCATAAGTGACTTTACTTCATTTTCCAGCCCGTTTTCACGCATTATATCTACACGCTGGTTTATGCGGTTATAAAGTATTTCACGCGGAAGGTCCAATACAAAATACTGGAATAAATATGCCGCTTCTTTCTGGCGTTCTTCTTCATTGTGCTGTGAAATAGGCGTGCCTGTCTGGTTGTAATATTCAATTGCGCGGATTACACGTTTAATGTTATTTGGATGTATTATTTCTGATGAAACCTTGTCTATCCTGGCAAGTTCTTTATGCAGTGCCTCTGCCCCATGCACACTTGCAAAATGCCATAATTTCTTACGGTATGCCTCATCTGTTGCCGTTTCCTTAAAGTCAATATTATATAGAACAGCTTGTATATAGAAGCCTGTCCCGCCTGCTATAATTGGAATTTTATTATGGCTGTAAATTTCCTGTATATATTTATCACATTTTTCCTTAAAAACCGCAACATTAAACTCTTCCCAAGGTTCAAATTCATCAATAAGGTAATGCCTTATGCCTTGCATTTCCTCTTTGCGGATTTTAGCTGTGCCAATATCCATTCCACGGTAAACCTGCATTGAATCAGCAGAAATAATTTCACCATTAATTGCTTCTGCTATTTTTATTGATAACTGTGTTTTACCTGATGCTGTAGGACCTGTTATTATAATAAGGGGTTTTTTATTATTGCCCTGTCTTGTTTCCATTAAAAATTACCTGCCTTCTGGTTTTGACTTTCTACAGAATACGTTTAAATTTCTTTTCAAGTTCCCTTTTTGTTATTTTTATTAATACTGGACGCCCATGAGGGCAATTATATGGGTTTTCAAGTGCCATAAGTTCCTTTAGAAGTTCATGTACCTGTGGCTCTGTCATACTGTTTCCACCTTTTACAGCCGCTTTGCATGACATTGAGGCTACATGTGACAGTAATGTTTCTGGCGTTATGACTGCTTTATTATCTAAAAGACCATCGATTATTTCCAAGAATAGTTCTTTAGTTGCAATATCTGGCATATGCGCTGGCACCCCGCTTAACATATATTCCCTTCCACCAAAATTTTCAATAATATAGCCAAGCTTTTCAAATATATCTGCATTTTCTTCTAAAACCTGCTGTTCTGCCATTGACAGGCTTGCTACAACAGGCGGGTTTAGCATTTGTGTAAATGGCTGGTTATTCTTTATCTGTTTCAGAAACCTTTCATAAAGGACTTTTTCATGTGCTGCATGCTGGTCAACAATAAACATGCTATCACCATATTGTAGTATCCAGTATGTAGAAAAAACCTGCCCGGTTATTTTAATATCTTTGCCAGACTGCACTGACATTATATCTGTTTCAAATAAAGTCTGTTGTTTTATATTATGTGCATTATATGCAGCAGTTTCACGGAATTCTGGCTCTTCTTTTTTAACACTATTTTTACTTTCTGTATTGTTTTGTCCTGTTTCAAATAAATGGCTGGTTTCCTCTGGCAAAGGGGTCCTTAATATTACACCTTTTTCTTTCTGTTTTAATTCTGTTTCTGTAGTAATTCCTGCCTGGTTATTTTCATATTTCTTGCTCTTATCAAATGTTATTTCTGGTATTAATTCTTTATGTTTTAATGTCTCTGAAACCACATTATAAATATCCCTGTATAATTCTTTTTCATTTGTAAAACGTATCTCCATTTTCTGTGGATGCACATTAATATCTATAAGGGCTGGGTCTGTTTTAAAGTTAAGGACAATAAATGGGTATTTATGGTTCATCATATATCCCGAATACGCTTCTTCAATTGCATGGTTTATAATATTGCTCTTTATATACCTGCCATTCACAAAATAGTTTATACATCCCCTGTTGCCACGTGATATTACAGGTTTTCCAATAAAGCCGCTTATCTGGCAGCTTTCTTTTACAGCACTAATTTCAAGCAGGTTTGTGGTAATATCTTTTCCAAATATATTGTAAATTACATCTTTTAATTTTCCATTTCCTGATGTATAAAGTTTTGGCTGGTTCTGGTTTATAAACCTGAATGAAATATCTGGATGGGAAAGTGACATATGTTCCACCATGCTGCTTATATAGCCTGCCTCTGTCTGTGATGTTTTAAGGAATTTAAGCCTTGCAGGCGTATTATAAAAAAGGTTATGTACGATAAAAGTAGTGCCGTCAGGACATCCTGCCTCTGTAAATGATTTTTCAATGCCACCTTCAATAACATATCTTGAACCAGAAAAAGATTTCCTTGTTTTGGCCAGCATTTCAAGCTGCGAAACAGAGGCAATGCTTGCTAATGCTTCACCCCTGAAACCAAGGGTAGATATGGATAAAAGGTCTTGCAGCTGTTTTATTTTACTTGTAGCATGTGGCATAAATGCAAGTTTTATATCTTCCTTGTCTATTCCACATCCATTGTCAGTTACACGTATTAAACTTTTACCACCATCTTTTATTTCTACAGTGACAGAAGATGCACCTGCATCAATAGCATTTTCCAGTAATTCCTTAACAACAGCCACAGGCCTTTCTATAACTTCGCCTGCTGCAATTTTATTTACTGTATCTTTATCAAGAACCTGTATAGCCATAATAATCTCCCATACTGCCTTTTGGCAGCTTATTATAATCTCCCAGCCTTTAGACCCTGTTCCTTAATTTTGTCTGCATTTTGTATAAAACATTCATGGCATCAATTGGTGTAATATTTGATAAATCCAGGTCATGAAGTTCTATTATTATATCATCCGTTTTAATATTTCCATTATTAGTGCCAAAAAGTGAAAGCTGTCCCATTTTCTCTTCTTCTGCTTCTTTTTCAGTTTTCTGCTTTTTACGTTTTTTTGCTTCCTGCTGTTCTACGCTATAGTTATTTCCAGGCAGGCTGTAATCTGTATTTAAATCTACATCTATGTCTTTGGCATTTGCCATTAAATCATTTTCGCTAAGCTGTTCTGCTATTTCCCTTGCACGTACTAGAACACTTTCTGGCACACCTGCAAGCTTAGCAACTTGTATTCCATAGCTTTTATCAGCGCCGCCTTTTATTATTTTTCTTAAAAATACTATATCATCACCTTGTTCTTTTACAGCTATGCAGTAATTATTTACACTGTCAAGCTTGCCTTCAAGTTCTGTAAGCTCATGGTAATGTGTTGCAAAAAGTGTCTTAGCTCCAAGCAGTTTTGTATTAGCTATATGCTCTATAACAGCCCATGCTATACTAAGACCGTCAAATGTACTTGTGCCCCTGCCTATTTCATCAAGTATTATAAGACTGTTTTTAGTTGCATTCCTGATAATATTTGCAACTTCTGTCATTTCTACCATAAATGTGCTCTGGCCGCTTGCGAGGTCGTCTGAAGCGCCTACCCTTGTAAAAATCCTGTCTGCAATACCTATATTAGCACTGTCTGCGGGGACGAATGAACCAATCTGTGCCATTAACACGATTAATGCTGTCTGGCGCATATATGTAGATTTGCCTGCCATATTAGGACCTGTAATAACTGCAATCCTGTTTTTGCTGTTGTCAAGATATGTGTCGTTGGCAACAAACAAGTCATTATTAATCATTTTTTCAACAACAGGATGGCGCCCGTTCTTAATTTCAATACAGCCTTTTTTATTTATTACAGGACGTACATAATTATTCTGTTCTGCTACAAGAGCAAGTGATGCGAACAGGTCTATATTGGCAATTATATGTGCTGATGCCTGCACACGTCCGATATTGTCATATATTTTATCCCTTATCTGGCAGAAAATATTATATTCAAGCGAACAGAGCCTGTCCTCTGCACCAAGTATTGTATCTTCAAGTTCTTTAAGCTTCGGTGTTGTATATCTTTCAGCGTTGGAAAGCGTCTGCTTCCTTGTCCAGTCATCAGGTACAAGCTCTTTATACGAATTAGTAACTTCCAGGTGGTATCCAAATACTTTATTATACTTTACCCTGAGATTTTTAATTCCAGTGCGTTCTTTCTCCTCTTCCACAAGCTCTGCAAGCCAGTTCTTGCCATCTGTTTTAGCACGTTTAAGTTTATCTACTTCACTATTGTAACCATCCTTTATAATGCCGCCCTCCCTTATGGATATTGGCGGTTCTTCTTCTATAGAGCTTTCCACAAGTGAATACAGGTCTTTTAAATCATCAAGTTTTCCTGCAAAGTCTTTAAGTTCTGATTTACTAAATGAAGAAAGCATTGTTTTAATATGCGGAAGCATTGAAAGTGACTGCCTGAATGCTATTAAATCCCTTGGATTGGCACTGCGGTAACTGATTTTGCCAATAAGCCGTTCAAGGTCATATATTGAACCTAAATATTCCCTAAGTTCCTCCCTTAAAACTGCATTATCATTTAATTCTGTAATAATATCCAGACGTTTATTGATACTTGCAGGATTTATAAGAGGCTGTTCTATAGATTTACGCAGAAGCCTTGCACCCATTGCAGTTTTTGTCTTATCCAGGACCCAGAAAAGAGACCCCCTTTTAGACTTTTCACGCATTGTCTCACAAAGCTCAAGGTTTCTTCTTGTAGACCGGTCAAGCAGCATATAGTTTCCAGGGGAATACGGTTTAATAGAAGTTATATGGTCAAGGGAAATTTTCTGGGTTTCTATAAGGTATTGCATTACTGCACCTGAAGCAATTACACCTATGCTGTAATCATCAAGCCCAAGCCCTGACAGTGAACTTGTTTTAAAATGCTCCATAAGTACCTGCCTGCACTTGTCCTCATCAAAATACCACGATTCTATTGATGACACTACTATGCCAAGCCTTCCTCTTAAATCTTCTAAGTCAATTCCTGATACAAGAAAAGAATCATTACATATTATTTCCGAAGGTGAAATTTTACTTATTTCATCCAGCAGTTTATTTTCAGTATCAAATTCTGTCATATAAAAACTGCCTGTAGTTACATCAACATATGCTGCACCATATGCGTTAACTGTATATAGCACACACATAAGATAATTATTCCTGCTTTCATCAAGTGACTGGGCGTCAAGGTTTGTACCAGGTGTGGCAACACGTACGACTTCTCTTTTTACAAGCCCTCTTGATTCTTTTGGGTCTTCTACCTGTTCACATATGGCAACTTTATATCCTTTTTTTACAAGCTTGTTCAAATATGTGCTGGCAGCATGGAATGGCACACCACACATAGGTGCACGCTCTGGAAGGCCACAGCTTTTAGATGTAAGTGTAAGGTCAAGTTCTTTGGAACACACCTGGGCATCCTCGTAAAACATCTCATAAAAATCCCCTAAACGATAAAAAAGAATACAATCACTGTATTCCTGCTTAGTATCTATATAATTCTGCATCATTGGTGTGAGTGGCATATTATATTCCTCTCTTTTTATGTATTATGTGTATAGCCTTTTATAATGAGCAACACTGTAAGCCGGGTTCTGTATCAGACAATCATCTATCTAGCCCTGCTGTTACCAGCAGGTTCAAGCAGCCTACCCGGGACACAGCGGGCAACTGTAATGTCCCTGTCTGGCCTTGCTCCGGATGGGGTTTACACAGCCTTGCCCTGTTACCAGGGAAGCGGTAAGCTCTTACCTTGCCTTTTCACCCTTACCTGCATTGTGACAGGCGGTTATTTTCTGTTGCACTATCCTGGGAGTCACCTCCACCGGACGTTATCCGGCATCCTGCCCTGCGGAGCCCGGACTTTCCTCATCCAGCCTTTAAAAATATATACTGGATGCGATTGTCTGTGTTACTCATTAATGGTATTTTAACATGGTGGTTAAAAAATGTAAAGTTATTTCTTCAAGCAGTACACATCTGTTTCATAAAAATCCCCATGCCGTGCTTTGCATGGCACAAATAGTAATGAAAAATGCTGTTTTTGCATTTTTCTTGTGTGAAATTGTAATGATTGTTAG
>JAAWKM010000005.1 GCA_022797375.1 Lachnospiraceae bacterium
AGCCACTCCACAGGACAATCCACAGACCGCTGCAAAAACAGCAGCTAACAGCCACAAAAACAGTGTCTGTTGTCTGAGGCTTTGTGGAGTGACAGCTTTTACTGGACTGTGAATAGTAACATAAAATTTCAAGTTATACTGTGATGGCATATGGAACCTGCTGTCTTCTGGCAGACCTGGAATTATAACTTGAAATTTTATTGTGTGCTAAATTATCCAGACAGACGGGAGATGCTACAAATTTACAATAACTTCTGGATAATAAAATTAACAGTTTCCAGTTATATCATTAATTTTGCCAGAAGACAGCAAGTTTCACATGTCCAGGCTGGATTATTCCATGACAGGTGCACTTTGGCATCGCCGGCGTTTGAATCCCGTACTTTGGGATTTTACGCGCCGCTGCGTATGCCAACGTAGTGAAAACGTGCCCTGGAATGGAATAATCCAGCCTGGACATGGAAAACTTGCGTCCGTCTGCCAGCACAAGGTAACTGGAATTTTTATTAAACGGACATGTGGGATATATTTATAAATGTTACTGCCCAGCTTTATGGCTTTATAGTAACATAACCAGATTGTTTCTTTCTGTAAATTTTATTTGTAAAATAAATTTTAATAAATAAAGGAAATAGGTAACTGGCGTCGAATATGTATATTAGATGGTTTTCTGGCTAAATTATTACATATGCCGCTTACAGATGTTAATATATAGAAAGGGGTGTGTTTCATGTCATGGTATACAGAGGAACAGATTGAGGAAGTAAGGTCAGCCAATGATATAGTAAATGTTATTGGCAGTTATGTAAAACTTAAGCGTTCTGGCGGCAGCTATACAGGCTTATGCCCGTTCCATAATGAAAAAACCCCCTCTTTTTCTGTAAACCAGGCAAGACAGATGTATAAATGCTTTGGATGTGGTGCAGGAGGCAATGTAATAACATTTGTTATGGAATATGAGAATTATACATTCCCTGAGGCGTTGGAATCACTTGCACAAAGAGCAGGCATAACACTTAAAAAAATTGAAATGGACAGCCGGCATAAAGAGCAGGAAAGCATAAGGATGCAGCTTATTGAAATAAACAGGAAAGCAGGCAGCTATTATTATGCAATGCTTAAATCACCACAAGGGAAAACTGGTTATGAATACCTTAAATCAAGAGGGCTTTCTGATGAAACTATAAGACATTTCGGACTTGGGTATGCAGGCCAGGGGGGCGGCAGCCTTTACCAGTTCCTTAAACACGAAGGCTATAAGGATGATATCCTTAAGGAAACAGGTCTTTTTAAAATGGATGAGCGTTCTGTTTATGACAAGTTTTTTAACAGGGTTATATTTCCAATAATGGATGTAAACAGCAGGGTTATAGGTTTTGGTGGAAGAGTTATGGGTGATGCAAAGCCAAAATACCTTAATTCACCAGAAACAAAGCTGTTTGACAAAAGCAGAAATCTTTTTGGGCTTAATTATGCAAAGCTTGGCAAGAATAAGAATATGATACTCTGTGAGGGGTACATGGATGTAATTGCATTGCACCAGGCAGGTTTTTCCAATGCAGTGGCATCGCTTGGTACTGCATTTACAATACAGCAGGCTGGAATCATAAAGAGATATACAGATGAAGTGCTTCTTACATATGATAACGACCAGGCAGGGCAGAAAGCTGCATTAAGGGCAGTGCCAATGTTAAGGCAGGCAGGCGTTAATGCCCGTATTATCCATATGGAGCCTTATAAAGACCCAGATGAATTTATAAAAGGGCTTGGTGCGGATGAATTCCAGAAACGTATGGACAGTGCAGAAAACAGTTTCTTTTTTGAAACAGGCATTGCAAGAAAAGAATATGATACCAGCGACCCGGAACAGAATACAAAATTCTACCATGCTGTTGCAAAAATGCTTCTGGAATTTGAGGACAAAGTACAGCGTGAAAACTACCTTGAAGCAGTAGCAGCAAAATATTCCCTGCGGCGTGATGACCTGAAAAGCCTTGTAGTGCGTTATGGGACAAGCATGGCAGGAAACCAGGGGACAGGGATGGTACATGGAAATGCCGCCAGCAGGGCAGTTAATAATACAAAGAACCAGGGTATAGGATATTCGTACAAGCTTTTGCTTTCATTAATAATAGAAAGGCCTGGCATATTCAGCCAGGTAAAAGAGATTGTGCGGGAAGAAGATTATTTTGGTGAGCCATACAGGCAGGTTGCACAGATGCTTTACAAGCAGCTTGCTTCTGGAGAGGTTATGCCAGCAAGGATTATAAATAATTTTAGTGAAGCAGATGTACAAAATACAGTGGCAGATATGTTCCAGACAGAGTTTGCTGCTGGACTGGGTGATGAAGAACTTGAGAAAGCGCTTAATGAACTGGTAATACGTATAAAAGAGTACAGCATAGACAAACGTACAAAGGAGCTTACAGACCTTAATGAGTTAAAAAGCCTTATACAAGAGAAGAAAGCGCTGCAAACACCAGCAAAATTGCATATTTATCTGAAAGATGGTTAAAGTATAGCGTAAGGATAAGAAAGGAAGGAACACTATGGCAACAGGAAGAGAACCAGCAAAAGATATTAAAAAACAAGCGGATAGTACAACTGAAAAGGCTGCTGCTGGAAATAAAAAAAGAATACAAAGCAGGGGTGCTAAATCCACAAAAGCTGCCGCAAAGAAAAACCCGGAAGCAGTTGAGGAGGAGAAAAAGAGATTTCAAAGAAAGCTTATAGCGCTTAAAGAGCTTGCCAAAAGCAAAAGGAATGTGCTTGAACTTGCAGAGATTAATAATTTCCTTGCAGATGTGGAACTGGATGAGGAAAAGACAGAAAAAGTAATAGAATTCTTAGAAGCAAGCGGAGTAGATGTCTTAAGGATATCTGATGATAAAGATACAGATGATGATATGATACTTGAGCTTGAAGCAAGCGGGGAAGTGCCTGATGAAGAAGAAATAGAAAATATTGATTTGTCAGTTCCTGACGGCGTAAGCATAGAAGACCCTGTGCGCATGTATTTAAAAGAAATAGGGAAAGTGCCGCTGCTTTCTGCAGAAGAAGAAGTTGAGCTTGCCAACAGGATGGAAGCTGGTGATATGGAAGCCAAGAAAAAGCTTGCAGAAGCAAACCTCCGCCTTGTTGTAAGCATTGCCAAAAGATATGTTGGGCGTGGAATGTTATTCCTTGACTTAATACAAGAAGGTAATTTAGGGCTTATTAAGGCAGTAGAGAAGTTCGATTATAGAAAAGGGTTTAAGTTCAGCACCTATGCTACCTGGTGGATACGCCAGGCTATTACAAGAGCCATAGCAGACCAGGCAAGGACTATACGTATTCCAGTCCATATGGTTGAAACAATTAATAAATTTGTAAGAGTACAAAGACAGCTTTTGCAGGAACTTGGACGTGAGCCATACCCGGAAGAAATTGCCAAATATATGAATATGCCTGTAGACAGGGTGCGCGAAATACAGAAGATTTCCCTTGAGCCAGTTTCCCTTGAAACTCCTATTGGTGAAGAAGAAGACAGCCATCTTGGTGATTTTATACAAGATGATAATGTGCCAGTGCCAGCAGAAGCAGCAGCATTTACCCTTTTAAGGGAACAACTTGAGGAAGTGCTGGGGACTCTTACTGAAAGAGAACAGAAAGTTTTAAAACTGCGTTTTGGGCTTGAGGACGGACGTGCAAGGACACTGGAAGAGGTTGGCAAGGAATTTAAGGTGACACGTGAGCGCATCCGCCAGATAGAAGCCAAAGCACTCCGCAAATTAAGGCATCCCAGCCGTAGCCGAAAGCTTAAGGATTACCTTGAATAGTACAAAGATACCCAGAAGGCTTGGCTGTATTATTTCCAATGTAAAATCTGGCGGGATAGTAGCAGACATTGGCTGTGACCATGCATTTACATCTATATGTCTTGTAGAAAGAAAGCTTGCAAAAGGTGCTATTGCAATGGATATTAACAAAGAACCTTTAAAAAGGGCAGGGCAGCATATAGAAGAAGCAGGGCTTTCACACAGTATTATAACGAGGCTTTCTGATGGTGCGAAGGAACTTTCAGAAGGAGAGGCAGATACAATTTTAATAAGTGGCATGGGTGGTGCACTTATTACAAAGATACTAAAAGAAAGTATTAGTGTAACCAAATCTGCAAAGGAGCTTGTACTTTCCCCACAGTCAGAAATATATCTTGTACGCCATTTCCTGCATGGAAACGGGTTTAAAATTGTGCATGAGGACATGGTGGAAGAGAATGGTAAGTTTTATGTAGTTATAAGGGCCGTACCAGGAAAAGAACAATATAAGGATGAAGCAGCATATATATATGGTGGTTATTTAATAAATAGTAAAAACCCTGTTTTAGCAGAATTTCTGGTTAAAGAACAAAAACGCATAAAATCAGTATTAGACAGTTTCCAGCAGCAAGGGAATAATAAAAGCATGGCACAGGAAGAAAGGAAAAGCACACTTTTAAAAGAATATAATATGATAAATGGTATTCTTTTTAAAATAAACTTCCAGGTACAGTATTAGTGTTTTCCTCTGGGGAAGGCAGCTAAAACGAAGAAAGATGGGGCATAATAATGGTAAAAGTTAAAATAAATGGTGTGGCAAAAGAATATGGTGACAATATTACATATGGGGAACTAGCGGAAGAATACAAGGATATATGTGACTATGATATAATACTTGCAAGGTGCGGTGGCAAGCTTATGGAGCTTAATAAGCGCATAACCCAGGATTGTGAAGTAGTTTTTTTAGATACATCATATGACAGCGGGCATAAAACTTATGTAAGGGGTGTAACGCTGCTTATGTTAAAAGCATTTTATGATATAGCAGGGGAAAGCCTTAAAAATATATTTGTAAAACATGCAATAAGTGACAGTATTTATTGTGAAACTGAGGGCATAGAGCTTACAGAAAAGCTGCTTCTTGATGTAGAAGAAAGAATGCATGTAATTGTG
Source organism: Lachnospiraceae bacterium (assembly GCA_022797375.1). Taxonomy (GTDB): domain Bacteria; phylum Bacillota; class Clostridia; order Lachnospirales; family Lachnospiraceae; genus Butyribacter. Next base: position 4,971 of record JAAWKM010000005.1, read on the forward strand.
GAAAGGGATTTGCCAATAGGAAAACGTTCTATTGATACAGAAGATGCAATAAGTATTTTTGAAGATTATGGAATGCATGACAAGAAAGAACTTTTTGAGTACAGGCGTGTATCCAAAGTAAATATATACACATTAGATGGTTTTGAGGATTACTATTATGGGTATATGCCAGCATCTACGGGTATTTTAAAGTATTTTAGTTTACAGCTTTATGACAGAGGGTTTGTTATAAATATGCCAAACAGGAAGACCCCTGATGTACTTAGCAGATTTAAGCCGCAGCCAAAGCTTTTCAGGACATTACAGGAGTCAAGCGGCTGGGGCAGGATAGCTGGAGCAGATACTGTTGGTGCACTGAATAAAATTATATCACAGGGCAGGGCAATGGACCTGGTACTCGTACAGGAAGCATTACAGGAGAAAAAAATCGCTAAGATAGCAGAAACCATAGCATCAGACAGAAGCAAAAAGTTTATAATGATAGCAGGGCCTTCTTCTTCTGGCAAAACTTCATTTTCACACAGACTGTCAGTACAGCTCCAGACATTTGGCATAAAGCCACAGTTAATATCTCTTGATAATTATTTTAAAGACCGGAAAGATACGCCAAAAGATGAAAATGGCAATTATGATTTTGAGTGCCTTGGTGCAATAGATATAGAACTTTTTAACAAAGATATGGTAACCATGTTAAATGGAGGGACAGCAGAGCTTCCAGAGTTTAATTTCCTTAAAGGGGAGCGTGAATATAAAGGGAATTTTATGAGGCTTGGACATGATGGCATATTTATAATAGAAGGCATACATGGCCTTAATGATGCACTTTCATATTCTTTGCCAAAGGAAAGCAAGTTTAAAATATATATAAGTGCACTTGCACAGTTAAATATTGATGAGCATAACAGGATTTCTACAACAGATGGCAGGCTTGTAAGAAGGATGGTAAGGGATGCACGTACAAGGGGCACAGATGCTGCACACACAATAGCTATGTGGCCTTCCGTAAGGAGGGGTGAAGACAGGTATATATTTCCATTCCAGGAAGAAGCAGATGTAATGTTTAACTCATCACTTATATATGAACTTGCAGTTCTAAAACCATATGCAGAAGCGCTTTTATTTGGAATACCAAAAGATGTGCCTGAATATACCGAGGCGAAGAGGTTTTTAAAATTCCTTGATTATTTTATAGGGATAAACAGCCAGGATATACCTAAAAATTCGTTATTGCGTGAGTTTGTAGGTGGAAGCATATTTAATGTGTAAGCCAGAAGCCTCCGCCTCTAAAGGTGGCGGGATGAATTGCGGGAAGCAAATGTAACGGCAGTGGCGGGCGGAGAGAAACCGGTATCCCCCCACTGCCATGAGGCCAGGCCACGCACCGGATTAAGATGTAGCCGTACTCCGTGAAATCACCGGGCGTGGATTGAAACAATGTGTAAGCCAGAAGTGGTTATAACAGGATTGCATTATTCACAGTAATATATTTTTAATAATAGTAATGATAATTTATACTTAATAGTTCAGGAGGAAATTTATGGCAATAATTATAGATGGAAAGAAAGTTTCCCAGGAAATAAAGGACGAAGTGAAAGAGAAAGTAGCAGCTTTAAAGGCAAAAGGAATTGAAACTACACTTGCTGTTATACAGGTTGGAAATGACCCTGCATCTACAGTATATGTGGGCAATAAGAAAAAAGCATGTGAATATACAGGTATACGTTCACTTTCATATGAAATACCAGAAGAAACTACAGAAGAGGAACTTCTTAAACTTGTACATTCACTAAATGACAGGGATGATGTGGATGGTATACTTGTACAGCTTCCGCTTCCAAAGCATATTAATGAAGACAATATTATACAGGCAATCAGTCCTGCAAAAGATGTAGATGGTTTCCATCCACAGAGTGTCGGGGCATTAAGCATAGGTGAACCAGGTTTTGTATCATGCACTCCTGCAGGCATCATAGAGCTTTTGAAACGTTATAATATACAGATAGATGGCAAGGAATGCGTTATTATTGGCAGAAGCAATATTGTAGGAAAACCTGTTTCCATGCTTTTATTACGTGAAAACGGGACGGTTACAGTATGCCATTCACATACAGCAGATTTAAAGGAAACCGCAAAAAGGGCAGATATACTTGTTGTAGCAATAGGGAAAGCAAAGTTTGTTACAGCAGACTATATTAAAGAAGGTGCTACTGTTATTGACGTAGGCATGGACAGGGATGAAAATGGCAAACTTTGTGGTGATGTTGATTTTGAAAGTGTAGTGGAGAAAGCAGGTGCAATAACGCCAGTACCAGGTGGTGTAGGGCCTATGACAATTGCAATGCTTATGAATAACTGTGTTTATTCTGCTGGATTAAAGCTTAAAAATTAAATTAGAAAGGCTGGTTATCAGCGTGGATATTTGTTTTGTTTCACTTGGATGTGATAAAAACCTGGTTGACAGTGAGATGATGGTAACATCATTAAGGCAGCCAGGATATAATATAGTGTATAATGCAGATGAGGCAGATGTTATTATTGTAAATACCTGTTGCTTTATTGGTGATGCAAAGGAGGAAAGCATAAATACGCTCCTTGAAATGGCAGCTTATAAAGAAGAAGGGAAATGTAAGCTGCTTGTTGCAGCAGGCTGCCTTGCCCAGCGTTACCATGAGGAAATAAAGAAAGAACTGCCAGAAGTTGATATTATTATTGGGACAACAGCTTATGAAGAACTTGCAGAAACCATTAATAGTGCACTAAACAGAGCTGCTTCTGAAGAAGAAATACCTATAGAGAAGCTTAAAAGCATTGATTACCTGCCAGAGCCATATACAAACAGGGAGGCAATGAACGGAGGAGGGTATGCATACCTTAAAATTGCAGAGGGCTGTAATAAACATTGTACTTACTGTGTTATACCACAAGTAAGGGGCAGTTACAGAAGCATACCTGCAGAGAACCTTGTAAAACAGGCAGAAAGCCTTGTGGCAAACGGAATAAAGGAAATTATTCTTGTAGCACAGGAAACAACACTCTATGGTGAAGATATTTATGGGAAGAAGAGCCTCCCGGAACTGTTAAGAAAGCTTTCGGGAGTAGAAGGGCTTAAATGGATAAGGATTTTGTACTGTTATCCTGAAGAAATAACAGATGAAATTATTAAAGCAATAAAAGAACTGCCAAAAGTGTGCCATTATCTTGATATTCCTGTACAGCATGGTTCAGACAGTGTATTAAAGCGTATGGGAAGGCATACAAACAGTGCACAGTTAGCAGAAATAATAGAAAAACTACGGAGCAGTATACCAGATATAATCCTTAGGACAACAATTATTACAGGTTTTCCAGGGGAAACAGAAAAAGAATTTAATGAATTAAAAGAATTTGTACGGAGAATGAAATTTGACAGGCTTGGTGTATTTACTTATTCACAGGAAGAAGACACACCTGCTGCAGAAATGCAGGGACAAGTACCAGAAGAAATAAAAGAGGCAAGGCGCAATGAGATAATGGAAATACAGCAGCAGCTGGCATTTGAAAAAAACAGGCCGCTAACAGGCAGGGAGATGGATGTAATAGTTGACGGCTATCTTCCAGAAGATGGTGTTTATATATGCAGGACATATATGGATGCACCAGATGTAGACGGATATGTTTTTGTAAAAACAGGCTGGCAGCTTATGTCAGGTGACTTTATAAAGGCAAAGATTACAGGTTCAGACGGATATGACCTGGTGGGTGATGTTGTAAGTTGAAAATGGATAGGCTGGAAATGCAAAAAACAGCATTTTTCATCTCTATTTATGCCATTTTAAGCGGCATGGGAGGTTTTTATGAATTTACCTAATAAAATTACAATGCTTCGTATAATTATGATTCCTTTCTTTGTGTTTTTTATGCTTACAGACGCTGTAAAGTATTCAAATTACATAGCTGCTGTTATATTTATAGTGGCAAGTTTTACGGATACACTAGATGGTTATATAGCACGCAAGTATAACCTTGTGTCAAACTTTGGCAAATTTATGGACCCGCTTGCGGATAAACTTTTAGTATGCTCTGCACTTATCTGTTTTGTTTCAATACCAGAGAACCCCATGCCAGTATGGGGTGTTATAATTATAATAAGCAGGGAATTTATAATAAGCGGTTTCCGGCTTGTGGCATCAGATGCAGGTGTAGTTCTTGCGGCAAGCTGGTGGGGCAAAATTAAGACAATAACACAGATGGTTATGTCAGTGCTTTTGATAGTAAATTTTGAGGGCAGTTTTATAAATATTATAGAATTAATATTTATTTATGCTGCTATAATATTGACAGTAGTATCACTTGCTGATTATCTGGTGAAGAACTGGAATATAATGCAGGATGGAAATATGTAAAACAGCCGTTACTATTCATAATATAACCAATGCAAATAAGGAGAAATTTATGGAAAATGCAGAAAAGGCTGTAGTGCTGTTGAAAGAACAGGGGCTTCATATTTCAACAGCAGAATCATTAACAGGGGGTATGCTTGCATCATGTATTGTTGATGTATCTGGGGCTTCAGAAGTATTTGAGGAAGGGTATGTTACTTATTCTGATGCAGTAAAACACAAAGTTCTAGGAGTAAATGAAGCAGACCTTAAGGAATATACTGCTGTAAGCAGTGTTGCGGCAAGGCAGATGGCAGAAGGGACAGCAAAATTATCAGGTTCAGATATAACAGTGGCAACAACTGGTTATGCAGGACCTGGGGCAGCAGAAGATGGTACACCAGCAGGGACAGTCTATATATGTGTGTATTATAAAGGAAAAACAGATGTAAGGAAGTATTGTTTTAAAGGAAACAGGAATGAAGTCCGCCGTGATACAGTACAGGAAGCATTAAAACTTGTCTGTTATCTGCTAGAGCCGTAAGGTGTGTTGCGGGCTGGAAGTATACATTTTTGATGCCCTGTCAATTACAAAGTGTTTTTAACGACAGTACGCTTCCGCTTGGATGGACCACGCAATGGTGCATAGAGCCTCACAAAACGAGGCTCAAGCACCAGCGGTTCCATAACAACTGTCTTATAAAAGCACATTTGTAAATTGACAGGCAATCTACACATTGTATAACCATACAATAACCTTCCAGCCTGCAGGCACACCAGAAAAAGTATTTGAAATAAAAAACAGAAACAGACAAGTTTTAGCTGTGAAGAAGTAGTTTCAGAAACAATTTATGCTATGATTAAACCATGTCTGTTTTATAAATTATAATTGCTCAAGCAATTTGTATATTTGTGCATATTGCTAGTTTATAAAACGGACGTTATATTTAAACTGCCATTACTGGTTTTAGCAGGAATATGGTTTGCAGGGTGTTTAAGCCAAATGCCAGTGGCAAGCTACAGGACACGCTGCTTTGCATTTGTGGGAACAAACAGCAGCTTCCAGATGCCGCAAAGAAAGATTGTATGCTTCCAGGGCACTTATGGCGCCGTCGGCGTTTATATCCTGTTTTAGATGTCCCAAAAGAAATATAATTTTCTTTTGGGACATAAGGATATTATGCGCCGCTACGTGAGCCATTGTAGCGGGAGCGTGCCCAGGAAGCATACAATTTCTTTGCGGCATGGAACTGCGTACATAACCACAGCATTGCATTCATCTCTGCCAGGACACCAGCATGGCACATGGAGGGAAAGTATTGGAGAAAAGGACAGATATTATTATTATTATTGGCGGTGGCGCTGCTGGCATAATGGCAGCAGTGGCAGCAGCAGATGCTGGCGCCAGTGTTACTATTATTGAGAAGAATGAAAAACTTGGCAAAAAGCTTTATATAACAGGAAAAGGCAGGTGCAATATCACAAATAACAGTGATATACAGAACCTGCTTCTTCATGTTGTATCAAACCCCAAGTTCCTGTACAGTGCATTTTCTGCATTAAATAGCCAGAAACTAATGGATTTCCTGGAGGACAGCGGCTTAAAAATACAGACAGAGCGTGGCAGCAGGGTGTTTCCAGTTTCTGGAAAATCATCTGATGTTATTAAAACTTTTAAGAGTGTACTTGAAAAAAGGAATGTCCAGATTTATTATAATACAGAGGTGCAGAGAATAAATACAGAAGATGGTACTTTTAAAAGTGTGGATGTCAAATATCTGGATGGAAGTGGCAGGAAAGGGACAGAAACAATAAGAGCAGATGCTGTTATAATAGCGACAGGTGGTGTTTCTTATCCATCCACAGGTTCTACAGGTGACGGGTATAAATTTGCTGCAGATACAGGACATACTATTAAAGAAATATCGCCCTCTCTTGTGCCTGTGAATATTAAAGAAAGCTTTGCAAAGGAGTTACAAGGGCTTTCCTTGCGTAATGTAGAATTAACACTTATGGATGGAAAGAAAGTTTTATACAAGGAAATGGGGGAAATGCTTTTTACACATTTTGGGATAAGCGGGCCATTAGTCCTTACAGCAAGCTGCTATATGTCAGGCAAAGATTTAAAAGGCATGAAATTTATAATAGATTTGAAACCTGCATTGACAAACCAGCAGCTAAATGAGAGAATATTAAGGGATTTTTCAGAATGTAGGAACAGTTCTTTTAAAAACAGTCTTGGAAGGCTTCTGCCGTCAAAACTTATCCCTGTTATTGTTGCACTTTCAGGAATTAATCCAGATAAAAAAGTTAATTCTGTTACAAAGCAGGAGAGGGCAGTGTTAGCAGACATTTTAAAAGGGCTTGTAATGACACCAGAAAGCCTGCGTGGATATAATGAAGCTGTTATTACAAAGGGCGGGATTATGGTTAAGGAAATCAGTCCTGCAACAATGGAATCCAGGAAAGTTAAAGGAATGTATTTTGCAGGGGAAGTAATAGATGTTGATGCAATGACAGGCGGATATAACCTGCAGATAGCATGGTCAACAGGATTTCTTGCAGGAAAGTCTGCAGCAAAATTATAAGATGCACAAAAAACTGTGCAGTATAAAACATAAGGATGCACAGGAAACTGTGCAGGAAAGAGGTAAGTATGCATAATATAGCAATAGATGGCCCGGCCGGTGCTGGTAAAAGCACGATAGCAAGGCTGGCGGCAGAAAAGCTTGGTTTTATATATGTTGATACAGGTGCAATGTACAGGGCTATGGCTCTTTATTTTATAAGAAATGGTATTAGCAGTGATAATGAAACAGCAGTATCAGAAGCATGTAAGGATATAAATGTTTCTATAGAATACAAGGATGGGGAACAGGTAGTTATATTAAATGGTGAAAATGTCAATGCTTTTATAAGGACAGAACAAGTAAGCATGATGACATCAGATATTTCTAAATATACAGCAGTAAGGACAAAACTTCTTGATATCCAGAGAAATATTGCTGCTTCAGAGGATATAATAATGGATGGGCGCGATATAGGCACATGTGTACTTCCAGATGCAGAAACTAAAATTTACCTTACTGCAAGTGCCGCTGAAAGGGCAAGACGCAGATATAAGGAACAAGAAGCACGTGGCATGGCATGTGATTTAGAAAAGCTGGAACAGGATATAATTAAAAGGGACAGGCAGGATATGGAAAGGGAAACATCACCATTAAGACAGGCAGAAGACGCTGTACTGCTTGATACATCAGATATGTCAATAGAAGATGCTGTATCTGCAGTTATTAAAATATACCAGGAAGGAAAATAAAAAATGCAAGTTACAGTTGCAAAAAGCGCTGGTTTCTGCTTTGGCGTCAAAAGGGCAGTGGATATGGCATATACAGAAGCTGCAAATGGCGGCAGGGTATACACATTAGGACCGCTTATCCACAATGAACAGGTAGTATCTGATATGGAGCGCAGGGGTGTGAATGTTGTAGAGGATATAGACAGCATTGAGGAAGGGGAAGATGTTACAATAGTTATACGTTCACATGGCATATCCAAAGAAACAGCCATGAAACTAAAAGAGAAGAATGTAAATATAGTTGATGCGACATGCCCGTTTGTTTCTAAAATACACCATATAGTAGAGGAAAAATCCAGTGAAGGTTATCATATAATAGTAACAGGCGATGCAAAACACCCAGAAGTACAGGGTGTGTGCGGCTGGTGCAACAACTGTGCTGATATTATCGGAAGTGTGGAAGAAGCAGAAAAATACAGCAATAATAAAGAACAAAAGATATGTGTTGTTTCACAAACGACATTTAATTACAAGAAATTTCAAGATATAGTTGATATTTTAGTAAAAAAGAGGTATGATATACTTGTTATGAATACAATTTGCAACGCTACCGAAGAGCGTCAGACAGAAGCGGGTACTATTGCGAGGCAATCCGACGCGATGTTAGTAATAGGTGGAAAACATAGTTCGAACACTCAGAAATTGTTTGAAATATGCAAAGGAGTATGTCCGGACACATATTTTATACAGACACTTGATGACCTGGATTTGAAGAAACTTCAATCTTTTCGTAGCGTGGGTATTACTGCTGGGGCATCAACCCCAAATAATATAATTAAGGAGGTTCAATCATATGTCAGAAGTGAACAATGAATTTGAACAGTTATTGGAAGAAACATTAGTAACAATCCACAATGGGGAGATTGTAGAAGGGACAGTTATCAGCGTTAAGGAAGATGAAATCGTTTTAAACATTGGTTACAAAGCTGATGGTATTATTACCAGAAATGAATACAGTAACCAGTCAGGTATCGACCTTAGGGAAGTTGTAAAAGAGGGCGATACAATGAACGCTAAAGTTCTTAAGGTAAATGACGGTGAGGGACAGGTTGTCCTCACATACAAGCGCCTTGCGATGGAAAAGAGCAACGAACGCATAAGGGAAGCATTTGAGAACAAAGAAGTACTTAAAGCTCCTGTTTCAGCCGTACTTGCAGGCGGTTTAAGCGTAGTTGTTGATGAGACAAAGGTATTTATCCCTGCAAGCCTTGTGTCAGATACTTATGAGAAAGACCTTTCTAAGTATGCAGGACAGGAGATTGAATTTATAATTAGTGAATTTAATCCTAAGAAGAGGAGAATTATCGGTGACAGGAAGCAGCTTCTTGTTGCAGAGAAGAAAAAGCTCCAGGAAGAACTGTTCGCAAGGATAAGTGTTGGCGATACAGTAGAAGGTACAGTTAAGAACCTTACAGATTTCGGTGCATTTATTGATTTAGGAGGTGCAGACGGTCTTCTCCATATTTCTGAAATGTCATGGGGACGCGTTGAAAACCCTAAGAAAGTATTTAGTGTTGGTGACAAGACAAAGGTTCTTATTAAAGATATAAAAGATGAAAAGATTGCACTCAGCTTAAAATTTGAAGACCAGAACCCTTGGTTAAATGCTGATGAAAAATACAGCGTAGGTTCAGTAGTTAAAGGAACTGTTGCAAGAATGGCTGACTTTGGTGCATTTATTGAACTTGAGCCAGGTGTGGATGCATTATTACATGTTTCACAGATTTCAAAAGAACATGTTGACAAACCATCAGATGTTTTGAAGACAGGCCAGGAGATTGAGGCTAAAGTAGTTGATTTTAACAAGGAAGACCATAAAATAAGTTTAAGTATTAAAGCTTTATTAAACGATTCACAGACGGATGAAGAGCCTGCCGGTGAAGATGTAGCTGAGTAATTAACTTTTTTCGCCAATCCGTACAATGGACGGGTTGGCGTTTTTTGTCATATAAAATCCAGGGAGGTATAATAAAATGGGTGATTATGAAAAATTTAAAACTAAAGTATACCAGCTTACCAAAATAGATTTAAGCTGTTATAAAGAAAGACAGATGAAAAGGCGTATAGACTCACTTATTTCTAAGAGGAAAATCACTTCATATGATGAATATATAAATGCTATTTCAAAAGACAAGGAGCTTCTTGATGAATTTGTAGCATATCTTACAATAAATGTTTCAGAATTTTATAGAAATCCTGAACAGTGGAAGCTGCTCGAAAATGAAATGTTCCCATACTTATTTGAAAAATTTGGCAGCAACAATGTAAAAATATGGAGTGCTGCATGTTCTACAGGTGATGAGCCTTATACGCTTGTTATGCTTCTTGCCAAATTTATACCTATGAACAGAATAAAAATTATTGCAACAGATATTGACAAGCAGGTGCTTGAAAAAGCCCAGATTGGAATTTATGATGAAAAAAGTTTAAAAGGGCTTCCAAAAGAATACCTTACAAAGTATTTCACAAAAACAGGTACGAGAAGCTACCAGATTTCCGATGAAGTGAAGAAATGTGTTGAATTTAAACAACATAATCTTTTAAAAGATACATACCCTACAGGCTGCAATATGATAGTATGCCGTAATGTAATGATATATTTTACAGAAGAGGCAAAAAGTGAAATATATAAGAAGTTCAATGCTGCACTTAAGAAAGATGGTATACTTTTTGTAGGAAGCACAGAACAGATAATTTCACCAGGGGAGTCAGGTTTTTCAACATTTAAATCATTTTTCTATAAGAAAATGTAGTTTTATCCATTAGCAAATATTATTTCGTTACTATTCACAGCTACGCTGTTCATAGTAACAAGCAGCGCTTTCAGCGCTGAAAATGCACACATTTTGCTGAAAATCATGCAAAATGGCGCCATAAAACCCGTATTTTTGGCACAAAACATGCCAAAAATCCTCGAATTTCATTGACTGTGAATAGTAACATTATTTCCAGACTATCTGCATGGAGTAACCATGATAGTCTGGATTTTCTGTTTGTTATTCAATAGAGATGGCAGGAAGGGGCATGAAAGGATTAGAAATGCACAATATAAACAGCAATACTACTAATAATATAAATAATACCTGCAAAGAAACAAGGGCTCTTTTTACAGATAGTACGGTCCGGGTTTACCAGGCATTTTCAAGTGAGATTGCAGATGAAACTGCCAGGCTTGGGACGTTTGGCAGGCATTTTAAAATGGAGAGGATGTCATGGATTAAACCATCATTTCTCTGGATGATGTACAGGTCTGGATGGGCTTCTAAAGCAGGGCAGGAAAGGGTGCTTGCAATTGATATTAAAAGGACTGCATTTGACTATATTGTGAATAATGCAGTTGCGTCCACTTTTAATAAATCAGGCTGTACAGATTATAATGAGTGGCAGAAACAGGTAAAGCAGTCAGATATACGGTGCCAGTGGGACCCTGAAAGGGATATATATGGGAATCCGCTGGATTACAGGTCTGTACAGTTAGGGCTCCGTGGAAGTGCATTATACCAGTATGTACATAACTGGATTATAAATATAGAAGATATTACAGTTTATGTAAAAATGCTGGCAGAAGAGAAAGAAAAAGGAACAGATATATCAGCAAAACTCCCAGAAGAAAGAATGTACAAGATATGTTATAATATGCCAGATAATATATAATAAAGGAGTAGCGGCAATATGATATTTGGCAGAAGGCAAAGCAGGAACCAGGCACGCTATGGCATTCTATTGGTAAAATAACACCTGCCATAATTATGGCAGGTGTTATTTTTGTATATTCTTGTTTATAAATTATTCCAGGTATTTTCCCAGGATTTCATTAAGCTTTATTACATCTATTGGTTTGGCAAGATGTTCGTCCATTCCTGCATTTTTGGAGTCTGCTATATCTTCTGCAAATGCATTTGCTGTCATAGCTATAACTGGTATTGTCCTGGCATCATGCCTGTCAAGTGAGCGTATTGCTGATGTTGCTTCATAGCCATTCATTACAGGCATCTGTACATCCATAAAGATTATATCATAATATCCAGGTTCTGAAGCAGAGAATTTATTAACAGCTTCTTCGCCATTATGAGCTTCTTCTATCTGTATGCCTGTCATTCCAAGGATTTCTGCCGCAATTTCGCGGTTTATTTCATTATCTTCAACAAGAAGCAGTCTTTTGCCTGAATAATTGCTTTCCTTAACATTATCAAGTTTTAATGTTAAATCGTTAGTATCTGTATTATTTATAAGGTTGTTAAAGATTTTTGCCAGCCCTGATTTGAATACAGGTTTATTTAAGAACAGGTTAATTCCTAAACCTCTTGCTTCTGTTTCAATATCTGTTAATTCATAGCCAGATAAGATAATAACCAGGGTTTTGCCACCAGTTATGCTGTTAATTCCATTGGAGATTTCAAAACCTGTTATTCCAGGCATATCCCAGTCCATTATTACTGCATAGAAATCATTATTTTCTTCGTGCCTTTTATTCACAAGTTCCAGAGCTTCTATGCCAGAATACCTGTATTCACTGTGCATTCCCATTTCATTAAGCATTTTGCAGATGGACTGGCATAAAAGCGTGTCACCGCCAGCTACAAGCACAGGAAGCCCTGGAAGCCTGTATGCAGGCTGTTCATGTTTATCCTGCAGTTTTAAGAAAAGGGTGATTGTGAATTTTGAGCCTTTGCCTTCTTCGCTTTTAACAATTATGTCACCATCCATCATATGTATTATATTCTGGGTTATTGCCATGCCAAGCCCTGTTCCCTGTATCTTACTTGTTCTTACATCCTCAACCCTGGAAAATGGTTCAAAAATGTGTTCTATATATTCTGCTGGCATTCCAATGCCGTTATCCTCAAATATAAATTCGTAGTAACCTGTGGATTCATTATGGCTTGGTGCTTCTCTCACAGTAAGGATTATATTACCATTGTCAGGGGTATATTTAACTGCATTACCCATTATATTTACAAATGCCTGTTGCAGACGCAGGCTGTCGCCAATTACATTTTCATGCTCTATATCAAAAATATGTACCTGTAAATTATGTTTATGTTTTTTAATCTGTGGATGTACCATTACCAGCAGGTTATTTATAAGCTCTGGAAGATTGAAATAATCTTCATTAAGGCTTATTTTACCTGATTCAATCCTGCTCATATCAAGCACTTCATTAATAAGTGCAAGCAGATGCCGGCTTGAGGCATCAATTTTGACAAGTGAATCCTGGACACGTTCTTTGTCATCAATATGGGCTGTTGCAATTGCAGTCATGCCAATAATGGCATTCATAGGTGTGCGTATGTCATGTGACATCCTGGACAGGAAATCTGATTTTGCATTATTTGCCCTGTTTGCAGCATCAAATGCTTCTTTAAGCGCTTTATGCTGTTTGATTTCTTCCCTGGTAATTTTATCTACACAACGTAAACCAAGAACCATAATATTTTCACCAATACCGGAACTTATACATACAAAGTGCATCTCAAAATATTCGCGGTTTTTGGAATCGGGCTTTGACTGGTATCTTACTGTAAGGTCTTTCTCATTTTTAAAATGTTCTATAAGTGCATTCCTTTCAGAAAGAGCTGCTATATGGTCCTTATATTCAGGGAGTACAGATTTATTTATATAATTATTCATAATATCTGAATATATATACTTTTCTTCTTTAGTATTAACACTGGAAATCCTGCCAGGGTTCTCAATAGCCTTTATAACAGTAAAAGAGTCTGTGTCAAGGTCTATATAATATACAGATTCATAATCAAGGCTTAATGCTGCCATAATACGTAATTGCTGTTCTTCAGATTTCTGGGCTTCTTTAATTACATGTGTCTGTTTCTGGCGTGTTTTGTAGATAATAATGCCAGCGGCGGAAGCTAGTAATAAAATTATAATAATAATCAGCAATATATACCTGGAAGGATATATATAATCTACAAAATCTACAGGCTTATATGTGATATTCAGGTTATTTTTTGTGGCATCACTAATATCGGTTTCAGTTAATATGCCTAAAGCCTTCTCCATAGCAGAATATATAGTTTTATCAATATCTTTAATGGCCACCATTGAAATACCAGAACTAAACCTGTAATTTTCCCATTGTACAAGTTCCGCAAACCGTATATTTTTACACTGGTAACTGTATTCAATAGTATTTAGCAGTGTTGCATCTGCTTCACCTTTATTTACTGCAACAAGGCATTCCCTGGCTGTTTTATAAAATTTGATATCAGGGTTTTTAAAATCATCAGGAAGGTTGTTTGTCCAGTATTTACGTGCTTTTGTAAGTGCAATACTGTATTTGGTGGTATCAGATAATTTAAAATTGTTTTTAGTGACGAGAACAGTTTCATATTCCATAAAGGGGCTGGTAGTAAGGAAATTTCCATCCTTGGAAGTAATATTTCCAAAAGAACCTATGTAAAAATCAATTGTCCCATCTTTCAAAAGGTCTTGCCAGTATTTGCTGCGGTCTATGGGATAAAGGCTTATATTAAGGCCGGTTTCTTTCTTGATTTTATTCATAAGTTCAATGTAGATACCTTCATATCTGCCATTATCTGTAACATATGCAAGAGGTTCTGTCTTTTCATAAAAGCCTGCAATAATTTCTTGTTTATTAGTAATAAGCTGGCGTTCTTTTGATGTAAAAGCAGCATTACACCTGTTTGTGCCCATAAGGCAGTTTTTAAATACATCACCTATAAGGTCTGGTTCATTGATAATAAGTTCTTCCATTCCGGTATTAAGCTCTGACAGCAGGGCTTTATTGCCCTTTTTTACAGTATAATAGAACGGATATGTGTCAAGGACTGAAACTACTTTGCCATTATCTACATTGTTAGTTGCATTAAAAATAGCCAGGTCTGCTTCTCCATTTTCTAAAGCTTTGACTTTATCTGTCATTGAATTAATGTAGACAGGCGTATAAGTAAAATTATTTTTTTTAGAAAATGTTTCCAGCATTTCAACATTAGAAGAACTTTTTGTTATAGCAATTCTTGCACCATCAAAACTTTCATAGTCACCATAATTATACTTGCTGTCTTTTAATGCAAATATTCCAGGTGCCATGTATCCGCCAATAATAGAAGAGAAGTCCATTGTCTTGCTGCGCTTTGGAACATATGTAGATGGGAACAGTATATCAATCCTGCCATCTTCCAGCATTTTAACTGCTTCATTCCAGTCTGCCTTAATATATTCATATCTCCAGTTATTAATTTTGGCCAGACTGTCTAAATAAGGTTTGCAATAACCTGTAACATTGCCTGTATCATCATAGTATAACAGGTTGTTTATTCCACAGGGTATGCGTATAACTTTCCCGCCTGTGTTTTCTGCACTGGCATATATTTTATTGTATGCTGGTATAAAAAGCAGTAATAAAATTATTAAGGTAATTTTATATGCTTTTTGTATTTTAGATAAATTCATAATAATACCACTTTCTATGGTTTTTAACCCAAAATATTATTTATAAGCCCTTTTATTCCTTCTTTTTTAAATATTTCCTTATAATATGCGGTTTCCTGCTGTATAAGCCCGTCAATAACTTTTATTCCAAGCAGTTCTACTGGCGCCTTATCATCTGTAAGTATATAGTTGCCGGGGCTGTATTTTGAAAGCTTGCCAGATATATGTTCCATAAGCATGGCAAGTTCCATGTTTTGTATTGCCTGCGTATTTTCTTTAAATACATTATACATGTTTTTATTATTGGAAGCAAACAGTTCCCTGTTTGTGGAATTTTCTACATCTATTGTATAAACTTCACTGAATACAGATGAAATTGTATCTGAAAGATACTCGTTTATATTTCCTTCACTGCTGCCTTGCATATTCATATTTACAACCATTACGCCATTTTCAGACAGATGTTCTCTTACAAGGGTGAAAAATTCAACAGAGGACATCTGGAATGGTATAGTAATATCCTGGTACGCATCTACCATGATAACATCATATTTTTTATCTACAGTATTTAAAAATGCCCTGCCATCATATGTTGTTACATTTATATCATCTGGCAGGTGGAAATATTTCCTGGAAAGATTTGTTATTTTTTCATCAATTTCAACGCCTTCAATGTTGTTGTTTCCAAAATATTTCCTGCACTGGAGCGCATATGTGCCTGTCCCCATGCCAAGTATAAGAATGTCTGCATTTCTGGCATCTGTCATAACAGGGGCAGCAAGGGCATAATCATAATACATTCCTGTAAGGTCTTCATCTTTCATATAAACAGACTGGACACCAAAAAGCACATTTGTTGAAAGTATAACATTTCTGTCTGATTCTTTAACTTGTAAATAGTTATAAACAGACTCACCCTCATAAGCAAGTTCTTTTTCCCAGAATGCAAAGGAATTGTTTGTACCAGCTATACAACAGGATATAAATATAATAATGGAAACAGCCACCCTTTTCTGGTGTGTCCTGCTGTTTATAAAATAAATAATGCACAATGCAGTTAAAATTCCTGCGAATATAAGCATTGTAATGCTTGTTCCAACGGCTGGTATTGTTATAAATGTTGGCACAAATGTGCCGATAATGCTTCCAATAGTGTTAAATGCATTCAGTGTACCTACAGTTTTGCCACTGTCTTCAAGGCTGTCTACAGAGTACCTTGCAAGTGACGGGGTGACAGTACCTAATAAAAATAATGGGAATACAAATATAAGCATACAGGCGGCAAATGCTGCTATTACCAGGAAATTGCTGTTCACTGTAAATATAAGCAGTGCTGAAATCCCAAGGATAATATATTTGCCAAAGACAGGTATAAGTGCAATCCATATAGCGGCAGTTAGTATCCTTGTGTAAAGCCTGCCCGGTTCAGGATTTTTATCTGCACTTTTTCCACCATAAATATTACCTAGCGCCATAGCAATCATTATAGTGCCAATGATAATAGTCCAGACAATCTGGGAAGAACTGAAATAAGGGGCTAAGAGCCTGCTTGCGCCAAGTTCTACAGCCATAACAGACATGCCTGCAAAAAATTCAGTAAGGTATAAAAAAAGTTTGTTGTCAAGTATTTTTACTTTAGCCATTATTACATATTTCTCCATTTTACTTTATAATAAAGGTGTTTTGTAATAATTATATCACTTTTTTTAACAATAAAACAGACTAGTTTAACAAAAATTTAAAAATATGGTAATAAAAGATTATTGATATCCGTGCTCTAAAGTAATATACTATTGTATTAGACGGGCTATAAAATTTAACCTTATATAGCAACTTGTATGGATAAGGCCATAAGCAAAAAGTTCCATAGCATTATAGGAATTTTCCTGGCAATAAAAATAAAGGGCAGTGTGATTATGAAAAAAAAGAATAAAAGAAACCGGGCAGGTAATGAAGCAGCTACTATTGAAAGCACTACTTTACATCCTGGTATAAATATAGGTGGTACAACATTAGACGGAAAAAAGAGGAGAAGAGGCATTTCTGGAAAATGGCTTTTAATACCTGTTTTTATTATTATAATTGGTATTACGGGGTATTTTGCAGGCGTTGTATACTATAAGTCACACTTTTTTAAAGGAACCAATGTATATGGTACAGATGTTTCGCAGATGGAAGTGCAGGACTTTGAAGAAGGGCTTTCAAGTTATTCCCTTAAAATAATACAGAAAGATAAAGATGGCATGGACTTTGAAGAAGAGTTTTCAAGTGACGCACTTGGTTTAACAGTTTCTTCAACAGATGAACTGGTTAAAATTATAGAGGAGCAGAATGAATGGCTGTGGCCGCTGCAGCAGAGTGCTGTTTATTCAGGAAGGCCAACATTTATAGGCTGTGACCAGGATAAAATAAAAGATGTGGCGGACAGCTTAACCAATATGCAGAAAGAGAATATTACCAAATCAAAGAATGCATATATATCTGGTTATAAAAAGGGCAAAGGCTATGAAATTATCAGTGAAACCCAGGGAAATGAACTTGACAAAACTGCTGTTATTGAAGCTATTGAGAGTGCAGTTAAAGGCTTAAAGACAGAGATAAACTGTGAAGAACTTGGGCTGTATAAAAAGCCTGCTGTTACTTCTGGTGACAAGAAGCTGGGCAAAACCCTTAAAAAGCTTAATAAATACACAAGTACAGATATTACGTATGAATTCGGTGATAATACAGAAGTGCTGGATGGTGATACAATTAATAAGTGGCTTTCTGTTAAAAATGGAAAGGTAAAAATTGATGAGAATGAGGTGTCAGAATTTGTTGCTTCTATCAGAAGAAAATACGATACAATTTTCCGTCCACGCAAGTTTAAAACAAGTTATGGTGAAACAATTACAATAGCAGAGGGGGATTATGGATGGTGGATGAATACCCCGCAGGAGATAAAGGAACTTACAAAGCTTATAAAGAAGGGTAAGCAGGGAAAAAGGACACCTTGTTATTACCAGACTGCAGACAGGTATGGCAAACGTGATTATGGTGATACCTATGTAGAGATAAACCTTACAGCACAGCATGTTATTTTATATAAAGATGGTAAAATGGTGCTTGAAACAGACTGTGTTACAGGCAATAGTGCACGTGGGTTTGATACACCAGCAGGAGTTTATGGTATTACATATAAACAGCGTGATGCTACATTAAATGGGGAGAATTATTCTACTCCTGTAAGTTACTGGATGCCATTTAATAAAAATATAGGCCTTCATGATGCAGGATGGAGAAGTACATTTGGTGGTGAACTATATAAAACAAGTGGTTCACATGGCTGTGTAAACCTTCCGCCAGAAAAGGCAAGGCAGATATATGATATAATACAGACAGGAACACCAGTAATATGTTATAACCTGCCTGGCACAAAGAGTGGTAATATTTCAAAAGCAGCCAAAAAGGGAAACAATAACACATAATATAACTTTATAAATTTAAACAGCCAGCAGTATTAATGGATATTTCCATTAACTATGCTGGCTGTTATTTTATGGCTGGTTTCCAGGAATTTTATAAAAGTTTTCTTATTATTTCCTGGAAACCTGGGTTAGAGTTATTTTTTAAAATCATTCCAGCAATAGGAATTTGCAGTATATCTGGATAAAGGTTTTTAATGCTCTCTTTTATAATTGTATAAATTTCATTATCAAGTTTTCCAAATGTCTTTTCATAGTTAATAATGAATGTAATATATTGTATTATAAACTGTTCATCATGCCAGGCTGAAATTTCTGCTGGTATTTTCCTTGAACGTATTTCCTCGATAAGCATTAATGAGATACCAAGGAAATCTATTCTTTGTTCTGGTGTATTGTTTTTTGAAACAGAAGCACCTGATATTATATGATGGTACAGTACCTTTCCTGATATATAAACTTTCTGGCAGTAGATTTTCATAAGGTGGCTGAAGAAAATATCTTCATATAATGTATTTTCTGGAAAGAATATATTGTTTTCAAGAATCAGGTCTTTCAGGTATAATTTATTCCATACAGCATCATTTATATCTTTATTAAGAAAATTAATGCGTTCATCCATGCCAGATATATTAATAATTTCATCCTGGCAAGTAATTGCAACATTATCTTGTGCAGTGTAGTTGTTCTGGCGCACAGACTGGCATACTGCAAGGTCACAGCCGTTATTATATGCAGCATTGTATAGTGTTTCAAACATACCTGGTTCACAGATATCGTCATCATCTACAAAACCTATATATGGTGCAGAAGCATACGAGAGCCCTGTATTCCTTGCACGTCCGGCTTTGCCGTTCTCTGTACAGTTTACTAATAAAACAGAGTCTGGGTAATCATGTTCCCATTTACATAATAATTCATATGAATTATCTGTAGAGGCGTCATTTACCAGAATAATTTCTAAAGCATCAATGCCTATAGACTGGTTAATAAGTGATGCCATGCATTTATCTATTGTTTTTTCTACATTATAGCATGGTATTATAATGCTTGCTTTTTTATTCATTTATTATCCTTCCCTTTTTATTACAATTTATCTGACAAGGCTTCCCACTGTTCCATAAGTTCTTCAAGCCTGTTTCTGTTGGCCTCATGTTCCTTGGAAAGTTCCTGTAATAATTGTATATTTGTGCCATTAGCCGGGTCTGAAAGTTGTAAATCTATTTCTGTGTTACGTGTTTCGAGTTTTTCTATTTCTGTTTCAGTTTTTTTCAGTTCATTTTCTATTTTACGCAGCCTTGCCTGTTCTTCTTTCTGCTGCTGCCAGCTTGTTTTATTGCCAGATGCAAAGCTGTTTTCTGGATTACAGGAAACCACCTGTACAGGCATGGAAAGCTGTGCCCTTTCCGCATCTTCCTTTTTTTCAAGGTAATAATCATAATTACCAGGATAATTGACTATCTGCTGTTGTGTAAGGTTAAGTATTCTTGATGCAGTAGTATTTATAAAATACCTGTCATGTGATACATATAAAATAGTGCCCTCAAAATTGTTAATAGCATGTTCCAGTATTTCTTTGGAGTCAATATCAAGATGGTTTGTAGGCTCATCAAGCAACAGGAAGTTGGCGTCTGAAAGCATAAGCTTTGCCAGTGATACACGTCCCCTTTCACCACCGCTTAGATTTTTGACCTGTTTAAATACATCATCATTAGTAAAAAGAAAGGCGGCAAGCACATTACGTACCTGTGTATTGTTCATATCAGGGTATGTATCCTGTATTTCTTCAAATAATGTTTTTTCTGGGTGGAGCACCTGGTGTTCCTGGTCATAATATGCTATATGCACATTAGTCCCAAACTTTATCTGTCCGTCAAAATCTGTACCAGTCCCATACATTTCCATAAGCATTTTAAGGATAGTGGTTTTGCCAGTACCATTATCACCAATTATTGCTACATGTTCACCTCTTTTAATTTCAAAACTGATATCTGAAAAAAGCTGGTGGCTGCCATAACTTTTAGAAAGCCCTTTTACAGAGAGCACATCATTACCACTCTGTATACGTGGTTTAAAAAGAAGGTTCATTTTGGTTTTTTCCTCTACAGGCTTGTCTATACGCTCAATCTTATCAAGCATCTTTTCGCGGCTTTCAGCCCGTTTAATTGATTTCTCCCTGTTAAATGACTTAAGCTTTGCAATAACCTCTTCCTGGTGTTTTATTTCGGCTTGCTGGTTAAGGTACTGTTTCATAAGTGTTTCCATTGCTGCCTGTTTTTTTCTGGAATATTCTGTATAATTTCCTTGGAACACACTGCATTTTGCCTGTCTTAATTCTATTATCTTTGTTGCAATTTTATCTAAAAAATACCTGTCATGTGCAACAACAAGCACAGCACCTTTATAGTTGGCAAGATATCCTTCAAGCCACTGTATTGAGTTCATGTCAAGGTGGTTGGCTGGTTCGTCAAGTATAACCAGGTCTGGGTTTTTAAGGAGCATCATAGCAAGGGCAACCCTTGTCTTTTCCCCACCAGACAATGACTGTACAGGCTGGCCAAAATCTTCTTCATTAAACCCAAGCCCCTTGAGTACACCTGTAATTTCACTTTCATATGAATAACCACCAAGCTGTTCAAAGCGGTGGCGTGCCTGGTCATATTGTTTAATAAGAGCCTCAAGCTTCTCATCTTTTGTATTATCCATCTGTGCAGACAGTTCATCAAGGCGCCTGCCCAGCTCTTCAACCTCAGGGCGTGCGCCATGCATTTCTTCTAATATGCTTTTATTGGAATTATATTCCTGGTTCTGTGCAAAATATCC
Organism: Lachnospiraceae bacterium; assembly: GCA_022797375.1. Lineage (GTDB taxonomy): Bacteria > Bacillota > Clostridia > Lachnospirales > Lachnospiraceae > Butyribacter. The sequence goes on from JAAWKM010000005.1 coordinate 26,387, forward strand.
TATGGAAATATCTTTAGATATGATAACTTCCCCACTGTCAGCTTCCAGTTCATTCATAATTATTTTAATAAGAGTTGACTTGCCAGAACCATTTATTCCTACTATAGCAGCTTTTTCATTATCATTTATATGGAACGATATATCGTTTAAAATAATATCTGTTAAAAAGGTTTTGGTAATATGGGTGCATTGTAAAATCATAGAATTCCTCATTTCTATAAAAATTTTGAATAATTTATTATAAACTAATATAGAGAAAAAGGCAAATTTTACAGTTTATATAGTTATGTCTGTTTGGTAAAATTTCCAGTTATTCTGTGCTGGCAGACGGACGCAGGTTTTTTATGCCAGGGCGGGTTTATTCCACTCCAGGGCACGCATTCCGCTACGTTAACCCACGCAGCGGCACATAAAGCACCTGTGTACCAAAAGAAACTTATGTTTCTTCTGCCACACAGGTGCTTAAATGCCGGCGGGGTTAAAGTGCACCTGTCATGGAATAAACCCGCCCTGGCATAAAAAACCTGCTGCCTGTTGGCAAAATGAATGATATAACTAGAAACTGTATCTGCCGTTTGTCTGAATAATTTAACACACAATAAAATTTCCAGTTATAATCATGGGTCTGCTAGAAGACAGCAGGTTTCACATGTCCAGGCTGGTATTTTCCATGACAGAAGCACTTTAGCCCCGCCGGCGTTTGAATCTGGTTTTCTCAGATTTTATGCGCCGTTGCGTGGGCTGATGTAGCGGAAGCGTGCTCTGGAATGGAAAATACCAGCCTGGACATGTGAAACCTTGCGTCCGTCTGCCAGCACAGTATAACTTGAAATTTTATGAAACGGACGTGTCCGTTTCACAAAATCCTTGCAATATATGGCAGTCTGTGTTAGAATACATGATGTTGTGTATAGGAGATGTTCCTCTGTTACGGCTGCATGGCACATAAGTATTAAGAACATCAAGATAAATAAGGAGGTCACACAGATGAATGACATTATTAAGGAAATTGAGGATGCGCAGTTAAAGAAAGACATTGCTGAGTTTGGCATTGGTGATACTGTAAAAGTGTATGCTAAGGTTATTGAAGGAACCAGGGAGCGTGTCCAGGTTTTTGAAGGAACTGTCCTTAAAAGGCAGAATGGCGGAATAAGGGAGACATTTACAGTAAGGAAGTTTTCTAATGGTGTAGGTGTTGAGAAGACATGGCCATTACATTCACCAATTATTGACAAAATTGAAGTAGTCCGCAAGGGTAAAGTAAGGCGTGCTAAATTATTCTATCTTCGTAACAGGGTTGGAAAGGCAGCCAAAGTTAAAGAAGCAATAAGATAATTAAGGATGCAGATGTTATAATAATGGGGTTATAGTTCTGGTTCCAGGTTTTTAAGGAAAGGACAATAACCCCGTTTTATATAATATGTAAAATGTCATTCTGTAATCAGGAGGGAAAGAATATGTGGTGTCCGGTTTGTAAGACAGAATACCAGAAAGGAATTACAATCTGTGCAGAGTGTGGTTCAGAACTGGCTGAAGGGACAGAAGATGATTTTTTAATTACAGGCTTATGTGAGTTAAAGGATAAAGAGGCAGCAGCAAAACTTTTAGAGTACCTGCAGTTTTCAGGAATTACGAATGTAGAAGAAAAAGAAGAGGATGGCGTTTATATAATTACTGTACCACAGAGCCAGTCAAAACAGGCAGAAAGGCTTATGCGTGGTTTTATGATGGCACAGCAGGAAGAACAGGATAAAGAGGCAAAGGCTTCAGGTACAGGAAATGACGGCAGCCAGGAAAGAGGCAGTGATGAAACACCAGAGGGTATTTTAAACAATTCATCTAAAACTTATACTAAAAAAGCAGATGAGTATAAAGATGCCAGGACATCAGGAATTACATTTATTATATTTGGCTTAATTGGGATGGCATATCTTATATTGTGCAAGCTTGGAATACTTCCATTAACATATAATGAGATAGTATTTGTGCTTTTATTGTGTATGTTTGCGTTCTTTATAGCTGGCGGATTTGCTTCAGTTATAAAATCCGGCAAAATTAAGGGGCAGATATCCGAAGAAGAAGCCTTGACAAAAGAAATAAAACTCTGGCTGGATGAGAATATTACAAGTGATCTTGTTGGAAGCTGGAAGGACGCAAATGTTCCAGATGAAGAAAATGAATTAATTGTAATATCAAAGATTGGTGAAATGCTTTCAGGTTATTATACAAAGCTTGATACTTCTTATCTGGAAATGGTGGCGGACGAATATTTTAATGAAAAAATATCAGGCAGTTTTTAAAATAAATAAATTGTTTTATTGTAGTGAAAATGCAAAGCTTTCTGGATTTACAGCGGTTTTGCATTTTTTTATTTTATCTGGATGGAATTGACCATTCTGCTTTCTGGATTGTATATAAAGCAGAAGGAGGAGAAGGGAATGGTTAAAAGAATTAGCGCTAAGGATTTTGAAGAAATTTACCATAAGTATAAAAATACTCTGTACAGAATAGCATTTACTTATGTTAGAAACCAGCCTGATGCAGAGGATATTTTACAGGAAGTATTTACAGCAAGGCTTTATAAAGCTCCTGCATTCCAGTCAGAAGAGCATGAGAAGCGCTGGTTAATACGCGTCACAGTAAATTATTCTAAGAATTACCTTAAATCATTCTGGCATAAAAATATTGGCTATATGGAAGATGCCAGGACAGAAATCCCATGGGAAGAGGACAGCTCTAAACGTGAACTGCTTGAAGAAGTGCTTTCTCTTCCAGATAAATGCAAAGCGCCAATGTATTTACATTATTATGAAGGGTATACATGTAAGGAAACCGGGAAAATTCTTGGCTGTACGGAATCAGCGGTAAAAATGCGTTTAAAAAAGGGAAGGGAACTTTTAAAAAACAGCTTGTCAGATGGAGGTGCTTTATATGGAACTGGAAGATTATAGGGAAGTTTATAATTCCCTTATACTGTCCGAAGAAGCAGACAAAAGGATTTTAGATGGAATAAATAAGAAAGGGGGAAGGACTATGAAAAGAAAATATTATAAGCCAGCATGGAAGGCAGGGCGTATTGTGGCGGCACTTGCAGCTATTGCTATTACAGGGACTGCAGTCTATGCAGCTACACAAATGTGGGACAGTAATGTTGCAAGGGAGACTGGTGTATCAGATAATCCAGAGATAAGGGATAAAATGTCTGAGAAAGGGTATTCACAATACCTGGGTGATGATAAAACAAGGTATTCTGTTACAGACAAAGATATTACAGTAAGTGTTATCCAGACGCTGGCAGACAGGTATTGTGCAGATATTTATTTTGAAGCGGATTTTGGCAGTAAATATATTACATCAGGAAAATGCCTGGATTTTGGCGGGACAGAAGTGGAAATAGCCAATGTGCTGCCAGAGATTGTCTTAAAATGTAATGGCAAGGTTTTAGATACTGCATTGTTAAATGGTGTTTCAAAGATAATAAATAACCATAAGGCAGCATACAGATACCAGGCAGGATATGTTGACAGGGAAGAAATACCAGAGGGTGCAGAAATAACTATGGAAATAAGTGCCTTTACTGTCTATAAAGATGATGAAGAATTTTTTGCCTTATATGAAGCAGCAGGAAGTGAAACGGCAGATGGTAAAATGGATGCTTATGAAAACTGGGACAGAACCCTGGCAACAGTACAGGGAAACTGGACACTGGAATGGAAGCTGGCATATGGAACTGAAAGAAGGATTTATGATTTAGATTATAAAACCAGGGCAATGGATATGGACTTTAAAATAAAAGAACTGGATATTTCCCCGCTGTCATTTTCAATTCTTCTGGAGGAAGACGGCTGGACTGCAAAAGAAAGAAAACAATTTAAGAAACGCCATAAAGGCAATGCTGGAATAACGTTGATATTAAATGGTATAACCCTGGGATACCAGAAATTTATTCCACATGGCGGTGTATCCCATTTAAATGTTGGTGAAAATGAAGATGGAAAGCTTTTTATAAGAGAAGGCGGCCAGTTTGGAAGAATACTGGATTTAGAAAAGGTAACAGGAATTTCTATATCTAATGATATAGTTGAATATATATCTTTTGAAGATATTAGCTATAAAACTGTAAAATAAATTCCAGGACCTGTTTATTCTGGCAGGAGTACCATGCTCCTGCCAGAAGCCGCAATGTGGCAATAATGTTGTCTGTTTTCCTGTGTTACTCCAGTGCCTTGTTTAGCTCTTCTGTGCCTGGAAGCACAAACTGTCCATTTTCAATTATTTTAACTATAGTCCCACAGGCTTTTTGGACTATAATGTCCCCAAGCTCATTATATGGGATTGTAATATCAGTATGGCAGTTAAAATAAGCATGGTTTATATCTGTATGGCGTAACATGGAAAAATCATTTTCTTTACATTTCATTTCTTTTCCATCAGGATTATAAGTGCGTAGTTCTTCTTCATGTGAAAAGCAGGTGTCACCTATTGCAAAATGCGGGCCTGTTTTCTCTGTTATAAGTATAGGGAGTTTGTGTTCTATATTGTATTTCTGGCCCATCTGGTAAGCTGTTGTATTAGTTCCTATTGCAAATTCTCCAAGTGGGAGTGTTTTGTGCTGGTGCAGCAGGTTTTCATGTATATATCTGTGGTTTTCTTCTTCTGTATCAAAATTCCTGCATGAATAACTTGCAATGATGCCATCTTTAAATTCTAACTTTAAATCTTTATATATAAGCCCGTCCAGGTAAATTGATGTTGCATGTAGAAGCCCGTTCGTGCCTTTTAACTGCGGTGATGTAAAAACCTCTCCAAGAGGTATGTTTACATCTGCAAGGCAGTTTTCAAATTTTGTTTCTTTTGCTGGGTCATTTAAAGGGGAAAGTGCAACATTTATATTAGTAATATTCCCATTGCGTCCTGTTACAGTTACAAAATCCCCGGCATCAAGTGCATTAATAATGCATGTCTGTATTTTTTCATACAAGGATGAATCCAATGTATTTACTTTTATTGTTTCATTAAATATTTCATGGTAATTATTGCCGATTGAAGGGACAGGGTAAGCAATAATTGTAAAACTTGTTGTATCTCCTGGTATGAATTCATTAGTAAGAAGTGAAGATGCTGCCATAAAGTTTGTACGCTGTTCCTGTTGCTTTTCATTAAAGCGTGGAGCAGTTTTTTTATCAGCAGCAATAAAATCTGTTTCCCCGAATGTTTCCATAACAGCAGGGCCTGCGTATAAAGATGCAAGTTCTTTCATGTCTTCAAAAGCCTTGCGCTGGGCACTTAACCGGCGGTCTGCGAATGCTTTGTCAAATATTATGGATTCATCCATACGGTGGTCATAGTCATATTGTCTGTTGGCATTGCCTCCATAGTAACCATTTTTATGGCCAGAAGAACGGTAAATCAATCCTCTTTCTGCCCTGTAAATACAGGGTTTTAATCCCATTCCGGCAAACTGGCGTATGGCTTCACGCACAATTCTTTCAAATCCAAGCACATACCGTATATTGACAGTGCCTTTCTTTGAAAGGTCAATATTGTATGCTTCAAACCCCTTTCTATAGCCTTCTGTAAATGTTGATGCCATGTTTTTTATGCTGTTTCCGGGAAGTGTGCTTAAATATTCTGAAGTTTTAAGTTCATTTTCAGAAATATATTCTCCAAAAAGATATAAATATGAAGGGTCTGATAAATCTTCCTGCATGATTATATCTGTAGCAAAAGAAATTCCAGGGTCTAAAAGAGAACGTATTCTCCCAGCTGCCATAATATCTGCATAGTCAAAGAAATAATAATATATTGCATCACGTATTTCTGTGGAGGCAGACGGGCTGTCTTCAAGAATATTGTAAACCTGTATATAAAGCTCAAGCAGTGGTACAAGGAATGAAAGACGCTTTTCAAAGGCGTATACAATATTTACACGCATTTCTGTATATAAAACACAAAGGAGTGTGCCAATATCCATTCCAAGTTTTCCTGTTGCGAAATCTGGTTCTGCATAGCTGTGTATATAGCAGCTGCCATTAATATCTTCATAAAGTGACTTGTTAAGTTTTTTAAGGTCTGTAATATCCATTTTATTTAACAAGCCAGAACTGGCAAGATTATATGCTTCACAGGTTTCTATAATAAAAGCAGATGTTTTATGGAAATAAGCAGAAAGTTCCTCTGAAAGTGGTGAACTGCTGCCGGCAGTTTCACTGTTTATTAATTTTATGCGTCCATAAGCAAGCCCATACCTTTCAATGTATTCTGTATTGTTTCTGTCTGGATAATTATCTGTCATTTTAAACCTCCATTTTATAATTCTTTTAAGACTGTTTCAAAAATTGCCATTATTCTGTTCTGGCAGGTGTGCAATTTAGAAACTTTATTATATGCGTTACTGGCAATTTTATTTCTTATATTGTCATGTGACAGGTAAAAGCCTGTTTTATCATGTAGTTCATCAATATCTTCAAATATATCAATATCTTTGCCAGGAGTGAAATAATCCATAAGTTCAATGCGGAAATCTGTAAGAAGAAACCCGCCGCTGCTTAATATATCCCAGACCCGCAGGGGAATTCCTGTCTGTATATTTGGTATGGTCATGTTAAGGTTAATCCTGCTCTGGTTAAATATTAAGGGCATCTGTGTATGATAGTCTGCCCTGTCATGGCATTTTATAAGCATAAGCCTGTCTGTACTGCTTCCAGTAAACAGGTGCAGGAAACATTTCCTGCCATTAAATATGTTTTTATTCAGGTATACAGAAAGGCTGTTCAGGCACAGGTTTCTTTGCATTGATGCTGCTTTAAATCCAAGCACTGTTGTGGAAAAAAGTGTACGTATATCCGCAAATGAACTGCCAGCCTGCTTATAATCTGTTATTTCTTCAAGCTGCCGGCATATGCCAGGTGTAAGCAGTTTTTCAATGATATTGCCTCCAGATACTTGTAACTGTGCATAAAGTGCAGCATCAAAATACCCGCATAAATAATCAGGAAGTTTTTCAGATATATTGTCAAAAGAGTTTTTCTCATAAAGGCTTCCTATAAATGACACATCATATTTAAAGGGCATATGTTTTTTTAAAACATCTTTAAAACTTCCAGATGCGAGCGGCATATGGTAAATATGTTTTACACCAATATTTTTAAACTCTTCATAATTAGAGCGGTCGAATGTAAATATAAAATTAGTTTCATAAAATACAGCATTATTGTACATTGCAAGTAAAGGGCTGTCACAATTCCAGCTTACATATGGAGTATCTGTTTCATGGCACGCATGCGCAAGCACTGGAAAGAAGTTCACAGAAAATAATATATCATACTGGCATTTTTTAAGTTCTTCTATGACCCTGTCTGTAAAATCCGGGTCTTCTTCAATATGTCCTGCCTGTGCTGTTAAAAGAGTTATGCTGCATCCACATTTTGAAAGTGTATTTTCAATGGTTTTCTGGTTATAGGAATTCCAGTGGTATACTAATATTTTCATTAATGTTAGTCCTTGCTGTTTTATTATTTTTATGATAACATTATAACATAATATATAAAAAAATCTATAATTATATCAGAAAAGGGAAGGCTGGAGTTCTTAAAGCAGCAGGCATTTCCCTGTATGGTATGCAATCCAGGAAATATTTTATTATTTAAAGGAGGACTATTTTATAATGAGTAAAATTAAGATTGGAAATATGATATATATTACATTTATTTCAATGATAATATATATACTTTGCCTTGCAATTGGAAATTATTATATTATACAGTCAGAGGCAAGTAACAGTGATATGCTTTATAATAATTATGGCAAGATACAAGGTGATGTATCAATGGGTTTTGCATATTTCCAGGAAGTAAAAGTTGATTTGAGGAATATCTTATATTTATATGCACATGACAGTGAGAAACAGGCTAACTCAATAAAAAATATAAGTACAACAAGGGAAAATATGGAAAAATCATTTAAAAAGGCAGAAAAGGAATTCCTGGATGATGATATTCTTGAGAAGTATAATGAATCGCAGGAACAGATTGGATTATATCTGTCGGATGTGGATACATGCCTTTTATATGTTTCCCAGGGGAATATAACACAGGCAAGAAGACACCTTTATGAAAATGGCGTGCAGTCAGCAAATGCAGCAGCAGGCCTGGTAAACCAGCTTATTGAAGAGTTACAGGAAAAGGCTTCTGTAATGCTTGCAAATGAAGCCAGGAACAGGAAAGTTTCAAACACTATTGTTGTAGTTTTTCTGGTGTTTGTTATATTAAGTACAATGCTGGGGGCACGTATATTAATAAGGACTATACGCAATCCTCTTGTAAAGCTTACAGAGATTGCAGGATATATAGCTTCTGGTGATATAAACCATGATATTGTGAGGCTGGGTGAAAGTAAAAGCGAAATTACATTATTACATAATAGTTTCTGTGATATGGTTGATAATCTTAAACATCAGGCAAAAGCACTGGAGCAGCTTTCTGGTGGGAATTTTGATATAGACTATGTACCAGCGTCACCAGAAGATGTTGTTGGCATTGCAGTAGAAAAACTTATAAAAGATAATAATACTGCATTTAGTGTGATAAAGAATGCAGCAAAGCAGATTACAATTGGTTCAGGGCAGATAGCTTCTGCAAGCCAGACTCTTGCACAAGGTTCAACAGAACAGGCAAGTGCAATACAGCAGATTTCAGCATCTATTACGGATATTGCAAATAAGACAAAGAATAATGCAGCACAGGCAGATGAAGTAAACAGCATTGTTATGGAAACAAAGGATGATATTACAAGTGGCAATGAATATATGCATGAAATGGTTGTAGCAATGGAAGAAATTAATGAAGCTTCCGGGAATATCCAGAAAATTATAAAGGTTATTGATGATATAGCATTTAATACTAATATACTTGCACTTAATGCATCTGTTGAAGCTGCAAGGGCAGGGGAGCACGGCAAAGGTTTTGCAGTAGTGGCAGAAGAGGTAAGGAACCTTGCTGGCAGGTCTGCACAGGCATCAAGCCAGACTGCTGGAATGATAGAAGATTCTATTGAAAAGGTAAAAAGGGGTTCATATCTTGCACAGGAAACGGCAAAGTCACTTACACTGGTATCAGAAATGGTTGATAAAATTACAAACCTTAGTACAGCTATAGCAGAAGCATCCAATGACCAGGCTTCTGCGACGGCACAGATAGACCAGGCACTTTCACAGGTTTCACATGTAGTACAGACAAACTCTGCAACAAGCCAGCAATGTGCATCTGCAAGTGAAGAACTGTCAGGGCAGATAAGGGGGCTTGAGATGCAGGTATCTAAATTTAAACTGAAAGGTGCACAAGAGGTGCAGGAAACATATGCAGAACCATATGCACTGGAATATGAAGAGCCTGTTATGATTGGGAGCAGGGAATAAATAATGGCACCATAAAACCCGTATTTTTGGCATAAAACATGCCTGGAATCCCTGGATTGGACTGGCTGTCTGGCGTTTGTCCTGTCAGTTACAGGATATGGAAATGAAGAGGAGGGTTGTGCATGAGTACAAGACCTATTGTTTATAACACAAAAGAAATGCGGCAGATTCTGGAAGGGAACGGGTTTAAACTATCAAGACAGAGTGGGGACCATTTTATTTATACAGATGGTAACAGGACTGTATCTATAAATTACCGGATTAACAAAATGGTGGCATTAAGGCTTATCAAAGAAAATAATCTTGATACATCTGTACTTAAAAGGGTTAAAAAGATACAGAATAAGGGAGGGTAAACAGTTTATATTAAATAGCCTGCCCACGGGTTTCAGTGGGCAGGCTGGAACAAGGAGAGTTTATGGCTTCTTATGTGTTAGTTATTGCATGTGTAATATTGCTTTGTGTGCTGGCAGAAAAGTTTTCAGACAAATTTGGTATGCCAGCACTGATTTTATTTATGTTTATAGGTATGCTGTTTGGAAGTGATGGCATATTTAAAATACCATTTGATAATTTTGTACTTGCAGAAAATATTTGTGCAATAGCATTGCTTTTTATTATGTTTTATGGCGGGTTTAACACTAACTGGCCCGTTGCCAGGAAAGTTGCTGGAAAGTCAATAGTGCTTTCAACGCTGGGGGTGGTGGTGACAGCTGTTATAACTGCATTTTTATGTTATTTTGTGCTTCATATCTCATTAATGGAAAGCTTCCTTATTGGTGCAGTTTTATCTTCTACCGATGCTGCCAGTGTCTTTGCAATTCTCCGTAAAAAGAAACTTTCTCTTATAGACGGGACAGCTTCTGTGCTTGAAGTGGAAAGCGGGAGTAATGACCCTGTTTCATATATGCTGACAGTAATAGCCATTGGTTTTATGTCTGCCGGGCAAAGCGGAAATGTTGCCATAACAGTAATTAAACAGGTATTGTTTGGCGTGGTTATTGGAATTGTGCTTGCAAGGTTTGTTATATTAATTCTTATAAAGACAAGGCTTGTTTCTGAAGGGCTGGATACAATTTTTATTATTGCAGCAATTCTCGGGTGCTTTGGTATAAACAGCCTTCTTGGAGGCAATACATATCTTAGCATTTATTTATTTGGAATTATTGCTGGTAACAGCAGGATACAGAATAAACAAAACCTGGTTCCGTTTTTTGATGGTGTAACAAGTCTTGCACAGATTTCAATATTCTTTTTAATCGGGCTGCTGTCATTTCCACATCTTATGCCGGCTATCGTGCCAAAGGCACTTGCAACAGTTATATTTTTAACTATAATCGCAAGGCCTGTAGCTGTTTTTGGGCTTATGATGCCATTTAAGTGCAGTGCCAGGCAGTGCCTTTTAATTTCATGGGCAGGGCTAAGAGGTGCTTCTTCAGTTGTTTTTGCAATAACGGCAGTAGCACAGGATATTTCCATAAAACAGGACTTATACCATATAGTGTTTATGGTGTCACTTTTTTCGGTTTCAATACAGGGAACACTCCTTCCAGCAGTAGCAAAGAAACTTGGGATGTTAGATGAAAAGTCAGATGTAAGAAAGACATTTAATGATTACCAGGAGGAAACGGCGCTACAGCTTATGAGGATGCATATTCCAGCAGGGCATAACTGGGAGAATAAAAAGATAAAGGATGTAAATATACCAACAGGTTCACTTGCAGTTATGATTAAAAGAGGTAGTGAAACAGTAATAACAAAAGGGGATACAGAAATATTCGCAGGAGATGATATTATATTGTCTGTCCCGCCATATGAGCCAAGCGGGCATGACCAGCTTGAAGAACGCAGTATTTCTAAAACTGGTCCCTGGTGTGGCAAGGCAATAAGGGAACTGGATATTCCAGAAGATATGCTTATTGCTATGATTGTGAGGGATGATGAAACTGTTATTCCTGACGGCCAGACAGTATTAAGGGAGAATGATACAGTTGTAATGTACAGGCAGGTATAAAGAACTGGTTAGTAACACTGGTTTATAAAATTTCCAGTTATTCTGTGCTTGGAAACGGACGCAGGTTTTCTATGTCCAGGCTGGATATTATTCTATTCCAGAGCACGCTTCCGCTACATCGGCTCACGCAACGGCGCATAAAATCTGAAAAAACCAGATTCAAACGCCGGCGTAGCCAAAGTGCTTCTGTCATGGAATAATATCCAGCCTGGACATAGAAAACCTGCGTCCGTTTTTATACAAATACAGAATAACTGGAAATTTTATGGAACGGATGTGAGGGCATATATGTTCACTTTGACATATTTGTATATTTACTTTATAATATATAAGTATTAAATATATGGAGGTATATAAATGCCAAGTAAAAGGAAAAGCAATAAAAGGGCAAAGATGGAAAAAAGAAGAGTAAGACATAACCAGAATAAGAAAGAAGGCGTTAATATGACGGAGAACATAGCAGAAACAACAGAGATGGCATCAGAGGATGTGGCAGAAGCAGTAGTGGCAGAAAGCAAACCAGAGGATATGGCTGCCAGTGAGGCTGCAGAATTAAATACAGAAGCAGTTAATAGTACAATAGTGGTAACAGCAGAAGAAGAACCTGCTGTAATTGTGGAGGAAGAAAAAATGGAGAATAAGAAAACAGAAAATACAGCTAATACAACCAATATAAAAGAAACTGTCCATAAACTGTATATCCAGTATAACGATTTAGAGTTTAGTGATGAGCTTTTATTTGAGGCAGCAGTAAATGCATACTGCAATGAATCAGGAATGGACAAGTCTTCTGTTGAGGCAGTTAATTTATATGTTAAGCCACAGGAAGGCAGGGCATATTATGTTATAAACAATGATGCAGAAAAGTCTGGTTCTATTGAATTATAATAATATGTATAATGGAACCTGGAATGAAGTCCTGATATACAGGGCTTCATTATTTGTGATGCAAAAGATGTGGCATGGAGGCTTAAGAGAATGTTTAAAAGAATATTTGAACTTTGTATGTGTCTTTATGTTAAATACAAGGAAGTTATTCTTTATTTGGTCTTTGGAGGGCTTACAACACTTGTCAATATAATTTCATATGCTGTATTTGCGCATATTCTCAATATGGGCACTGTTGCAGGTACTTCGTGGGCATGGTTAATAAGTGTAATATTTGCTTATATTACTAATAAAATATTTGTTTTTGAAAGTAAAACAGATACGTTTGTTTTACTGTTTAAGGAGTGTGTTTCATTTTTTGGGTGCAGGCTTGCAACTGGTGTAATGGATGTTGCAATAATGTATCTTTCGGTTGATTTGCTGCATTTTAATGATATAGTTATGAAGATTGTTTCAAATGTGCTTGTTATAATTTTAAATTATATATTTAGCAAATTATTTATTTTTAAAAAAAAGCAAGCTTAATTCTGGCAGGGGGATTAGTATGGGATATGATTATCTTGTGGCAGGGGCAGGCCTTTTTGGCGCAGTCTTTGCCCATGAGGCAAATAAAGCAGGAAAAAAGTGCCTTGTTATTGATAAAAGGCCACATATAGCAGGGAATATATATACAGAGGATAATGAGGGGATACAGGTCCACAAATATGGTGCGCATATTTTCCACACATCTGATAAAAAAATATGGGATTATATAAACCAGTTTTCAGAATTTAATAATTATATTAATTCACCAATAGCAATTTACAATGATGAACTTTATAACCTTCCGTTTAATATGAATACATTTAGTAAAATGTGGGGGATTAAAACACCAGCAGAGGCACAGGAAATTATTGAGGGACAGATAAGCGGGCTGGATATTAGTGAACCGCAGAACCTTGAGGAGCAGGCTTTAAAGCTTGCAGGGCGTGATGTGTATGAGAAGCTTGTCAAAGGTTATACCCAGAAGCAGTGGGGGCGTGAATGTAAGGATTTGCCTGCATTTATTATAAAAAGGCTTCCGCTCCGTTTTACGTATGACAATAACTATTTTAATGACAGGTACCAGGGCATTCCTGTGGATGGATATACAGCTATTGTGGAAAAAATGCTTACAGGTATTGAAACCAGGCTGTCAACGGATTATTTTGATATTAAAGACAGTGTAGATGCAGATAAGGTTATTTACACAGGGATGATTGATGAATATTATGGATATAAGCTTGGTGTGCTTGAATACCGTTCAGTGCGTTTTGAGACAGAAAGGCTTGAGTGCAGCAATTACCAGGGAAATGCTGTTGTTAATTATACTTCGGCAGATGTGCCATATACACGTATAATTGAGCATAAACATTTTAATTTTGGGCAGCAGCCATTTACAATTATAAGCAGGGAATATTCATCAGAGTGGGAGAAAGGGGCAGAGCCATACTATCCGGTTAATAATGAAAAGAATAATTCTCTTTATGCAAGTTACAAGGATTTGTCAGAGGACGAAAAGAATGTAATATTTGGTGGAAGGCTTGGCCAGTATAAATATTATGATATGGATAAAGTAATAGAAGCAGCACTTAGGCTATGTGATGCAGAATTACATTAAAATACAGGGTGTATCTGGAAATATTTTAAACTATTTTCCAAATATGCCCTGTATTTTTTAGAAATAAATATATTTTAAATTGTATCACGGTTTCCATACATTTTTTCGTAATAGTCCTGGTAATCACCTTTAATAATGTTTTCCCACCATTCCCTGTTTTCAAGATACCACTGGATAGTTTTTTTAATACCTTCTTCAAATGGTGTTTCTGGAAGCCATCCAAGTTCATTGTGGATTTTGGAAGGGTCTATTGCATAGCGCCTGTCATGGCCAAGCCTGTCAGTTACATGCGTTATAAGGTCTTCACTTTTGCCAAGTCCTGCTATAACAGTTTTAACTACTTCCATATTAGTTTTTTCATTGTGACCGCCTATATTATAAACTTCGCCAGGTGTCCCTTTACGGATTATAAGGTCTATTGCGGTACAATGGTCATTTACATAAAGCCAGTCGCGTACATTTTCGCCAGTTCCATATACAGGTACAGGCTTATCATTCAGGACATTGGAAATAACCAGCGGGATAAGTTTTTCTGGGAAATGGTATGGCCCGTAGTTATTTGAACATCTGGATATTGTGCATGGCAGCCCGTATGTGCGTGAATATGCCTGTACAAGCAGGTCAGCAGATGCTTTTGAAGCAGAGTAAGGGCTGCTTGTATGGATTGGTGTTGTTTCTGTAAAGAATAGGTCTGGCCTGTCAAGTGGAAGGTCTCCATAAACCTCATCAGTAGAAACCTGGTGGTAACGTTTGATACCATACTGCCGGCATGCATCAAGCAGGACATTTGTGCCAATAATATTAGTTTTAAGGAAAACTTCTGGTTCATTTATAGAACGGTCGACATGGCTTTCAGCGGCAAAGTTTACAACTATGTCTGGCTTTTCTTCTTCAAATATTCTGTAAATTGCTTCCCTGTCTGCAATATCTGTTTTAAAAAATTTAAAATTCTGCCTTTCCATTATAGGTGCAAGTGTTTCCATATTGCCAGCATAAGTAAGTTTATCAATGCAAAGAATCATGTCATCTGGATATTTCTCTGTCATATAATGGCAGAAATTGCCGCCAATAAAACCTGCACCGCCTGTTACAATTATATTCATATCTATTTACATCCTCCATTCTGTTATAAATCCTGGATAAAATATTAATACAGGATTTTTCCATCCGCAACTTGTTTTAGATGCTTTCCATATGCAGATTTACCATAAAGCTCTGCAGATTTTATAAGCTTGTCCTTTGGTATCCAGCCATTTTTATATGCAATTTCTTCAATGGCTGAAATTTTAATACCCTGCCGATTTTCTATAACCCTTACAAATTCTGTAGCATCGGATAGTGCATCAATTGTCCCGGTATCCAGCCATGCATAACCACGGCCTAAAGTTATTACGTTTAGCTGGCCTTCTTCAAGGTACATCCTGTTAAGGTCTGTTATTTCAAGTTCACCACGTTTAGATGGTTTTACTTTTTTTGCCATTTCTACGACCCTGTTATCATAGAAATAAAGGCCTGTAACACAATAATTTGACTTAGGGTGTTCAGGTTTTTCTTCAATGGAAACAGCTTTGCCATTTTCATCAAATTCAACTATGCCAAAACGCTCAGGGTCATCAACATAATAACCAAATATAGTAGCACCATTTTCCGCCGCTGCAGCTTCTTTAAGATGTCTTCCAAGACCGCTTCCATAAAATATGTTATCGCCAAGTACCATTGCGCATGAGTCGCCAGCTATAAAATCCTCACCTATAATAAATGCCTGTGCAAGCCCGTCAGGGGAAGGCTGTATCTTATAACTTAAATTTATACCAAAATTACTTCCATCACCAAGAAGGCGTTCAAAATTGCCTATATCAATGCTTGTAGATATTATAAGGATATCGCGTATGCCAGCAAGCATAAGGGTTGAAAGCGGATAGTAAATCATTGGTTTATCATAAACTGGCAGCAACTGTTTGGAAGTAACCATGGTAAGCGGGTACAGTCTTGTCCCTGAACCGCCAGCAAGTATAATTCCTTTCATTTATTATTCCTCCAATATATCTTAATTATGTCTGTGTCCGGTGTAGGACGGGAACGTTGTATATAGCCTTGCAATGCACAAGATATATACAACCAGCAGTATAACATATATTAACAGTTTTTGCTAGTATTTGTATAATATGCTTCGCATCTGCTTCATAAAAATCCCCATGCCGTGCAAAGCACGGCACAAATAGTAATGAAAAATGCTGTGGTATTATAATAGTTCTTTATGTTAATATCAGAATTTTAAATTATTTATTCTTTCTGCTATGTTTTTCTCAAATTCTTCGTCTGAAAAACCAGGGTCTTTTGTTTCACGCCATATTTTACATGGAACTTCTTCACACTGTCCACAGTTACGCAGTTTTTTAGTTTTGACAGAACATGTATAAATATTACAGGCTTTGCCTTCTGGTGCATGGAACACTTTTCCCTGGCATTCATTACAGCCCTGGCACATATTACCAAGGAAGTTACATTTGCTGCATTCTGTGCCACAACAGCTTATACCAAGTATTTTCCTTTGCTGTTTCATGCTAAAACCATTAAGTACAAGTTCATATGATTTATCAAGGAGGTCTTTTAGCAGGCTGTCAGGAACATTGCCATCAGGTTTTACAGAGTTCCAGTGTTTTTTATTCATATAGTAGCCTGGCACAATATCTTCATACTGTTCCCTTAGGAAGCTTCCTTCCTCTGGTTCTGCTTTTAGTGTAATATAATATGGTATATTGCTTCCATGTTCAAGACATAATGCAGCAAACATCTTGCCGCCAATGTTATAGCGCACCCAGTTCCAGTCTTTTTGCAAATCTTTTGTAACTCCGCGTTTGTTTAGTAAATAGCCATCTAACCAGTCATATTTCATAAATTCTAACTCCTTTTTTATAATAAAAATACAGTTTTAAAAAAATACAGGGTTTTAAAGGTGTATGCATTTTATTTGTAAATGCTGGACATGTTTTTAATAATAGTATTTAAGTCTTTTCTTATTTCTTCAGGTTCTTTTAATTCCACGCCATCACCAAATGAAAGCAGCCAGCTTAACAGGTAATTTTTACTGGTATAACCTGACTGGAACAACAGCCTGCCGTCTTCCTGTTCTGTATAACAGCCTGTCCCAAATTCGTCTACAAGCCGCCATTTGTGTTCTGGCTGGAATAATGCTTTTACATTTATGTTTTCTGTAAATATTTTCTTGTCTTCTAAATCTGGAAGAGGGTATTTTCTTGCGGTGAAGGCTATACCTGTGGAAATGGTTTCTTCCATGCGGTTTAGTTTAAATAACCTGAAATCCCTGCGTGTTTTACACCAGCCCCATACATACCAGCCAGCCCACTGGAATATAAGGCAGTATGGTTCTATCTGGCGCTGGCTTTCCCCTGTTGGTGAGTAATAATAGAAATTAATCTCTGTTTTTTGTTCAATTGCATTTCTGATAATTTCTATTTTAGTTGAAAGTGAATTTTTATACCAGGATGAGAGGCTGATTAACATAGACTGGTTTCCTGCCATAAAGCATGAAGAGCCTGCGGAAAGTTTCTCCATAAGCTGTACATAACGGTTTGTCTGGTTAATGCTGTCAAGGCTTCTAAGACCTGCAAGTATATCCTGCATTTCCTTATTTGTAAAAAGGGTCTGGTTTATTTTATATCCATCCATTATGGAAATCCCGCCACCATGTCCCTGTGTAGTGAGTACAGGAATTCCTGCTTTGCATAATTCTTCTATATCCCTGTTTATGGTACGCCTGCTTACCTCAAAATGTTCTGCAAGTTCAGGTGCAGTTACTTTTTCTTTTTGCAGTAAAATGGATAAAATTCCAATCAGCCTGTCTATTCTCATATTAATCTCCTCTTTTTTATTATAATATTAAAAACACGGCACCAGTATGTCATGTATGGATTATAACATAAAATATAGCAGGGTAAACTCACCATACCACAGAAAATAAGTACCAGAAACAGTCTGGACACAAAAAACCTGCGTCCGTTTGCCAGCACAGGATAACTGGAAATTTTATGAAAGGGACGTGGACACATAAATATTATGTTTTGCCTGTTCTTGTGCCATTGAAAAATGGGAACACTTTTTATAAAAGGGAGTTACAAAAAATATAATTTTTGTTAAATTTGGTGTGATTTGCCACAATTATTACATAATTTGGCTGTATATTAGACTATGTAATATAGTAATATGCCATAAGTCTAAATTAGCATAAAACAGGACTGCTGGCGGGCAGTTGCTGGAATTTATCTGAATAGGAGGGAATGTTATGGAAACAAGGAAAAAGTTACAATGGACAGCAGTTGCTGCTTTTGCTGTTACAGCATGGACATGGGCAGGGGCGGATAATGCATCAGCAGCGGTTACTGCTGGTGACATAGAGGTCAGCGGTACTGCACAGAAGATGTATGTAAATGTCAGCCAGGATAAGGAAATGGTTTTTGGGACAGCAACAAGAAGCAGAAAATCTGGCAAAGTAGTATTTAAAGTATCTTCGTGGAATCTTTATGAAACTGGCAGCAATAAAAGGGCAGAAATTGATTTATCTAAACTGAGTAATATAAAGGACAATTATATTGCAGTTAAGACAGATGACATGGAAGTGCCAGTTATTGTAAAAATTCCGGCAAATGATAAAGTTTCTTCTGTAAAATATAATGGTGCTACCCAGGAACTGGAGATTAAAACCGGGGAAAGCAGGACATCATTAAAAGCAGCATCAGCTTATGAGTGGAGGACAGTATACAGTAACTGGCAGGCCCCTGGTGAAACACAGCAGCTTACTGATGGTAAGGTATCAGGTGTATTTGGGGAATTCCAGTTCCAGGGAGGGACATTATATATAAGGACTCCAGGTGAAGAACTGTCAAAGATAACAGAAACAGCAGATGCTGAATTAAAAGAATGCTATGATGCAGGAAATACTGACAAGGAAGTAAAAGTTTATGATGCACCAAAGCTTCCAGGCAGGGAGACGAAGATAAATATTGCAAAGCAGGCTAACGGACCGGCTGTTTCTGTACAGTATACATCTGGCACACTGACACTTCCTAAATTATCTGAATACCGTATTGTAACAGTTTCGGGCAGTTCTGTAACAATACCAGATAATGTTATTAAAAATGAAAGTGTGAAAAGGGGAGTTACACTGGATGAACTGCTGCCAGGAGAGTTTGAAAGCGGTATTTTAGAAGTGCGCACCGTACCAAATACTTCAAGGAAAAAATGTGCATCTAAATGGACACGTATACCGTTAGAGAAACCATCAATGCTTCAGACATCTGGAAATGATACACTTACCAGCAAACCAGCAGCACCAGCAGATGGTGTATATAAATGGGGCGGCGGTGGCATTAAAAATGTAACAGTAACAGGCGCCTCTGATGGGACTGGGGCAAAACCTGTACTTGTTAAAGCAGACTACCAGAGTACCAGCAAAGGATATGATGTTGTAATTACAAGTACCAGCAATGTAAATTACCGTGTAGTGGTTATGGATAGGGAAGAGAAGCCAGGAGCTTCTGCAAGCACAAGGACATTAAGGGCAAATTCATCATTAACATTAAGCGGTTTAAAGGATGGCCAGGTTATTTATATACGCCAGGATGGCAGCAGCAGCACAAAGACATGGGCTGGCGAATATACAAAATTTGGTACTGTTGATTTTCCAAAACAGGAAAATGCAGGCTAATAAAAATCCGTAGGAGGAAATAATGGACAATATTTTGGTAACAGGCGGTGCTGGGTTTATTGGCAGCCATACAACAGTAGAACTTCTTAATGCAGGATATAGTGTAACAGTTATTGATAATCTTGTTAATTCAAGCAGGGAGTCATTAGAAAGGGTTAAGAAAATAACTGGTAAAAGTGTTAAATTCTATGAAGATGACCTGCTTGACATGGAAGCTTTACAAAATATATTTGAGAAGGAAAGTATTTCTTCAGTTATACATTTTGCTGGTTTAAAAGCGGTAGGAGAGTCTTGTGAGATACCACTTGCATATTTTAATAATAATGTAACAGGCACTATAAACCTGCTTATGGCGATGGAAAAATACAATGTAAAATCACTTGTATTCAGCTCATCAGCTACAGTATATGGCAAACCTGCAAGTGTGCCAATCAGGGAAGATTTTCCATTATCAGTATCTAACCCTTATGGCAGGACAAAACTTATAATTGAAGATATGTTAAGGGATATATACAAGGCTGATGAAAGCTGGGACATTGCCCTTTTAAGGTATTTTAACCCTATAGGGGCACATGAAAGTGGGGAAATCGGGGAAAGCCCTAATGGAATACCTAATAACCTGCTGCCATATGTTGCTAAAGTTGCAACAGGTGAACTTGAAGTTGTAAATGTATTTGGTGATGACTATGATACACCAGATGGTACAGGTGTCCGTGATTATATACATGTAACAGATTTAGCAGAAGGGCATATAAAAGCCCTTGAAAAACTAAGTTCACATCCAGGGCTTGTAACTTATAACCTTGGAACAGGCAAAGGCTACAGTGTGCTTGAAATAATCCATAATTTTGAGAAAGCATGTGGCAAAGAAATCCCATATAAAATTGCAGACAGAAGGCCTGGTGATATAGACATGTGCTATGCTGACCCTGGCAAAGCAAAAAAAGAGCTTGGATGGGAAGCAAAAAGGGATATAGATAAAATGTGTGAGGATGCATGGAGATGGCAGAGCAAATATCCAAAAGGGCTTTGACAAAATATCCAGTGCAGGAGTTATTAAAATGAGGTATTACATTGCAGACTGCCATTTTGGGCATGACAAAGCCAGGATTTTAGACAACCGGAATTTTGCCAGTCTGGAGCAGATGGATGAAGAAATGATTGAAATATGGAATAGAACCATCCGCAAGAAAAAAGATGAAGTAGTTATACTTGGTGACCTGTCTGTTGAAAAAGGTGAGGCAGTTAATACACTTTTAAAAAGGTTAAATGGCAGGAAATATCTTGTTTCAGGTAACCATGATATGAGGTTTCTGCATGACAAAAAATTTGATGTATCACTTTTTGAATGGATAAAACCATATGCAGAACTTAGGGATAATAACAGGACAGTGGTATTAAGCCACTATCCTGTTATATGTTATAACGGACAGTACCATGGGAATAGTACATATATGCTGTATGGGCATGTACATAATACGGCTGATTACCAGAATGTAAAACGGTTTGTAAAAGAAACAAGAGAGAGTTTTTCAGGGGAAGAGAAAATTCCGTGTAATATGATAAACTGTTTTGCTATGTTTTCTGGCTACCGTCCGCTTACTTTGGATGAATGGATAGAATTGATTTGACAAAGTGTGGCATTTAAGTTAAAATACATATGTAAATACGTTGAAAAGAAGAAGTAGCAGCAGAGGGAAGTTTATAGAAAGCCACCGGCTGATGGAAGGTGCAGCGGAACCTGTATGTGAATACATCTTGGAGTAGCGGGCTGAAGGGCATATGCCTTGTAAGCTTAGACGGTAGTGCATCCGTTATAATGCAGGGATATGATAGTATCCTGTAGAGGCAGCAGGTGTGAACCTGTTGTAAAAAAAGGTGGTAACGCGGTAATTCCGTCCTTTTATCTGTATTATATGCAGATAAAAGGACTTTTTTATTTTGTGGGATTATTTGTTCTTCTATAGGAACTATACAATATAAGAAAAACTGAAAGGGGAATTATTATGGAACTATATGACGAACTTACAGCGCGCGGGCTTATTGCCCAGGTGACAGACGAAGAAGAAATTAAGGAACTTATTAACAATGGGAAGGCAATATTTTATATAGGGTTTGACCCTACAGCTGACAGCCTGCATGTAGGACATTTTATGGCTCTGTGCCTTATGAAAAGGTTACAGGAAGCTGGTAATAAACCTATAGCCCTTATTGGCGGCGGGACTGCTATGATTGGTGACCCGTCAGGCAGGACAGATATGCGCCAGATGATGACACCAGAAACTATTAACCACAATGTAGAATGTTTTAAAAAGCAGATGGAAAAATTTATTGATTTTTCAAATGATAAAGCACTGCTTGTAAATAATGCTGACTGGCTTATGGACCTTAACTATATGGAAGTACTGAGGGAAACCGGGCCGCATTTTTCAGTGAACCGTATGCTTGCAGCAGAGTGCTACAAGCAGCGTATGGAAAAGGGTCTTACATTCCTTGAGTTTAATTATATGATAATGCAAAGTTTTGACTTCTACACATTGTTCCAGAAATACGGCTGTAACATGGAATTTGGCGGTGATGACCAGTGGAGCAATATGCTTGGAGGTACAGAACTTATACGCCGCAAGCTTGGTAAGAATGCTTATGCAATGACTATAAACCTGCTTCTTAATTCTGAAGGCAAGAAAATGGGCAAAACCCAGTCAGGCGCTGTATGGCTTGACCCTGCAAAGACAAGTCCGTTTGACTTTTACCAGTACTGGAGGAATGTAAGTGATGCAGATGTGTTAAAATGCCTGCGTATGCTTACATTCCTTCCATTGGAACAAATTAATGAGATGGACAAATGGGAGGGAAGCCAGCTTAACGAAGCAAAGGAAATACTTGCATTTGAGTTAACAAAACTTGTACATGGTGAAGAAGAAGCATCAAAGGCAAAAGAAAGTGCGAGGGCGCTTTTCTCAAGTGGTAATGCAGCGGATATGCCAGTAGCAGAACTTACGGACAGTGATTTTGAAAATGGCCAGATTGGAATATTAAAACTTCTTGTAAAGGCAGGGCTTGCACCATCAAATGCAGAAGCACGCCGTAATGTGGAACAGGGAGGCGTTACAATAAATGGTGAAAAAGCTGCTGATACTAAAGCAGCAGTTACAAAAGAGCAGATAGGTGAAGATGGCATTATATTAAAACGTGGCAAAAAGAAATTTGTAAAAGTTATCTGCAAATAAAAACCTGGAATTGAAATGCATTTTATACAGGGTAAAAGGCATATTGCTGTAATCTGGCAATATGCCTTTTTGCATAAATGCTGCACATATGTAACTGTTTTAACCCACACAGCAGCATTTAATCCTGGTTCTGGCAATAATCCATGGTTAAAAGGGAAGCTGGTTAATTGCTGTTATTTATTAAATAAAATATCAATCCAGGGTAAGGGTTTTTAGCAGATAAGCATAAATAGCCTCATTCCTTTCTTTAAACCTCTGGCACGCCTGTATGGCTTCTTCTTCCGTAGGAAGGTTTAATGCCAGTTCCATTATAATACTGCCACGTTCCACAATAGAAACTTTGGCAAGACAGCCTCCTGTTTTCATCTGGGTAAAGTCAGTATGTATAGTGGTATTCTGCACAATATTTACTTTATGGTCATTAAGGTAATTGTCTATCTGGGATTTAGTGTCTTCAGGAAGCTGGTTTCCGAAAAATCCGAGGGTTTCCATGCCTGATGGCGTTATCATATAGTAAGAGGCAGAATGTGTCTGCTCTGTTTCAATCATCTTGTCTTCTGTAAGGTTAGCCAGTGTCTGTTGTATTGAAAAATAATCTGTATAGCCTTTATCAAGAATAAAATCAGAAATAATGGCATTTGGCATAGGCTGTTTTGTCTTGCTTAAAAAGTATAAGATTATCAGTTTGTACAGTTTCAATGATTCTGATGTCATGAAAACCCCTCTTTCTGGTAATTTTATTGTAGTGACATACCCTGGTATACACCAGATTTCTTAAGTTCATGGGAAATGGCATTTAAAACATGCCGTTTGTTACAGCTCCACAGCGGGGCAACCAGCAGGTCTTTTGGCCCGTCACCTGTTAAACGGTGTACCGTTATATCTGGTGAGAGTTCACTAATGCAGCGGAGTATAAGCTGTACATATTC
This sequence comes from Lachnospiraceae bacterium, assembly GCA_022797375.1. Classification (GTDB taxonomy): domain Bacteria; phylum Bacillota; class Clostridia; order Lachnospirales; family Lachnospiraceae; genus Butyribacter. The sequence goes on from JAAWKM010000005.1 coordinate 50,227, forward strand.
CTGTTCAGAATAAATATGTATCTTATGTGCCATTGAAGCAAGTCCTGTATTTTTAAGTATATGAAGAAGTTGTAATTTTATGCCTTGTATATCCATTTTATTAAGGTAATGTATAGTTTCTATTATATCTTCTTCATTTTCACCAGGAAGCCCAAGAATAATATGTACTACAATATAAATATTGCGTTTCCTTAATTCCCTTACAGTATTATTAAAAACGTCAAGTGTATAGCCACGCCTTATAAAGCGGGCAGTTTCTTCGTGTATGGTCTGCAGGCCCAGTTCAATCCACACAGGTTTGGTTTTGTTGCATTCTTCAAGCAGTGTAAATATATCTGTGTTAAAGCAGTCAGGCCTTGTGCCAACAGACATTGCAACAATACCAGGGTGTGAAAGGGTTTCCATATACAGGTTTTCAAGATAAGAAACAGGCGCATAAGTATTAGAATATGACTGGAAATAGGCAATATACTTGTCACCTGTTTTTTTGCCATGTCTTTGTATAATGTCTATTCCCTGCTCTATCTGTTTATAGACAGAATGTTGCCGTGGTGCTGCAAATTCGCCTGAGCCGCCATTGCTACAGAAAATACATCCGCCAGTACCTGCTGTACCATCCCTGTTAGGGCATGTCATGCCGCCATCAAGTGCTATTTTATATACTTTGCAGCCAAAAGTCTGTTTCAGATAGTAATCAAGGGAATAATAAGGTTTATCACCAAAATGCACCATTATTTTATATTTGACCTTACTGCTTCAGATACAACATCAGCAACACGCGGGTCAAAAGCTTCAGGCATAATGTGGTCCGCATCAAGGTCTGTATCATTCACAAGCCCTGCTATTGCAAGAGCGGCAGCAAGTTTCATATCCTCTGTAATCTGGGAGGCGCGTCCTTCAAGTGCACCTTTAAATATTCCTGGAAATGCAACAACATTATTTATCTGGTTAGGAAAATCTGAACGGCCTGTCCCAATTACTTTAACACCAGCTTTTTTAGCAATATCAGGCATAATTTCAGGTACAGGGTTTGCCATTGCAAAGATAATTGCGTCTTTATTCATTGATGCTGCCATTTCTTCTGAAACAATGCCAGGTGCAGAAACGCCTACAAATATATCAGCACCAGCCATTGCATCTGCAAGGCTTCCTGTCTTGCCAGAAATGTTTGTAACTTTTGCCATTTCCTTTTGCATCCAGTTAAGTCCAGGTGTAGAAGAAGATATAATTCCAGACTTGTCACACATAACAATATCTTTAAAACCATACTTTAAGAGAAGTTTAGTTATTGCAACACCTGCTGAACCAGCACCATTTACAACAATACTGCAGTTTTCTTTTGTCCTGCCAGTGACTTTCATGGCATTAATAATGCCTGCAAGCACAACAATGGCAGTACCATGCTGGTCATCATGGAATACAGGGATATCAAGTGCTTTTTTAAGACGTTCTTCAATCTCAAAACATCTCGGGGCAGATATATCTTCAAGGTTAATTCCACCAAATGCAGGTGCAATATTTATAACTGTCTTTATAATTTCTTCTGTGTCCTGTGTGTCAAGGCATATAGGAAATGCATTTACTCCGCCAAATTCTTTGAATAAAACGGCTTTTCCCTCCATAACAGGCATTGCTGCATGAGGGCCTATATTGCCAAGTCCAAGGACTGCACTTCCATCAGAAACAACTGCTACAGTATTTGACTTAATTGTGTAATTGTATGCTTCATCCTTGTTATCTGCGATAACCTTACATGGTTCAGCAACCCCGGGTGTATAGGCAATAGCAAGGTCTTCCCTTGTATTTACATGGCATTTGGGGCATGTGCTGATTTTTCCTCTCCATTCCTTATGTAGAGATAGTGCTTTTTCACTGCTGGTCATATTAAAACCTCCATTTATATATATTAATGAATATAATACATTTTAATGCCCATGACGTACTTGGAAAATACGTGGCAATATCCATAATATCGTTACTATTCACAGCTACGCTGTTCATAGTAACAAGCAGCGCGGGAAACGCTGAAAATGCACACATTTTGCAAAAAAAGATTTTGTTCCAAAATCATGC
>JAAWKM010000125.1 GCA_022797375.1 Lachnospiraceae bacterium
TACAATTTCACACAAGAAAAATGCAAAAACAGCATTTTTCATTACTATTTGTGCCGTGCAAAGCACGGCATGGGGATTTTTATGAAACGGACGTGGTTTTTTACATTACTTTGCATATGGTTTCATTTTATTGTGTATCAAGGCTTATTCCACAATCGTAGTAAATTAGTAGTAAAATGGTTTCTAAATTAATTCTTAATGCTTGTAAATACAGGGCTTTCGGGGATTATTTCAAATTCATATGGTTTTTCAAAGAAAATGTGTACATAACCAGTGCTGAAAGCACTGCTATGTTAATATTAAGCCGTAAGGCTGAATAGTAACAACGGACGTGGTAAAGAAACTGTACAGAGTTGTCATGCTTTTGCCAAAGTGTTATAATTGTGAAATAATATAAATAAAATAATAAAACATAAGAAACATTAAAGAACAAAATATCGAAATAATTCATTCATTAATAATAAGCATCTATCTATATGTACAAACAGTCTTTATAATATTATTATGGTCTAATCCAGAAACGGGGTATAATTATGTCTAAAGTAGTAAGGCGCGGTTATGTGCCAGGTGATGAAAAAGAATTTGGAACGGAAGCTATGGAGAAGATAAATGCAGCAGCAAATGATATATATTATCTTTTAAACCACGGATATAGTATGAAAAGTGCATCTGTATTTACGGGAAACCATTATATGTTGTCAGAGCGGCAGAGGCTTGCACTTGCACGTATGGTATCACAGGAAAAGCAGTTAGATATACGTACTGCAAAATGCAGGACAGTTTCAGAAAAGGGCGGAATAGTATTTATTGATGGTTTTAATACAATTATAACACTGGAAATAGCGCTTTCAGGGACTACACTTTTAAAATGTATGGATGGTACAGTACGTGACCTTGCAGGTTTAAGAGGGACATATAGCCTTATAGATAAAACATCAGAAGCAATACAGCTTATAGGAGAGGAACTGGAAAATATGGAAGTTTCAAAGGCAGTATTCTATATGGATGCACCTGTATCTAATACTGGACGGCTTGCGGCTTGTATACATGGGGAACTGGCCAGTTATCCGTTTGAAGTAGAAACAGAAGTGATTAATAATGTTGATTCTGTATTATCTGGTTTAAGTAATGTGGTAACAGGTGATGCAATTATATTGGATAAATGTATAAGCTGGATAAACTTTACCAGAAGTATAATTGATAAAAAATTTCCTGGATACCATTATGTAGAACTGGATATACTTTGATATGATAATTGTTCTGTCTGGTTTTTATAATGAATAGGATATAAAAATAAAAAAGGGTCTTTTCAAATACAGGTATTTATGTTATAGTATAGTGCAGATAAAGCAAAGAAAAGGAATATTAGCTATGTAACGGAATCCAGAAAGCTGTTGGCTGATGTGAAACAGCAGAAGTGAAGTAGTGAACTCGCCTTGGAGCTGCCGGTTGAAGTATAAGTAGATTTGGACGGAGTCCCACCGTTACAGGGGAAGGGTTTTGAAGCGAAAGCAGATGCACCTGTGAGAGCATGGTTGTTCCATGAATAAGAGTGGTACCGCGTGAGTATATTCTCCCGTCTCTATGTATTTATATACAGAGACGGGTTTTTTCATGTATTGCCGTATAGTGTTAATAAGGTCTTGTGCATAGGACCTGGTATTTATAGAAAGGAAATGGTTATTAATTATGAAAGGTTTTGAGAAGTACCAGAAAAGTTATTTTATGCCACCAGAGGAATGTTATGACTGGGTTAAGAAAGATGCTATAAACAAAGCACCTGTATGGTGCAGTGTTGATTTACGTGATGGCAACCAGGCATTAATCGAGCCTATGGGACTCGAACAAAAAGTTACCTTTTTTAAAATGCTCGTAAAAATTGGATTTAAAGAGATTGAAGTAGGTTTTCCAGCTGCATCTGAAACAGAGTATAACTTTTTGCGTACACTTATAGAGAGAAATCTTATACCCAGTGATGTAACTGTACAGGTACTTACGCAGGCAAGGGAACATATTATCAGGAAGACATTTGAAGCTGTAGATGGTGCACCTAATGCTATTGTCCATGTTTATAATTCTACATCTGTAGCACAAAGGGAACAGGTATTTAAAAAATCTAAAGAAGAAATTAAACAGATTGCCATAGATGGTGCAGTATTGTTAAAAGAACTGGCAGAAGAAGTCAAAGGAAATATACGCTTTGAATACAGCCCTGAAAGTTTTCATGGCACAGAAGCAGAATATGCTGTTGATGTGTGCAATGCGGTTCTTGATATATGGAAACCAGAGGAAAATGCAAAGGCAGTAATTAATATTCCTTCAACTGTTGAGAATGCAATGCCGCATGTATTTGCAAGCCAGATTGAATATGTCCATAAACATTTAAATTACCGCAATAATGTTATTTTGTCACTCCATCCACATAATGACAGGGGGACAGGTGTTGCGACAGCAGAGCTTGGCGTACTTGCAGGTGCTGACAGGCTTGAAGGTACTTTGTTTGGAAATGGGGAGAGAACTGGCAACCTTGATATAGTAACTACAGCTATGAACCTTCATTCGCATGGTGTTAATTCAGGGCTTGACTTTACAAATATGCAGGAAATTGCAGATATGTATGAGGAACTCACTGATATGAAAGTGCCAGTGCGCCAGCCATATGCAGGCGAACTTGTATTTACTGCATTTTCAGGTTCACACCAGGATGCTATTTCCAAAGGAATGGCTTACCATGATGAGGGCAAGAGCAAATACTGGACAGTGCCATATCTGCCAATTGACCCTAAAGATGTCGGAAGGACTTATGATTCTGATGTAATCCGTATAAACAGCCAGTCTGGAAAGGGTGGTGTAGCATATGTCCTTAAACAGAACTTTGGAATTGTGCTGCCAGATAAGATGCGTGAAGAGGTCGGTTATCTTATGAAGGGTGTTTCTGACCATGAACATGCAGAACTTTCACCAGATGATATGTTACAGATATTCCGTAAAAATTACTCAATGGTTAAACATAAATTTGATGTTACAGAGTGCCATTTTGAACAGAAGGATGGCATTATTGCATCAGTTTCTATTAAAGAGGGTGATACAGTTACTGTTGTTAAAGCAAAAGGCAATGGACGTCTTAATGCTGTTAATAATGCAATACGTAAACACTTTGATACAGTGTACCATCTTGCAGAATATGAGGAGCATTCATTATCAAGAAATTCTAATGCAGTTGCAATCTGTTATGTAGGGATTACAATTGATAATAACGATAAACCTGTATGGGGTGTGGCTACAGATGAAGATATTATAACAGCTTCAATACACGCACTTGTAAATGCAGTAAATAAAACTATGGGGTAAATTCCAGTTATCTTTTATTGATGTAAACGGACACAGGGTTTTCCGTGTCCAGGCTAAATTATTCCATTCCAGGAAAGCATGTCGCAGACATGGCTTTTGCATGCATTCCGCTACGTCAGCCCACGCAGCGGCACATAAATTCCCTGTGTTCCAAAAGAAATTTACATTTCTTCTGTGACACAGGGAATTAAATGCCGGCGGTGCTGAAGTGCACCTGTCATGGAATAAAGTTTAGCTGGACACTGGAACCCTGCTGTTTACTGGCAAAACTGATAATATAACTGGAAATTATGGTGTGTGGCGGTTTATTCAGACAAACGGAAAGTTAATACAATATATTTTGTATTAGTATTCGTACAATTACAAGTAAAAACTATACTGTATACGTAAAAATCTGCAAAATTATCTCCTGACATATAATTTACAGTTATCTTTTTATTGTTGGTTTTATTGTAAGTTTACAGCGGCAGGTTTCACATGCCAGATGCCAGCAATATTCCGTAAAGGATGCACTTTAACCCCGCCAGTGCTTGTATCCCGTTTTAAATGTTACAAAAGGGACGGCAGTTCCTTTTGTAACATAGGGATATTATGCACTGTTGCGTGGGTTATTGTAGCGGAAGCGTGCTCCTGTACGGAATATTCTGGCTCTGGCATAAGAAACCGTCCGTTTTACAACCAACACAAGATAACTGGAAATTATATTAATGCAAATGTATATTTTTATGGGATTGCTGCCCGCCTGTATTTGTATATTATTATGGATAAAATTAAGAAATATATTATTCCTGATATTGCAGGTAAAAACAAAGGAATATCAAAAAATTTACAGCCATATTTATATGTACAATATGCCTTGTATATAAATGCCAGTACCTGTGCTGGCAGGATATGAATTATTATAAACCTTGCTAAAGCTATAATTTTAGCAAGGAACAAAGTATCCATATCTACAGGGATAAATTGATATTTTAAAAATATATTTTGTATAGTTCCATTTTCTTTTACAATATATAAATATTGATATAGGAACCATATAGATGTATATCCAATCCATAAGAAAATATAAATACAGAGCATGTCAAAAGTTCCATTAACAGGTATAACAACAGGTGTCATAATTGTATAAATTATTGTGAGTATATAAAAGATATAATAAGTCCCAAAGGTTTCTTTTTTACGCCGTTCTTTCATTTCACATATTTCTTTGTAAACAAGCTGTTTTAGTGTAATCATTAAATAACCTCCTTCCAGCTGCATTTCCCATCTTCTATTGTAATTAAATAATCTGCAATTTTTGCCAGGTTTTCTGTTACATTATCAGAAATAAGTATTGTAGTCATATATTTTGCCACAAATTCCTGGAGGATTTTAAAGAAATCCGCTTTAAATACAGGGTCTAAACCTGCAACTGGTTCATCCATTATAAGCAACGCTGGTTTATATGCAGCAGAAAATGCAAGCTGGAATTTCACCCGTTCACCTTTTGAAAAGTTTCCTATATTCTGGATGCATGGAATATCCATTTTTTTTAGGAATTTGCGGTATGTTTCTTTTTCCCAGTTTTTATAAAAAGGTGAGAAATATTCTTCATTTTTAAGTGCATCTTCATTTTCATAAAAAGTTCTTTTTTCTGAGATAACACCTATAGTTGCAAGTGCTTTCTGGCGTTCTTTTACTACATCATAACCATTAATTGTGACAGTTCCGTTCATTTTTGGAAAGCATCCAAGAACCATTTCAAGAAACGTACTTTTTCCTGCACCATTTGAACCAGTTATACCAATAATAAAACCTTCTGGGATTTCAATATTTACAGGGGATAATGTGAAACCTTTAAAATTTACAGATGCTTCCTTAGTTTTAATAATTATATTTTCCATATTTTTTCCTCATTTTTCATTATTTATGCTTTGCTTTTTATGCATAATCCAGGTTTGTGGAAAACAACACGCAGACACAAACTTTATGGATGGAATTGGTTTTTATTGACAGTTTGCCGCTATATACAAATATTATGCTATAGTTTACGTACCATTAATATGTAGCTTTAAGTTATTTTTCCTCATACAACATTTGGACTAAACCAATAATATCATCAAGCCCCATTCCTGCATTTTTACTTTCTTTTATTAAATCCAGCAGCCGGTTTTCTATATCCATTATCTGTTTTTCACGCATATGGTCGTTATTCTGGCGGCATACATAAAAACCTTTGCCCTGTCTGGCTTCAATTACCCCTTCCTTTTCAAGTTCTTCATATGCACGTTTTGTTGTTATAACACTAACTTGCAGGTCTTTAGCAAGTACCCTGATGGAAGGCATGCCTTCGCCTGGTTTTAATTCACCGCTTATGACTGCATCACGTATCTGCTTTATAATCTGCTCATATATAGGCATATTTTTTGTTGCAGAGATTAATATTTTCATGTATTACCTCATTTCCATGTTTTTGAAAAAAGCTTATAATTATTATTCTGTATCCTTAATTCATAATCAGAATAAAATTCAAGCATATTTCTAAAATGTTTTTTGTAACAATATAATGAATCAAGAATTGCAGAAATTGCAATAGCGCCAGCAATTATATATGTGAACATGCCAGGGGCTGTTTCTGTAGCAATAGCAGCAGTAATTGAGGAGTCTATAAGTATAATTGTATCTGTAAGCAGACCTGTACATTTATAATTTTTTCTGTTTAACAGATTAAAATATTTAAAGTGCCCTGCTGTAAATAATAGAAAATATATTACAAGTATCACAAATACAGATTTGCCAAAGTTATAAATATTCATGTTAATAATTGATGCTATTAATTCAGGAGATACAATTACTATTGATGTTATAGTCCATGCAGCAAGATGGTTATATAAAAATAGTTTCTTTTGCATTGCCATTCTTTCACTTTTGGAAAATGGTGCAATAAATATATAATCTGGAATTTTAGTATCATAAAATTCTGATGCAAATATAAAGAAGAAGATTGAGGAATATCTGTTTTCAATAAATCCAAGTTTATCATTTAAAGCAATACTTACAATAGTAGAGGCTATATAGTAAAAAGATATATAACACAAATAATTAGCTATTGATATTAATAAAGTCCTTTGCAATATTTTTGGCATTTTCATTTCCCCCTTTCACAAAATAATACATGAACTCAGAAATACATGGTTTATAAACTTCAAGTGTTTTATCTGATGAATATTTGTTTCCTCCCATAACCATAGCACTTGTTATGTATTTGTCTTTTTCCATATATACAATTTTTCCTTTTGGAATATTATGTAGTTTATAGTATTCTCCTTTAATAATCCTGAATTTGTTGCATAATGTATCTTTTGGCAAAAAGAATAACATGTTCCCATTCTGCATATATCCAATATAGTCAGCTATTCTGTCCAGGTCTTCCGTTATATGTGAGGAAAGCAGGACAGATTTTTCACCATCAGATACAAGTTCTGTACAGATTTTCACAAGTTCTTTTCTTGAATCTTTGTCAAGTCCGTCTTCTGGTTCATCAAAAAGAAAAAGCTTTGCATTGTGCGACAGGGCAAATGAAATCTGTACTTTTATTTTCATTCCTTTTGAAAGATGTTTGAATTTCTTTTTGCTGTCAAGATGGAATAAAGACAAATATGCAAGATACTGTTTATAATTAAATGCATTGTAAAGACTGCCATAATACTTGCCAATTTGTATTAAATTAAAGCTCTGGTTATAAAAATTTGTATCCAGAACAATGCCTAGCATATCTTTGTTCTTTGTTTCGTTTTTATAAAAAGGCATATTCTGGATAAAAATATTTCCATTATCAGGCTGGTATAATCCTGTAAGGCATTTTATAAGGGAAGATTTGCCAGAACCGTTTTCACCCATAAGCCCGCATATATATCCTTTAGGTAGTGTAAAAGATATATTATTTAGCTTAAATGTATTGTTTTTATTAGAAAGTGTTTTATTTAAGTGTTCTACCTTTAGCATAATATCTGCCTCCCTTTAAATAAAAATAAGACTGTGCATATACTGTATATATTAATATATACAGTATATGCACAGTCTTGTCAAGAGTTTTTTGCAAAATGTGTACATAACCAGTGCTGAAAGCACTGCTATGTTACTATTAAAAAAAGCTGTTTTTTACTTGCAGAATATTGTAGAATAGTAATAGTGGAAGGAGTGTTATATATGGATTATGATATTATTATTACAGGGGCAGGGCCTGGTGGTATTTTTGCTTTATATGAGCTTGTGAACCTGGATAAAAATCTTAGGATAGCAGTGTTTGAGGCCGGACATTCCCTTGAAAACCGCAAATGCCCTATTGGAAATGGCAATGTTAAATCATGTGTACATTGTAAAAGCTGCTCAATTATGAATGGTTTTGGTGGTGCTGGTGCATTTTCTGATGGAAAATATAATATAACAAACCAGTTTGGTGGTACTCTTTATGAATATATTGGCAAAGAGAAAGCACTTGAACTTATGAACTATGCCGACAGGCTTAACCTTGAATTTGGTGGAAAAGGAACAAAGCTTTACTCAACAGCTGATACACATATTAAGAAGCTTTGCCTGCAAAACGGGCTTCATCTGCTGGATGCATCAGTGCGCCATCTTGGAACTGATATCAATTATATAGTTCTTAGAAATATTTATAATTTATTAAAAGATAAAGCAGATTTTTATTTTGATACGCCTGTAGAACATGTGGTTTATAATAATGGAAAATATATTGTAGAAACTTCAAGTGGAAGTTATAATTGCAGGAAATGTATTATTTCAGCTGGCAGAAGTGGAAGCAAATGGATGCAGAAAGTGTGTAATGAACTTTCACTTCCTGTAAAGTCAAACCGTGTGGATATTGGTGTAAGGGTTGAACTGCCAGCAGAGGTTTTTGCACATCTTACAGATGAACTGTATGAAAGTAAGATCGTATACAGGACTGCTAAGTTTGAAGACTTAGTACGTACATTCTGTATGAACCCTCATGGTGTTGTAGTAACAGAAAATACTAATGGCATAGTTACAGTAAATGGGCATAGTTATGAAGACCCTGCAAAACATACAGAAAATACAAACTTTGCCTTGCTTGTTGCAAAACATTTTTCAGAACCTTTCAGCGATAGCAATGGATATGGTGAAAGTATTGCAAGGCTTTCAAATATGCTTGGCGGAGGTGTGCTGGTACAAAGATTTGGTGACCTGGTAAGGGGAAGGAGAAGTAACCAGTCACGTATAAAAGAAGGTTTTATTACTCCTACACTTGCGGCTACACCAGGGGATTTAAGCCTTGTAATGCCAAAAAGGATACTGGACGGCATTATTGAAATGATATACAGGCTTGACAGGATTGCTCCTGGTACAGCCAATGATGATACTCTTTTATATGGTGTTGAGGTGAAATTTTATAATATGGAAGTAGGCATTGACAGCCATCTTGAAACAGAGAAAAAGGGACTATATGTTATTGGTGATTGTAGTGGTGTGACCCATTCATTATCACATGCATCAGCAAGTGGCGTCCATGTGGCAAGATGTATTGTAGAAGAGGAAAAAGAAAATAAAATATAAATGTTTATTAGTGCTATATGCTGTTATTAGGCATAATTTCCGGTTATTTTTCATAGAATGTACAAAACTTTTATGAGGAGCATTTTTCATTGGAAAAGCCAGTATATAGAAAGCAAAGGCATAACAGTTATCTTGAAAACAGCCTTGAAGAACGTGCAGTACAGCTTGCCAGGTATATGGTTGAAAATAATGCTACAGTAAGACAGACAGCAACGGTATTTGGGGTTAGTAAAAGTACAGTACACAAGGACTTGTGTGGTATAATAGTACCAATCAAAAATATTTATATGATAATAAATTAAGAGGATGTGTTTTCAATTAATATTTAGAATTTAGATATAACTGCATAGAATATAATGCTATATATCAATGCCATACATTATTTTTCTGTATTTTATATAAAAAAGTTATAAATATGCCCATTATAGACCAATTAGGCCATAAAAATGTCATTTAGTCCTTTTGATATCGAAATATGTATTTTTTTGTGTTACTATATCTATTATAATATCCAGTGGTTAACCATAAATTAAAGGAGGAAATTATAATGAAATATAGTAAAAATGCATCACAGAAAGTTGCAAAAACTGTAGCAAATATGTTAGATTCTGTATTACGGACAGAAGCAAATTCAACATCATGCTGTGTAATATACCAGCCTAAAGCACCTAAGGAACTGGAGCGCTTTAAAAGGAAAAAATGATTTCTGTTTTTATAGAAAATATAAGTGCATGGCTTATAAAACATGATGCTATTAAATCTGAAGATAAGGAATTGTATGAATATGCAATTTATAGTTTTTTTATAACTATATCGCCACTGTTTCTTGTTATATTAATAAGTGGAATAATGGGTAAATTATTTGAAGGTATAGTAGTTATTATTCCATTTATGGTACTTAGAAAATTTAGTGGCGGATTCCATGCAAAAAAGGCAAGTACATGTTTTGTTGGTTCCTGTGTTTTATTGTTTTTATGTATTAACATTGTATCTTATATTGTTTGCAGCCCAGTGTTAGGGGGGTTAACTTTGGCAGCTGCAGCCAGTTTATGTATATTAAGTCCAGTTGATTCTGAAAACCGCAGGCTTTCAAAGGATGAAAAGGTAATTTATAAGAAAACTACATGTTTTATTGTAATATTTTTTATGGTTGTTTTTATGTTGCTTTGGATTGCAGGAAAGGAAAAATTTGCAGTATGTATTGCAATTGGATTAATATTATCAGCCAGTTTACAATTACCATGCATAATAGTTAAAACAGAAACAAATTGTTAATAAAGATAACTTTAAATATTTCATGCAAAGTTTAAACTTATAATAGTAAGAAGTCCCTCCCCTTCTAAAGGTGGAGGCATGAATTGAAACAACCACTGGTGAAACTTATCTTACATAATTTAGGACCGGAAAGCTTTGGGAAGATTTGCCCAAAGCTTTCTGGTTTATGCCTGTTTTTTTAACAATATAATACTATGAAAAGTTTTATTTTCTTCATTATAATATATCTGTAATTTCCCATTATATTTTTTAATAATTTTTTGTATGCTTTTTATTCCATAGCCATGGTATATATTGTCCTTTTTATGTGATACAAGCAGGCCTGTTTTTTCTGAAAATGGGTTTTGGTTACAAGAATTAGACATTGAAATGATAGTAAAAGCTTTTTCCTTTTTACAGGTTACACTAAGGTCAATATATGCCCCTGGTATTTCTGCTGTGGCTTCTGTTGCGTTGTCTAGCAGGTTACAGAATAAAGCAGTAAGGTCGTTGTCTGCCATAAATTCAAGAAGCCCTGTCCTTATATCTGTATACAGAATTACACCATTTTCATTACAAATACTGGCATAACGGCAGAGGATTGAATTTAAAAG
>JAAWKM010000126.1 GCA_022797375.1 Lachnospiraceae bacterium
AAAATGCTGTTTTTGCATTTTTCTTGTGTGAAATTGTAATGATTGTTAGACAGCGTTTTTTGCTGTCTTAGAATCATTTTTCACACTAATTCCAGTTATACTGTGCTGGCAGACGGACGCAGGTTTTCCAGTCCCTGGCACATGGAACCTGCTGGCTTCTGGCAGAACCGGAATTATAACTGGAAATTTTATTAACAGGAAAATGTATCCATTTCACTTTTTAGTTAATATTTTACTGTTCACTTTTGAGTGCATTTTCAACAGCTTTTTTAATTACAGTGCTTGAATTCGTTGCACCAGAGATTGCATCAACATTAATTTTTTGTTCTTCAATTATTTTCTCTATGACTGTTTCTGCGGCTTTTCCACGTTCATGCTTATGCTCCAGAATATTAATACTTACAATTTTTCCATTTTCCACAGAAACTTCTACTTTGGCATATATAAAACCAACATCATATTCTCCGGTATAAATTCCATCAGAAACATTGGCAAAATCTATTTCTTCAAAAACAGTTCCCTTTATGTTTTGCTTATAACTGGCAACTCTCTTTAGGTAAACTGTTACCCAAATTAAACCAACAAGAAAAAGGAATAAAACAATAAGTGAAGTTACTTTCTTTTTGGATATTCTCATTTCAAACACCTCTCAATCTTTCTTGATAAACAATGGAGAAGCAGTGGCAGCAATATTTCTTCTATGTACGTTTTTTGGTTCTTTTTTCTGTATGCCATCTTTACCTCTCCTTTCATTAATTAAACTCACAGTTTAATTATATTCTATTGACAAGCTTTTGTCAATCTGCTTCGCTCAGAGGAGGTAAAGCAGTGAGTGAAGATATGATTAAAAAAATACGGCAATTTAACCGATACTATATGATATGGTTAGATGTTATGAATAAGGGATATCTAGGGACAAGTTTCTCATGGCCTGAATCGGGAGTGTTATTTGAAATATATATTAACCAAAGGATAAATGCCACTGAATTATGTGAACATCTAAACATGGACAAGAGTTATGTAAGTAGAATTATTGTGAAACTTGAAAAAAAGGATTTTTAACAAGAAAACTCGTTTTGGGAAGCAAAGGAGTCAAAAAATATGGACAAAAAAGATTGTGATAAATTATGCGAAGCAATGATATTGATTGAAAATATTTTGCGTAAAAATGACAATAAGTAAATTTCAACTTAGGAGGAACTATGATGAACATTGAAATTGTTTTAGCCTATGAGCATACACAAGAAATAAACAATTTATTTTCGGAATACACAAATATGCTAATAACTAATGATAGCTTATTTCAAAATTATCTTGATATTCAAAATTATAATGAAGAAATAAATCATTTAGAAGAAAAATATGGGATGCCTTATGGAAGACTGTATTTGGCTTATTGTAACGGGGAAGCCGCAGGTTGTATAGGGCTAAGAAAAATAAATGAACTGAATTGTGAAATGAAACGTCTTTACGTAAGACCACAATTTAGAGAAAAAAATATTGGTAAACTACTGGTGCAGAAAATAGTAATTGACGCAAAACAAATTGGTTATTCTTATATGTTGTTAGATACTCTCCCCTTTTTAGGACAGGCAATTCATTTATATGAAAGATTTGGATTTTACACAATAGATTGCTATAACGATAGTCCTATGAGTACATCTATATATATGAGATTAGATTTATGATTTTTTATTCCACTTTGCAAATAATCAAGCAGCAACAACTTAAAATAGTGTTGTTTGGATTATATAAATGTAACTATAAACTATGTACCACACCATGTGGGAGAAAGGAGGAAATTTCTATGGCTTCCACAGAAGCATACAAAGAGCAGGACAGAGCTGCCAGCCACCTTGTGCATACTTCCCTTGGAAAAGCTGTTCTAAATGCGTAACGGAAGCTTTCCATTCTCAACCTGGACAGCAACCTGCCAGTCATCTTCATAAATGATGGTTCCCACAAAATTTGTGTAAACAACATCATAAGGTTTTTGATGTCTATCTAAAAGTGCAATAGCAGGCTTTAGTTTTTCAACCATTTCCAATGTGCTTTCACACTTAAAAAATGTAATGGCCTCTTGATGGTTTTTACAAGGTTCTGGTTCAGGAAGATGCTCTTTGAACCAGTCATCAATAGATATAAACAATTCTTTTTCTTCGTTGGTTAATTGCCCATCTCTTAGCAGATTCCAACAAAGACTGAATATCCCTTTGGGATACTTGGTAATATAGGAGTTTTCTCTGCCCTGTATTCTCATATACTTATATTCCATGCTATTTTCTCCTTGCATTTTTGATTAGAGTATACCATAAAACAGTTGCCTTGCATAGCATTCAAAAAAGTTATAAAAATCCGTTGGCTGAATCCAGGAATATAATTATTATTTTTAAATTAAAACATCCTGGTCCAGTAGAAGAGAACCAGGATGTTTTGTATAATTCTAATTTATGGCTTTTAGGAAAATACATAAATTAATTATATGTTAGTTATTTGTTTAGTATTAATTGCTAGATGAAGAAATTGTAACAGAGTCAATAGCTGCATGGTCAGCCGCAACATATAAACCACCACTAATTAATTTTTGAGCAATTTCTTCTGTTATGTCGAAAGAAAATTCTGCATTACTGTGTGTACTATCATTTTTGGATTTAATTTCAATAAAATTACCTTCATCATATTCATTACTGCCAGCAAATACGCCTAAATTAGTCCATCCGCCTTCGTCAACAGTATAGGTAATGGTAATTTTCTTTCCTGCCAGGAAACCAGCAGAATACTGGCTGAAAGCTGTTTCACTTACTATTTTAGAGGAATTCCAGTTTGCTGTCCACCCGGGTTCAAGAGTAAGGTTTATATTTTCTGATGGAGTGCCAGGTTCTGTTGATGTACCACTGGTAATAATTATAACAGAGTCAATAGCTGCGTGGTCAGCCGCAACATATAAACCACCACTAATTAATTTTTGAGCAATTTCTTCTGTTATGTCGAAAGAAAATTCTGTATTACTGTGTGTACTATCATTTTTGGATTTAATTTCAATAAAATTACCTTCAGAATATTCATTGCTGCCAGCAAATACACCTAAGTTGGTCCATCCGCCTTCGTCAACAGTATAGGTAATAGTAATTTTCTTTCCTGCCAGGAAATCAGCAGAATACTGGCTGAAAGCTGTTTCACTTACTATTTTAGAGGAATTCCAGCCTGCTGTCCACCCGGGTTCAAGCGGCAGGGTTATATCTTCAGGCGCTGGACTAGGTTCAGAAGTATTGCCAGGTCCAGGAGTTACATCAGGATCTGGTGAATTGCCAGGTTCTGGTGTTATATCAGGTCCAGGTGAATTGCCAGGTCCAGGTGAATTGCCAGGCTCTGGTGTTATACCGGGTTCAGGTGAATTGCCAGGTTCTGGTGTTATATCAGGTCCAGATGTATTGCCAGGTTCTGGTGTATTACCAGGCTCTGGTGATATGTCTTTAGTAGTGATTTTAACAGAATTAATAGCCGCATGGTCAGCCGCAATATATAAACCGCCACTAATTAATTTTTCTGCAATTTCTTTTGTAATATCAAAAGAATAGCTTGTGTTACTTTCTGTACTTCCAGTAGGTTTAATTCCAATAAAATTACCTTTATCATATTCGTTGCTGCCAGCAAATACGCCTAAATTGGTCCATCCGCCTTCGTCAACAGTATAGGTAATGGCAATTTTCTTTCCTGCCAGGAAATCAGCAGAATACTGGCTGAAAGCTGTCTCACTTACTATTTTAGAGGAATTCCAGTCTGCTGTCCATCCAGTTTCAAGTGGTAAAGTTATATCTTCTGCTGGTTTAGCTGTTTCTGTTGTACTGTCTTTTACAATAATTTTAACAGAATTAATAGCCGCATGGTCAGCTGCAATATATAAACCGCCACTAATTAATTTTTGAGCAATTTCTTTTGTAATATCAAAAGAATAGCTTGTGTTGCTTTCTGTACTTCCAGTAGGTTTAATTCCAATAAAATTACCTTCATCATATTCATTGCTGCCAGCAAATACGCCTAAATTGGTCCATCCGCCTTCGTCAACAGTATAGGTAATAGTAATTTTCTTTCCTGTCAGGAAATCAGCAGAATACTGGCTGAAAGCTGTTTCACTTACTATTTTAGAAGAATTCCAGTCTGCTGTCCAGTTATCTTCGAGAGGCAGGTCTATGTCCTCAGCAGGTTTTTCTGGTATTGATGTTGCAGATGGTGCTGGTGTTTGTTTTGAAGCTGGTAAAACAAATGGTGGGTTATAGCCAGGTGATACAGTACTTGTTGTACCTGTGCCTATTGTTTCTGTTTCACCATTAGGTTTTGTAACATTCAATGTACTATCAGTGTTATTTTGTATATTGTCATTAATAGAAATATTATCAGAAGCATTAATTTCACTATTCTCTGACCCTTTTTCAAGAATCACTTTTGCATTAACTGTTAAATTAAGAGTGATTTTAAGAAAAGTATGTATTGTAGAATTAACAGCCTCAGGTGATGTTATTGATAGATTAATAGGTAAAGCAGTTCCTCCATTAACAGATAGAGCAATTCCTTCGATAATAAGATCAGATTTGACAGACACATTAATTGTTTTAACTTCACCTTCTTCTACTTTTATTTCAACTTTTGAATTTGTCTTCGTAATATTAATTGCGTTTACAGAAGCCCCTTTACCAACTACAAATCTACCTTTTATAGCATTCCAAGTGAAAGTATTACCAAGTGCTCTTTCACAAAAGGTGTTACTTTTAATTGCATTAACTGTAATATTTTTAAAAATACCATTATTATCAACATCTGCATTTGGGGTATTTACAATTAATTCAATATCTTTATAGTTACCATTAGGAATAACAAAAGTTTCTGCGGCATCTGTTTCTAATGTTAAAGAGTGTATTCCTGTCATTTTTAATGCTGTTTCTAAATCTTTCTGTGATGTAACTGTTATTTCAGAAGGATTTATAATTGGTTCTGGTGATACTGTGGCTGTAGCATCTGGTTCTGTGACTGGTGATGCTGCAGGAGTAGCATTTGTTTCAAATGATGGCTGTGTTGTTGGTTCAGTAACAGGTTTTACAGTTGGTTTTATAACTGCTTTCTTTTTAACTGTTACCTTGCATTTTAAATTATATGTACTAGCTTTTGCTGCCTTTGTCTTTTTAACTTTTATTTTGCATGTTATTGTGGCTTTGCCGCTTTTTATGCCTTGTACTACTCCTTTTTTTGTGACTTTTGCTACTTTGCTTTTGGAAGACTTCCAGTTATAGGAAGCTCCTTTTATTTTGTTTTTTACTTTTAAAGTAGTTTTCTGTCCAACTGTTATTTCCAGATTTTTTTTGTTTAGTGCAGGCTTTTTTGCAGCGGAAACAGTACCTGTACCCACAGGATTTAAAGCCAGTGCAGCCGACATTATAACTGGAATGATTTTTCGTAATCTGGATTTTTTCATAAATACCTCCTTCTTTTATGCCTTTTTAATGCTTCTAAAATTTGTTTATTATAATTCCTCCTTTCATTATTTTTATATTATCTATTACGATAAGGATAGTTTTAGATAATATAATAACATTTAAAATTAATACCCCAATCTAAATTTTATCATAGTGGCATTTTTAATGAACATGAAAATTTTTACATGTTTTACCCAAAAAAATAATTATATAATTATTTTTTTGAGGGGGATTATGGAAGCTATTAATTTTTAAAAATTGGCTTTTTCCAGTACTTGTGTTATAATCATTTTATTAAACCAAAAAGGAGGCACTATAAATGGATGCTACTGAAACTATCCTTACACCAAAACAGATAAATTACCAGAACCTTGCTGGAACTATTATTAATAAATTTAATCTCCGTGGCATTGAAGGCTATTATTGTATTGACAGGGAAGAGGCTAATGCCAAGGCAAAACGTTTCCTTACACCAGACTGCACTATTTCATGGGGAGGGTCTGTTACCCTGGATGAAATGGGGCTGGTTGCCGATTTAAAAGAATCAGATGATTACATAATCTATGATAAGGCAGATGCAAAGACCCCTGAGGAAAAAAGGGAAATGTTTGGCAAAATTGCCACATCAGATTATTATTTTATGAGTTCTAATGCAATTACAATGGATGGGGAACTTGTAAATATTGATGGCAATGGAAACAGGGTTGCCTGTCTGTGCAATGGGCCAGAGAACGTAATAATTATTGCAGGAATGAACAAAATAGTAAAAGACGTGAATGAGGCTGTTTCACGTACAAGGAATATTGCTGCACCACCAAACGCTGTAAGGCTTGGGCTTGAAACACCTTGCGCCAGTGCCGGCAGGTGTATGGACTGTCTGTCTGATGGGTGTATCTGTGGGCAGATTGTAGTAACAAGGATGTCACGTATTCCAGGGCGTATTAAGGTTATACTTGTAGGAGAGGAGTTAGGCTATTAATTATGCCAGAGGTTAAAACAAGCCAGATGCTCATGGCTGACAGGCTTTATGCCGGGGAGATGCTGGATAAGGAAGAATTTATCCAGTTATTGGCTTGCCATAGTAAAGAAGATGCAGAGTATCTCTTTAAACTTGCAAGACAGGTACGTAAAAATATATATGGTAAAGATGTATATATACGCGGACTGGTTGAATTCACTAATTATTGCCGTAATAACTGTTACTATTGCGGGATAAGACGTGGCAACAGTAGTTTATGCAGGTACAGGCTTAGTGATAAAGAAATATACAGCTGTTGTGATGAAGGGTACAGCCTTGGCTTCCGTACATTTGTGCTACAAGGCGGCGAGGATATGTATTTTACCAGGGAAAGGCTTTGTGTTATTATAGAAAATATTAAGAAGAAGCACCCGGACTGTGCCATTACGCTTTCTGTTGGTGAAAGGGATTATAAAGATTACCTTGCGTGGTATGAAAGTGGTGCAGACAGATATCTTCTGCGCCATGAAACAGCTACAGAAGAACATTATAATAAACTCCATCCTGCAGAAATGTCATTAAGCCACAGGAAGGAATGCCTTTTCTGGCTTAAAGAAATAGGATACCAGACAGGTGCAGGGTTTATGGCAGGTTCACCATACCAGACTCCGGAGTGCATTGTGGAAGATTTATATTTCCTGCGTGAGTTAAAGCCACATATGGTGGGGATAGGGCCGTTTATTTCACAGAAAGACACACCATTTGCAGGCAAAGAAAATGGTACACTGGAACAGACCCTTTTCCTGCTTGGCATTACCAGGCTGATGCTTCCATATGTACTGCTGCCTGCTACTACTGCACTTGGGACTATTGCACCTGGAGGGCGGGAAATGGGGCTTATGGCAGGGGCAAATGTTGTTATGCCGAATCTTTCACCATCTGATGTCAGGGATAAATACTGCCTTTATGATAATAAATTATATTCAGGTGGGGAATCAGCGCAGAGTGTACAGCTTTTAAAGGAAAGCATAGAAAAAACTGGAGGCAGGATGGTAACAGGGCGTGGGGACTGTAAAATTTTATAGTATTTATAATTACTATATATGTAAAGTTATATATAGAAAGGATATAGAATAATGGGTAAAAAAACAGAAATAAATATTGATATTAATGTTACTAAGATTGTAAAATATGCCTGTGCAGCAGGTATTGTGATTGTTGCAGTGGTCTTTGCTGAAAAGGCTTTTAAAGAATTCGTGAAATCACCATGTTGCACTAACAAGTGTACAAATTAGGTTACCATACAATTTACGGGGATTAATAATTAATATGGATAAATATTTATTTATAGCAGAGAAACCAAGTGTTGCCAAGGAATTTGCAAAAGTCCTTGGTGTGGCAGGCAGCCAGGGAAAGGGGTATCTTGAGTCAGAAAGATATATTGTTACATGGTGTGTAGGGCATCTTGTGACAATGAGTTATCCTGATGCATATGACCCTGCATTTAAAAAATGGTCATTAAATACACTTCCTTTCCTGCCTGCTTCTTTTCTTTATGAACTTATACCTGATGTTAAAAAGCAGTTCAAAATAATTGAAGGGCTTTTAAACCGGAAAGATGTTACAAGAATTTATGTGTGCACTGATTCAGGGCGTGAAGGTGAATATATTTACAGGCTTGTAGACCAGATGGCAAAAGTACCAGTGGACAAAGACAAACGGCGTGTGTGGATTGATTCACAGACAGAAGAAGAGATACAGAGAGGAATACGTGAGGCAAAGCCATTGTCGGAATATGACAATCTTTCAGCTTCAGCATATTTAAGGGCTAAAGAAGACTATCTTATGGGAATTAACTTTTCGCGTGTACTATCTTTAAAATATGGTCCAGCTGTTATGAATTACCTTAAAAACGGCAAATGGGTGGCTATATCTGTAGGAAGGGTTATGACTTGTGTACTGGGGATGGTCGTTAAGCGTGAACGTGAGATAAGAAGCTTTGTGAAAACACCGTTTTACAGGGTTTTAGGGCACTTCAGCTATAATTGCACAGGGTTTGATGGTGAGTGGCGGGCTGTAGATGGCTCAGATTATTTTAAATCGCCACTTCTTTATAAAGAAAATGGTTTTAAAGAAAAAGAGGATGCAAAACTTCTCTGCCAGTCACTTGGGGCAGTGGTGCCTGGCAGCAGTAATAATAATGAAGATGTATTTCTTTATACAAATAACAAAGCAGTTATAGAAAAAGCAGAAAGAAAAAAGGAAAAGAAAAACCCGCCATTATTATTTAACCTTGCAGAATTACAGAATACATGTTCTAAACTTTTTAAAACAAGCCCTGATGAAACCCTTAAAATTGTGCAGGAACTATATGAGAAAAAGCTTGTGACATACCCAAGGACTGATGCAAGGGTGCTTTCTACAGCAGTAGCTAAAGAAATAAAGAAAAACATATCAGGACTGTGTAATTACCAGGTTATTAGTGCATATGCACAAAATATCCTGCAAAATGAAAGCTATAAAAATATTTCACGCACAAGATATGTTAATGATAAGCAGATTACAGACCATTATGCAATAATACCAACAGGCCAGGGTATTGGGGCTTTAAAAAGCCTGGATTTGAAGTCATCAAGGATATATGAAGTAATAGTGCGCAGGTTTTTATGTATATTTTATCCTCCAGCAGAATATATGAAAACATCACTTGTTATAAGGCATGGCAAAGAACAGTTTTTTGCTAATTTTAAAGTTCTGGTAAAACAAGGTTACCTTGAGCTTGCAACAGCTTCATTTGCCAGAAAAGAAACCATAGATAAAGGCAGTCCAAAAGAGGAGCCAGGGGATGGCAGCCAGGAACAGGAAACATTTGATGAAAACCTTATAAATATGGTTAAACAACTTAAAAAGGGCATGGAAGTGGATTTTAACAGTACAGAGGTAAAAGAAGGTGAGACTTCACCCCCAAAACGTTATAATTCAGGTTCAATAATACTTGCTATGGAAAATGCAGGACAGTTAATAGAAGATGAAGATTTACGGGCACAGATAAAGGGGAGCGGAATTGGTACAAGTGCAACAAGGGCTGAAATATTAAGTAAACTTGTTAAGATTAAGTACCTTAAGCTTAATAAAAAAACACAGATAATTACACCTGAACTTATTGGTGAAATGGTTTATGATGTTGTAAACTCTTCAATCCGTTCACTGCTTAACCCTGAACTTACAGCAAGCTGGGAACTTGGGCTTGCACTTGTTGCAGAAGGCAAGATTACAGAAGAGGAATATATGCAAAAGCTTGATGATTTTATTATAAGGCGTGTTGAAGGGGTAAAAAATATTAACAATTCTTATGGTTTAAAACAGTGCTTTGATACAGCAGCAGCATATTATAAATAAATTCCTGCCATAACAGGCGGAATAGAAAGCAGTAATTTAACATTTGTGTCTGTGTGCTGCCTGGCACAAAATTATTTATTTGTAAAAAGCAGCGCAGAAAAGGGGCTTTATTATGTATGATAAGTTAAAAAACAGGACATTATTTAATATGGATGAAACTATTGCATCAGGAATTTTTGAAGATACAGAGTTTCCATGGGAAGTCCTTCCTAAGATTAAGGATTTTATTATAGAACTTGGAAATAAGCTGGATATGGCAGAATATGAGCTTAAGGATGAAAATATATGGATTGCAAAAAGTGCCAGGGTTTCACAAACAGCCCAGATTACAGGTCCTTGTATTATAGGGAAAAACACAGAAGTACGCCATTGTGCATTTATAAGGGGAAATGCCATTGTTGGTGAAAACTGTGTTGTTGGTAATTCTACTGAACTTAAGAATGTACTTCTTTTTAATAATGTGCAAGTACCACATTATAATTATGTAGGGGATTCCATACTTGGCTATAAATCACATATGGGTGCTGGTTCAATTACATCTAATGTAAAATCTGACAAAACTATGGTTACATTATGGTATGAAGGAGATAAAATTGGCACAGGGCTTAAAAAAATGGGGGCAATACTTGGTAATTTTGTAGAAGTAGGCTGTAACAGTGTCTTAAACCCTGGTACAATTATAGGAAGTAATACAAATATTTACCCTCTGTCAATGGTGCGGGGATATATCCCTGGCAGAAGCATATATAAAAACAGAGGTGAAATTGCAGAAAAATACTAATTATGGATTTTTTCACGTCCGTTTCATAAAAATCCCCATGCCATGCTTTGCACGGCACAAATAGTAATGAAAAATGCTGTTTTTGCATTTTTCTTGTGTGAAATTGTAATGATTGTTAGACAGCGTTTTTTGCTGTCTTAGA